>CAYTFM010000096.1:0-27158 GCA_964436735.1 uncultured Victivallales bacterium | reverse complement strand
TTTGCGGAAACCAACCACTGCCCCGGCGAGCAGGGCCGCGATGAACAATGGCTTCATCAGCACCGTCACGGCGGCGGCGAGACCGGCCAGTAGGTAGAGAAGGTCAGCCACCTGAACGCCTCCGGATGGAACGTGTGCCTTTGCTTTGTCCCCGGCGATCTCCAGAAACCAGACTGCGGCGAGTGATGTGGCGAGCGCGAGAAGGTCCACGCGGGCCATCGCCGCGTAGCGCCACACGAGCGGCGACGCCGCGAGCAACGCGCAGGCGCCCACCGCCGCCGCCGGCGAAAGCTCGCGACGGCAGAAACGGTAAAGGAGAAGGACGCAGGCGAGGAATCCGATCAACGACAGGATTCTCGACATCATGAAGACGCTGTTCCCGGCGCTGACAAATGGCGCGGCGATATAAAACCACAAGGGGCCGTAGGGGTTGTGGAGCCACGGGATAGTATCGGCGCCGACCTGTGGGTAGATCGTCAATCCTTGGCTGGCGCGCAGAGTCCAGTTGACCGTCACCCCCTCACCATATTCCACGGGATACGGGAACGGCACGGTGAGCAGGACATGCCGTAGCATGCAGATGGCAAGAAAAATCAACAGAACGGCTGCAAGCAGTTCCGGCAGCCTCTGAAGCGCATAGTTTTCTCGCATTGACTTCATTTCACCGCCCCCCATACTTACGTTCGAGGCGGAAATTCCAGACGAGTCCGTCGGCAGTCATCGCGTGTTCGCCTTTCTCGAGTGAAAAGGGACGGTTTTGGACGAGAGGCTTTCCGTCCATTGAAATATTTCCGCCGCTCCACGACGCCTGCCAGGCGCCGGAGGCCATGATGTCGATGGTCTCGGTTTTGCCGGGGGCGATCCGTTGTTTGGCGATGCCCGCGACGAGCAGCTCCGGGATTCCTGTGGGCAGATAGTTCTCCGCAATGAAGGAAAGGATCGCATCAGGCATGATTCGCACGCGGTAGTCGCGCAGGACGGGCGGGAAGCCGGCTTCTTTCAGCTCATTGACAACCGATTGCGCGTATTCATTGGCGTCAAGCATCATCAAAATCTCCTGATGCATGCAGGCGTGGCGTCCGACGTGCGGCCTGAAAAATAGCAATCCCCGGCCGTCGAACACGGGGCCGGATGGCGCGGTTTCCGCGACTGACCTCATCAGCAAAAGGTCGGCGCGGTTGTCGGCGGACAGTTGCCGCGGCAGGGCGGCCATCGAGGAGGTTCCGAGGAGCAGCGGGATGACGAGTGTCAGCCATTCGCGGCGCGCCGCCGCGGCGAGATGGAAGATCGACGAGGCGAAAAACATCGCGCCAAGGGACAGTATCGCCAGCAACGGCAGGAACGACTGCCGGTAGGGGACTGGCACCAGCAGGATCTGCGCGACGCATCCCGCAAGCAAGGTCGCTAAGGCGAAGGCCTGGCGTCTGCGGTTCCCCTGGAACAACGCCCGCAGAATACCGAACACGCCACCCACTATGAGGATGCCGGCGGTCGTGAACAATTCCACGAAATATCCCGACGGCGAGAAGGAGTATTTCCAGCCGAGGTTGAGCAGTATCAGCGACTCGAACGCCGCGCCGCCCGCGCCGATCGCGAGCATCCAGCAGGCGTAGGCCGCCAGACACGCGCCGAAGGCTGCGGCGACGAGCGTCGCCGGCTTCCAGCCATGAAGAAAATACAAAGCTGCCAGCACTGTCCCGGCGGCGATGACATATTTCTGGCTGAATAGCGTCATCGCTCCGATGAGGATGCCGACACCCACGAATCTCCATCGGTTCTTCCGCGGCAGCGGTTCGGGAGATTCGGCGGATTGCGCGAAGGTCAGGCTGAGCGCGCCCGCGAACGCGAGGATCGCCAACGCCTCCGGCCTGGCTTCCGTCATCTTCAGAAGGAACATGGGAGCGAGCCCCAGCAGCCAGACGCCTGTGAAGGCGGACAGCGGAGACAGTCCCAGGCTTCTGCCGCCGCGGTAGAGCAGCACCAGCGCGCCCGCCGCGGCGAGCAGACTTATACCCCTGAACAAAAAGATCTGCCACGCCGCCTCACCGAGATTGAAGAGCGGCGCCATCAGACGGTGATAGGTGACCAGATGATGCTCAAAAAAATCCTTGTAGGGGACGGCGCCATGGTGCAGCAGCCAGGCGAGGTGGGCGTGCTGGAACTCGTCGTCGTCGAAGGCGTGCCTGGCGGCGGAGAAGATCCATATGGACGCCAGAAAAGCGGCCAGAAGAGCGGGAATGAATATAGTCCGACCGCGTCTCACGGAATGATATCCAACGTTGAGGTGAAAGCCTTGCCTGACGTTATGCTCACCTTGAGCGGCCGCGATTCCCCTTTGCGCCTGATCGTGAACTCATATTCGCCGGCCGGCAGTGGAATGAGCAGGCCGGGATCGGCGTAGATCGGCAGTTTCATCCCCGCGAATTCCGCGGTGGCGTCCGAGGGTTGCCCTTTGGATGTCACCGTAAGCATGAGCGCGCCGGGGACTTCCGCAGGTTCTCCCGCGCCGAAGTGGACGGCGTTGGCGTGAAGTTGGACGCCCTTGGCGTCGACCAGTTCAGCCCAGAGAGAGAACATGCCTTTCGCCTCCGTCGGGATGTTCCACGTGATCTCCCCAGCGGGCAGCGCGCGCGCCTTGCCTTCCGCCACAGGCGACTTCCCGGCGAGCAACGTCTCCGCGCCGCGCGTGATCTTCCAGTTGACGGTCAATCCGGCGGGAACCTCTTGGAGTTTCGGATTGAAGATGTGTGCCTTGGCGTGGAAGGCTCCGCCAGCTTTGCAGCTGGTGTCATCCTCGCAGAGGAATAGCCGGAGGTCGCCGGCGAAGAGATTGCGGATGGTGTACGCCACAATCTTACTTTCGCGGCCGAGGCCGAAGATCCCGTGGCTGTTCACCGTTCCGGCGCGGACGAAGTCCGACCAGGTCCACACGCCGATTCCCGAGACCCTCTCCGAGGTGACGGCGCTGTATTGGAACCCGAAGCGGACAACTTTGTCCAAATAGGTTTCGGAACCGCGAAGCTCGTCGTTGTAGCCGCCGGTGAAAGCTCCCGTCTGCCCCTGCGCGCCAAGCTCCGAGACCCAGATTGGCGTATTAACCTCCTCGGCGAATTTCACGTTCGCCTCAAGTCCGGCGCGCAGTCCGTCGTAGACGCGTTTTGAATGATACCACCCGTAATGCAGATTGCGTCCGGCCATCGGCAGCAGCTTGTACAGTTCGGGGCTGCCGATGGCGGCGACGACGATCATCGGCAGCCGCGTCGGATCTTTTTCCTTTATATAGGCGACGGAGCGCTGGTTGTACTCGGTGGCTTCTCCCATTTCGTTGGCGGAGCCCCAGCTGATGATGGACGAGAAATTGCCATACCAGTGGATCATCTCCGCTATCTGCGGCTCGGCCCAGTCGTTCCAGGCCTGGTCGGTCTGCGCCCACGCCCGATTGAGCTGCCAGGCGGGAATCTCGGCGAAGGCGAGCATGCCGATCCTGTCGCACGCCGCGTAGGTGAGGGGATGCTGCGGGTAATGGCCGGTGCGCAGATGGTTGGCTCCGAAGTCTTTCATTCTGCGCACTTCACGCTCCTCAAAATCGCGCGGGACGCATGGCCCATTGTCCTGAAGATCCTCGTGCCGTCCGAATCCTTGCAGCCACAGCCGTTTGTTGTTGAGCAGGAAGTGCGGGCCGTCGAGGCGGACTTCGCGGAGACCAAGGGGAAGGCGGATATGTGGCGTTGGAGTGCCGCGCCACGTCATCTCCACGGTATGGAGGAAGGGATCATCGGGGGACCACAGCCGCGCCTTGTCGATTTCGAATTCCAGCTTGAACGGCTCGGCCGTGCCCGGTTTGGTCGAGGATTTGACGACCGCCTGGGTGCGGTCCGTGTCAGCCGCCTTGATCCGCACGGTCAACTCAGTGTCGTTAGCCTCCAGCGATCGATTTGAGATGATGCCGGAGATGGTGAGGCGGGCAGCGCCTTCCGGCGTGATCTTCGTGGCCATGCGCAGATCCTCCACGCGGAGGCGGGGGCGGTAGATCAGTAACACCTCCCGTGTCAAACCACCGTATGGATTCCAGCCGAGCTTGCTCGAAGGAATGGACTTGTCGCTGAGGCGGTTGTCGATCCGTACGACAAGCTCCTTCTCCGTTCCGGGCTTCAGTTTGCCGTCAAGACTGAATGCGAAGGGCGTGTACCCGCCGTTGTGGTTCCCGAGGTAGTCGCCGTCAAGCCAGACATCCGCGCTGAACATCGCGCTGAGGAACACCAGTGTCGGCTCGCCGCTCCAGTTCTCCGTCAGGCGCAGTTTGCAGGCGAACCAGCCAACTCCTTGCGGGATTTTCAAAGAAATATTCCCGGGTGCCATGTCCCAGACGCCGGGTACGCTGACGGCCTTCCATGACTCACGGTTGAAGCCGGGCGACGACCATCCCTCGCTCATCCCCTTGTCATTCTCGTCCCAGGCGAAACGCCATCCCTCGGACAGCCTGGCGACCCCCTGTGTGGGGATGTCGGGAAACGGCCACGGCGCGTCGTTCGTGTCGGCCCCGAAGACGGCGACGCTGGCAAGAGCAACCGCCGCGGCGACCGTCAGGCAATAGCTTCGTGATGCCATATCCCACCCCATATGAATTTCTCTCTGGTATTGTACCGTGGGGGGCGCAGATAGTCCAGAATGCGGGAAACGAAGGTGCGAAATGAGACGGCAGCCCCGCCCTGGCGGAGGGTGCTCGGCTCACGTCGTCTGAACAGAGCCATGAGTGTGAGCGAGTGGTTGGGACTGTGGCGGCAACGACAGTTTAGTTTCCTGAGTTTCAATACTCAGTCAACTGATAGGAATGCGGCGCTATCACCTGGCCGGACACGGTCAAGGTGTCGCTCTGATAGGCGAAGTGTCGCTCCACAGCGGAATAGTTCGCCAGCACCAACGCACGTCGCCCGTCCGGCGCCTGCCAGCGGGAATGGAGGATTGCCGGCATGCTCTTTGCGACAACCCGGTATTCATCCTCTTTGGTGAAAATCATGCGCGACATGAATTCAACGTTAATCGTGTCGGTTTCCAGCGAGCCCGGAGACAGCATCTCACCATCGTACAGAAAGTCGCGGTTCGCGTAATAGAATTTCGCGGTCTGGCAGATGAACTCGTAGATGGCCTGGAACCGTGCGTCTGTTGTATGGGATTGCTGGAGATTGCACACGGTTGGTTGCATGCCCCAGATCACGGTGCGGGCCATTTCCGCATAAAACTGGTCGGGAAAGAGCTTGTGCCATTCTTTCTCGTCCTTCCAGCGCTCCTGGTCGGGCCAGAGCGGGTCGAAGGGGGGAATGCCGTCCGGTAGCGCGTAATTGCCGAACAGGGCCGTGGCGCCATGATATACCGCGCTGAACGCCGGAACGACCTCCGCGGCTCCGTAGCCCAGGCGCTCCTGGCTTGGATTGAGGACAATCAACGAGTCGAACACATCCAGGTACGCCTCGTTGCATTCTTCCGTGGATAGCAAGATGTTAGGGTTCTACCGTCGAATGTCTTCGATCAGTTTCCGGTAGCCGCGGACGTGGTAGTCCCCACCGCCCGGGGCATGTGTGTGGTGCGCGCTGTAGCAGTTGTAGTATGAGGCGCAGCCGATCATGTCCAGATAGACGCCGGGCAGTCCGCTCTCATGCAACGTCTTGGCCAGTGCCCGGATTTTCCGTTGAAACTTCTCCCCTTCGCCGCAGATGAAGCCCAGCCGGTGATGGTTGAAACGGTTGAAGGCCACCGCGCAGGGCTGTCCATCGCGTTTGACGACCACCGACTCGTCGCCACCTTCGGTCCATGATACGCCATCGAGATCCCAGGCCATGCCATTGGTATACACCTGAGTGAAAATCCCCGCTTCCGAGAGCCGTCGCAGGGCGGCTTTGAACTTCTCCACGCCTTCCCGCGGCGGCCAGAACTCGGGATAATCGGTGTCGTACGGATTGTGATGCCACCAATACCAGTCTAAAGCCACCGGTGCGCCGATGTCTTGCCGCAGCTGCTCAACGGGAGGAATCACGTGATCAATCGCCCCGCGGTTCCACACCCACAGGGCGATATCCCGCATGGGATTGCCGATGCGGCGATTGCGAAACCACGACTGTTCGAGTGCCCAGTTCCGGTATATCCGCGCCGACTCGTACCAGCCACCCTCGAATCTCGCGACGCTGTTCTCGTAGGGAACCCGATACTGCCGTCGATTGGCTTCGTCGAGCGGAACCGGATGAACTCCGTGATAGGTCAGTTCCTTCGGATGGCCTGCCACTTCATATAGAAACTCCTTGTTGTTCCACGCCGGATCCCGATGATCGAAATAGTAGCCATGGCCATCCTCCAGCACCGCGGTATACTGGAACGACTTGAAGGGGCCTCGGTCAAAGAGCCCTGCCGGACGTTGGCATAAGCCGCTGTGCAGATCCCCTTGGTTGGACGGCGTCAGCACTCGACTCTTCTCCGTCAGCGGGAGTGTGACGGACGGGAAATGAACTTCTTCCACGCGGAGCTTGCCGGAATACGCGGCATATTCGATGGTGCCGGTCAGGCGATTCTCCGTTTTGCGCCACGTCGTGCGCACGGTGAACTCGTTGCCGCATTTCTTGTTGCCACGCCAGGCGCACACCAAGGCACCACCCTCTTGGCGCGACGAAAATTCGCTCATATCATTCGGGCCGATGAAGAGCAGGTCATTCCTCATGTCGCCGACGCCAAGCCGCCAGCCGATTGTCATGCCCTGGAACCGAAATCCCCCTTTTTCTCCAAGCAGCAGTGAGTTCATTTTTCCGCTCCCTATCCTGTATGTGTTCCGTGCGATATTCTCGATGAAAGACGTCGCGCGGTCTCCGACAATGTCGTCATGAATTCCTCCTCTTTGCCGCCGTCGCTTTTCAACCAAACGCAACCAAGGACGGCAATGCACACGCCATCCTGAAACACCGGCACCGCGCCGCTCCCTCGATCTTGCTGGCAGTCCACAATCCGTCCCGTTTTTCTGATCCGCTCCATTTCTTTGTGGAAAACTTGCTCCGTGGTTTTGGGCGACCACGGCCCGGAGGTTGGCACGCCACGCTTTCTGAGGATTCTTGTGAGCTCGGCCTCGGGCGCATGAGCCAGAAGAACCCGCCCGCTCACCGTGTGGAAAAGATCGTTGTAAAACGGCTGTTCGTAGTCGAGTTTGATTCCTGGGGTGGCGTCGAAGCCGCATAGGATGATCCGGACATCCTCATGCCGCGTGGCCAGCAGCACGGATTGTCCGAGCGTCTCGGCGCAGCTGCGCACCAACGGCTCGGCGGTAGCCGTCAACTCATGCAGGTAGCCTTTGCCGCCCGCCACCCAAAAGGCCAGCGGACCCAAGATGTAGCCTTTCTGACGGGAGACCTGGGCAAGATATCCCAGCGCGACAAGAGACTTCAGCAAGCGGATGCAGGTGGGTTGGCTGATCGCCACCGCTTTGAGAATCTCTCCCGGCAGCACTGCGCCGCCACGCTTCGACGCGATGACTTCGATGATCTTGAACGCCTTGCCGAGCACTTTTACTTCCATGGTGTAACACCACAATATGAATAAGTAATTCAAATAAAGAATAAGTAATCCATATTATATCAAATACCGGAGATGCCGCAACACCCCTTATAAGAAAAAAGCAGAAGTCCAAGGGAAAATCTGAAGTCTGTGGTGAGAACGAGGAACATCGATCGCCACACGGAAGTGCCCCCGCATTGGGGTTACCTGAAATCGCTTATTGTTCCTGAAAGCGGTTCCTAAGGCAGTTCGACGAGGCCGAGGTTGTCGGCGGAGGCATAGCCTGCCTCTGGCGAGGGTTTGCGGAGACGAATAGTCGCGGAGTCTGCGGCGTGGCCGGTCGTGAATTCCAGAACCAATCGAGTCCACTGTGTGTGGTTGCCGCTTACGGCCACCGAGGGGCCGCCGAAGTCGGCGGCTTCCAGGCATACCCTCTGCACGGGATCCGAAACTTTGATCCAGCCGGACACCTGGTACCGCGTGTGTGGACGCAAACCGCGGACCACCTGCTCGACTCCGGCAGTTCCACCGCCGAGGCGCAACTCGAACTTGCACGTGCCGGTGGGGAGGTTTTCCGTGCCGCTGACGGCGTTGCCCCAACCGTTGCCCGTGATAATCTCCGCCGTGCCTGGTCCTGTCGGGCTCCAGCCTTCGAGCGTGCCCAACTCGAACGCCGGATTGAAGAGCCGGTTGGTGAATTGGATGTCTGAACGTGACCACACCATTGCCATCTCAGGAGGACGGGCAAAGTCATGGCCGGCGCGCCACGGAAACTGACCGAAGGGAATCGCGCCCGCATCCGGCGCCGGGCCGTCGTTTAGCCCGCGGATCGGCAACGCCGCGCCACGTGCCACGGAATCCGCGCGTAAGCGGAAGTCCGGTCTGGCCGGATCCACGTACCCGGGATCGTCGCTTACTATGTTGTTGGAAAGGGCCGTGTTCTCCGGCATCTTGAATGGCGCGTTGACGAGATTGTTCAAATAGCGTGTGCCGAAGAGGTCCTGGCGGTTGCTGTGATCGAAGGAATGGATGTCCTCCCGAGCCGTGTTGGTGCGCAGGCAGCTATTGTGCGCGATCAGGTTGAAATGGCTGGGATTGTTCACCTGCACCGGCATGACCGGGATGTTCCATATCAGATTATGATGCACGATCGCATTGTGGCTGCAATGGTCGAAATAGATGCCCTCGGCCAGGTTCCCGGCCACGCTGTCATGCACCCAGTTGAAGCGGATCTCCGTGTTCGCGAAGTCCGTGCTGTGGCCGTACATGATGCCGAGATCGCTTGTCAGCCAGCCAGCGTGTGAAAGGTCGTTGAACTGGAGTACGCTTTCCATCAGACCGCTGATGCTGACCAGATCGCGGCCGGAGTGGCGCACCGTGTTGTGGCTGACGATGTGGCGTCGGCCGGCGAGCGAGAGCGTGCCGCTCCACAGGCCGGCGTAGTCGCCGTCATGGATGAAACAGTTGACGACGCTGTTCTCCCGTCCCCGCAGGCGCAGGACGCTGCCGGAGCTGAAGGCGAATTCGCAGTTGCGGACGCAATTGCGTTCGCCCGTTATCAGCACTGCGTTGTCGCTGACGTCTCGGGCATATGAATGGGCCACGTACTCACCGGTGAGCCGTTCGAGGTGGAGATGGCGTGAGGTGTCGTCTGTCAGCAGGCCACCGGCGCGGAAGCGCAGTCCGTGGAGATGGATATGCTCTCGGTTTCGGAGATCGATGGCGGTCAGTCGCGCCTTCGCTTCGACCAGCATCGTGGCGGGCGTGGTTGCGGTTGGGGGGCATAGCCATACGCGGCGGCTGGCGCGGTCGTACCACCATTGGCCTGGCGCGCCGAGCGCGGCCCGGCTTCCCATGAGCACGTACTCGCTACCCTCCCGCGGCGTGTACCAGTTCTTCTGGGGGTACTCGGCGTCGAAGGTGAGCGTGCGCGTGGCCGGATCGAAGCCGGTGACGCGCGCAGCCCAGCAAATCCATTTGTAGCCGCCGCAACACCAGAGCAACGCGCCGGACCAGGCATCGGCGCCGCCGGGCAGTTCCGGATCGGTCAGCGTGGCCGTCGTACCCGTTTTCGCCGTCGCCCGTGGCGGCTGGAGAAGCGAGCCGGCGGGATTGTGCGGCCAGCGCGCCTCGCTGAGCATGGCACCGTTGCAGAAAAGCTGATTTTGATCCTCGAGATCCCATGGCATCGACGCACTCCATAAACCACCACCCTCAGTGCGCCATTCCGAGAGGACGTCCGCTCCGGAGATTACCGCGGTTTCGCCGTCGGCGGCGCGGAACACGATCGGTTGCGAGGCGGTGCCGCTGCGCCCAGGCCGCAGTGTCTCGCGGTACACGCCGCCGCGCAGGACGCAGCTATCGCCTGGCTGCAGAACTGCCGAGACCTTGGCGAAGGTGCGGAACGGATGCGTTTCCGAACCGGGATTTGTATCGGAGCCATCGGGTGAGACGAAGTAGTTCATGGAGCGAGTGGGTGTTTCATTGTCCCGCCTCGCACTCCGCGACTCTGGCGTCGTAGAAGTCGTCGGTGAGGAGGTAATCATCGAAAAGGAGCTTGAGGTGCGTCAAGCGGCCGGCGATCTGCTACTTGGTGAACTTGGGTTTCGCGGGAGTGGTGGCGGTGGGCGAGTCCGTGGCGGTGCTGGTCGTCGGCGTCGCGGGGCGCTCGCGGGCGACGCGTTTGGGCGGTGGCTGGAAGTTCGGATCGAAGACCATGGCCTTCAGATCTGAGGCGGGCACCAGATGCCGCCACAGGAACGCCTGCATGCGATCCTCGGCCGGCACCGCCTCGCGCGTGATCTCCTCTTCGCCGATCTTCGCGCTGCCGACGATGACCAGATCGACAGGATTCTTCGTGGCGGTGAGGTCGGTTTTCACGTTGAACCAGACCGTGGTTTGCGGGCTCGCCATAGTCACAGGGGGAGCCGAAAAGCCTTGCGGTGGGGCTTTCAGACTCAGCGTGATGGGGCCGGAGAAACCGTCTTTGCGGACGGCGTAGACGGTCACGCCGGCGTTCGCTTTGCTGCGGAGTGTGATGCTGGACGGCGCGGCGCGCAAGGCGGAGCCAGGTCGCGGCGCGCTGATGCGCAGTCGATAGGCGTATTTGTCGCCGCCGTTGCGCGCGGCGTCGCCGATGTGGAGATAGTAGGTGCCGTCCGCAGGTAGTTTGGCCATGAAGTACGAGTCCGCATGGTGCGTGTTCGTCCCCGCCTCCAGATTCTCGTGATCATCATTGTACGCCAGTAGCTTGCCGTCCGCATCGGTGAGTTTGAGCACGGAGTCCAGCGGGGAGTCGAGGCGGCGCGCGTAGACTTCCGCGGCCACCATGTCGTCCGCCTTTCCCGTGAACGTGAACACGTCCCAGTCATCAGGTCTGTTGATGCGTCCGTTGATGATGAGGGGGAGCCGCACCACCTGCGCCTGCGTAGGGGTGTCGTTGCGTCCCTTGTCGGAACGTCGCAGCATGAGGGCAGATGTCAGCGATGATATGATGCCGCCGACGTCGCACTCCTGCTCGAGGCATTCTGGCAGCGTGTCCACGGCGAATGGGACGAAGTTCGAGACGGTGCCTTTGTGGTGTGCGGCGAGGCGGTACAAATCCGGTACGGAGTAGACCGTGGGCGACGGCACGTCCGACGGGCGGAGGTTCAATCCCTCCGCCTTGACCGTCACGCGGGTGTCCGCCTGCGCGCCCAGTGGGAAGACGCCGGTGATGAACGGCAGCTCGCCGATGCTGATCCGGTAGACGAAGTCCTCGCGGCCGCGGTAGATGCTGTCGCGGATCTCGAGCACGTAGTCGCCGTCTTTCGACACGTCGAAGAACATGACCGGATCGGTTTTGAACCGGTAATCGTCACAATAGGCCAGTTCCTTGCCTTTGGCGTCGTAGAGCGCGATGACGGGCTGGAACCAACCAGGCACCGCGTCGGCGATGAAGGGGATCAGCTGCCGTCCCTGCGTGGAGATCACCAGACGTTGTCCCCTGCGCGCCTCGAACCGATAGCGGTTGACCTCTCCGGAGGCGATCTGCCCGTTCAGCGTGCACGGTATGGCGACGCGGTCCTCCACCTCCTCCGCCGGTCTTTTGCGGAGGGCCTGCGCCTCCTTGCCGAGCACCTGGAGGTTGGCGGAGATCATCGATTTGCGGGTGTGTTCGGCCAGTTGGCCGACATGGAAGACAAGCGGGTTGGAGACCCCGTGTGGCGTGGACAACCTGAGCTCCCGCTCGCCGGGTTCGGCGCCGGGGGCGATCGTGACCTCGATGAAGGCGAGGCTGGAGATCGAATTGCAAGCGGGTGTCGGCACGTATTCGCGGGTGCGCTGCTCGATCCGGGCGATCAGTTTCCGCGTCGCCTCGTCCGGTTCCTTGGCGGCCGGCGGCGTCTTGTCGGAGTTGGGCGCGGCTGTCGTCATTTGCGTGTCGGTGGTCATCATCGGTGTCATCGGCGCCATCTGCATCATGGCTGGCGCGGCCGGGGTGGGCGTCTTCTTCAACTCTTTCAGCTGCTCGTTCAGCAGTTGAATCTCCTGGGCGTTCATCCTGCGGAAATACTCGACCATTTTGGCGGTGACGCCGGAGCCGGTGACCAGCACCGCCGTGGCATCGTCAAGCTTTTGTCCGCCCAGTTTGACCTGGAACGTCGTGCCCTGTTGGCCACCCGCGGGGTACGCGTACCCGATGGAGGGCCGCGCCTGCGCGTGGGTGGCGGCCGCCACCAACGAGAAGGCTCCCCCCCACAGAATGCTCAACAGAATTTTCCGCATTGTCAGCTCCTCATGCAAACTATAGTCAATATCCTCGGCGCGCCGAAGGATAGTGACTACATTATCTCCTTCAAAAGTCCGCCGGACTTCGCGCCTTCCGCGGTGGAAGGCAGCACGTGTGCCTCGAGCCCCATGGGGTGCGGAAGCGTGGCGGTGGCGTCGATGCCGCTCAACGTGTAGATGCTGCCCAGCAGATCCACCGGATACACGGGCCGCTCCTTGACCTCCTCGGCTTTGGCGTCAGACGCGCCGACCACGTGGCCGCCTTTGAAGCCGCCGCCGGCGACGAGGACGGAGAAGACGTTGCCATGGTGGCCGCGTCCGCCATTCCACGGCGGCTGCCAGTCGATCTTGGGCGACCTGCCGAACTCGCCGCAGCACCAGACGATGGTGCTTTCCAGCAGACCGTGATCCTTCAAGTCCTGGAGCAGCATGGCCAGTCCCTGGTCCAACTGTTGACATTGCCGGCGCATGGTCGAAAAGTGGTTGCTGTGCGTGTCCCAGCCGCCGGGGTAGTTGATGACGGTGTAGGGAACGCCGACCTCGACCAGCCGTCGGGCCACCAGGCAATCCTGCCCGAAGGTGTTGCGGCCGTAACGGTCCCGCAATTCCGGCTTCTCCTTGGCGAGGTCGAACACCTCTTTCCCTTGGCCGAGGATCAGTTCATAGGCCGCCTTCTTGGCTTCCTCCGCGGCCACCAACTGAGGACTGGCGGCCATGGCGGCTCCCATCGTGTCCATTTTGCCGAGCAGCTCGCGGCGCTTTTTCTGACGGTCGTCGGAGATGCCCCGCGCGACGACGCCTTCCACCTCGAAGCGCCCCGCGTTCGGGTCGCCACCCGTGGCGAACGGTTTGAATTTCGGCCCGAGGAAGCCCTCTTCGGAGAAGCGTCCCTGAGGCTGCGTCAGCACCACATAGGGAGGAATCAGCCCCTTGTAGATCGGGCTCTTGAACAGTGCGAAGACCGCGCCGACACTTGGATAGGCCAAACGCTCGCCGGGCGCATGTCCGGTCTGCATCAAGTAGGCCGCCGTCTCGTGGCCGTTGTTGCGGTGGGTCATGCTCCGGATGAGGGAATACTTGTCGGCCTGCTTGGCCAGATTGGGGAACAGTTCGCTGACCTGGATGCCGTCCACGTTGGTGGGGAGCACCTTGGTGAATTCGCCCGTGTACTCCTTCCCCGAGTCCGGCTTCGGATCCCAGGTGTCGTTGTGCGACATGCCGCCCCACAAGAAGATCTGAATGACCGATTTGGCCGTGGCCTTGATTGGCGCGGCGGGGGAGGGTGTGTTTGGCGGCGCGGGAGCGGCGTCGGCGGCGAAGAGCCTGAGGTCCGAGAGCGCGAGGCTTGACACGCCAAGCAGACCGAGCCGCAGGGCGTCGCGCCGGGACAGCGGCAGGCTGAGGTCGACACAATCCACGTCAGGCGTTGCGCGGTTCGAGTGTTTGTTTTTCATGGGACTCCTCGGTCTACGGTCTACGGTTTTTAGGGTTCAGGGTTCCTGACACCTGACACCTGCCCCCACCTGACACCTTGTTTCTTTCGCGTTTGAACGCGCGGCGTTCCTGAACCCTGACCCCTTTAACTGTGACCTCATTCAATGCCTGAACAGAAACTCCGAGCTGTTGATCAGTGACCAGGTGAGGTCCACCCAATCCTCCCGCCGTTTCGAAACAACAGGCTTGCCGTCCTTGCTCGCTGGCGGCTTGGTTTGATTTTGGCCAAACGCCTCGGCGTTTTTCATCTCATCCGGCGTCGGGAAGCGGGAAAGGATGGTTAGGTACAACTCTTCCACGATTTCCGTCTGTGTGCGGCCGGAGTCGATGATCGCTTTCAGTTTGGGGCCTTGCTCGAGCTTGCCTTGTATGTGGCTTGAGTTGAGCAGATGCAACCATTGGGCGGGAACCGGTTTGTTGTTGCGCTCGTTTTCCATCCCGGTGGCGCGCGCCGAACGCCCGAACAGGGCCAGGAAGGGACTGATGATGCTGCCGTCGGCGATCGCGATCGCCGGTTTGTCTTCCGGAATGTACGTGAACGGTTCCGGGATGGGACTGGTGTACAAGTCCGTTGCGCCCGTGATCTTGTTGATGGCGTCGATCAACACCTCGGCATCCAGGCGGCGCAGCGGATAATGGGCGAAATGAGCTTCGCCTTGGGGAGTGTTGAGGCGAGGAACGGACGACAGCTGATATGTCTTGGAGTTCAGGATCAGCCGGTAGAGGCGCTTCAGGTCATAATGGTTGTCGACAAGCTCTTTTTCGAGATAGGCGAGAAGGGCGGGATTGCTCGGCGGATTGTCCTCGCGGATGTCGTCTGGCTCGTGGATGACGCCGCGCCCCAGCAGCCATGACCAGACGCGGTTGGCGATGGAGCGGGTGAACCACGGATTTTCCGGCGTGATGAGCCAATCGGCGAAGAGCTCCCGTGGATCGCGGTTGGGATCCACTTGGATCGTGGTCCCATCCGGAAAGATAGCGGTGAGGGGCTCGCTCTTTGGCGGGGGCCAGGCGGGGATGGGGGGAGGTGGTTCGATTTTGGGCGGCGGCACTTTGGCCGCTGTTTCCTTGTCCGCAGCCTCTTTGGCTGCCGCCTCATACGCTGCGGCGTCCTTTGCCGCCGTATTCTTCGCCGTCACCGCCTTGGCAGTCGCGTCCTTCGCGGCGGCGTCTTTTGTGGCGGCGTCCTTCGCGGCGGCGTCCTTCGCCGCCACGGCCTTGTCCGCGGCGTCCTTGGCAACCGCAGTCTTGGCGGCGGCGTCCTTGGCGGCGGCATCCTTGCCGGCGGCGTCGCGCGCGGCGACCGCCTTGTCTGCGGCGTCCTTGGCGGCGGCGGCTTTGGCGGCCGCCTCCTTGCCGAGGGCCTCTTTGGCGGCGGCGTCCTTGGCGGTCGCGTCTCGGGTGGCGGCGTTTTTCGCCGCCGCGTCTTTCGCGGCGGCCGCTTTGCCTGCGGCCGCTTTCGCCGCCGCCGCCTTGGCTTCAGCGTCCTTCGCGGCGGCCTCTTTCGCGGCGGTGGCTTTCGCTGTCGCGTCTTTTGCCACCGCGATCTTGGCCGTCAACTCGGCTGCATGCAACGGATCCCAGAAGACATGCTCCTCTTTCCACTCTTTCGTCGGTTTGTAACCGATCTGCGAGAAGAACGCCGCCATGCCGGTCAGACGGTCCGCCGGCCAGGAGTCGGTCCGCGCGCCCATGAATGTCAAGGCCACGGCGGCCGCCGTGCCTTGCGGGGTGCGGTTTTGGATGGCGCGGTAGAAGTTGACGGGGCCGATCCGGAAATTGCTGCCGCTGGAGGTGAGCAGCTCCCGGGCGAACTGGTCGTACGGCTTGTTCGCGGCGATGGAGGCGTGTACCCAGCGGTAATACGCTTGAGCGGCGTTGGGCCAGAGATTGACGGGGAATTCCGCCTTGATCCGCAGGATGTCTCCCCACTTCATCGCCCAGTAATCGGCGAACTCGTCCCGTTCCAGCAGGCGGTCAATCAAGTCCCGGCGTTTGTGTGTGGTGTCCGGATTGTGGATGAACTCCCTGACCTCCGCCGCGGTGGGCAGCGTGCCGATCACGTCCAGATAGACGCGGCGGACGAACACGGCGTCGGAGCAGAGGACAGGTCGCATGTTCAGCCGCGCCAAGTCGGCGAAGACTATCCTGTCGATCTGGCCGTCGGCGGTTGGCGCTTCGGCGGCTTCGAAGGCGTTGGGGGCTATTTCAAGCGGTGCGGCGCGGCATACCACCGCCGCCGTAAGAACAACCACCAGGGTCAGAGTTGCCCGCGTCTTGCGTCCCGTAGCTATGAGTGGAACATGAAGGATTATATCCATAGAATCTATCTATAGCAGGATACGGCGATAAATCAACGGTCGAAGGTCGTTGAGGCGGCGCGCGAATCGCCATCTATTCAAAGGGATCGTTTTTCTGGCTTAAAACTTCACGTCCGTCCGTGAAATTTTATTCCTGAAAACCTATAGTCTCCATAGCGGAGAGGAGAACCATGGACGACTTGCGGAACCAGGCGCTGATGAAGCGGTTGAACAGGGTGCGCATCCTCAATGCGATCCGACGCAACAGTCCCATCGCGCGCGCCCAGATCGCCGACCTGACCGGACTCGACCGGAAGAGTCTGACGAATTTCGTCAACGAGTTCCTCGCCGAGGGATTGGTTGAGGAGACCGGATCGCCGCCTCGCAAGGGGATGGGGCGTCCGTTCACCATGCTCGAGTTCAGCCGCCGCCTGGTGATGGGCATCGAGATATCGGCGGGATGTGTTGGCGGCGTGATGCTCGACCTTTACGGGAACGTCCACGCCTCGCACCGACTCGATGACCAGCGGATCAACAGTTCGCCGCGGCATCTGCGGGAGGCCGTCAAAATGGTCTACCTCAAGCTGAGGGAGGCGGGCGAGGTCTACCATGGTATCGGTGTCGCCGTCCAAGGAGTCGTCAACCCCGCCCGCGGCGTGGTGCTTGAGGCCGTCAACGTGCCGTCCGCCGTCATGGACGTCGCCGCCGAGTTCGCCGCCTTCGCCTCCGAGAAGATCTTCCTTGAAGGCTCGTCGAACGCCGCCGCCCTGGCGGAGAAGTGGTTTGGCGTCGGTGCCACGTGCGACGACTTCGTCTACGTCGAGATCGGCGCGGGAATCGGCGCGGGAATCGTGAGCGACCGCCGTCTGTACCGCGGCGCGGGAACGCACGCCGGAGAGCTTGGGCACGTCGTCATCGAGCGTGACGGCGCGCGCTGCCGTTGCGGCAATAAAGGCTGCCTCGAGGCCTACGCGTCTGAGTCGCGGATACTCGAGGAGGCGGGAACGGTGAGCTCGGGAGTGGTTGGCCGTGTCGAGGATCTTAGAGTGGCGTTGACTCCCGCGCAGGCGGCGCGGCTTCTCGCGCAGATGGGGCGCCGCATCGGCCTGGGGCTTGCGGCACTTGTCAACATCCTCAATCCGAAGCTGATAGTCTTGGGTGGGAAAATCGTCGATCTTCATGGCGGCGTCATTCTCCCGGCCGTCTGCGAGGGGGTGGCCGAGGCCGCGTTGCGCGTCTGCGCGGAGCACGTCGAGGTTGTCGCGTCGGAGGTGGCCGAACCCATCGCCCGCGGGGCGGCGGCGCTGGTGCTGGCGGATGTCTTCGAGGTCGAAGGGCATTACACCTCATGAAAGACGACGTCACCAACCGGCGGGGGTTCACACTGGTGGAGCTCCTCGTGGTCATCTCCGTGATCGCCATTCTCGCGGGGTTGCTCCTCCCCGCGCTCAAGTCCGTCCGCGACAAGGCGGCGGCGACCTCCTGCGCCAACAACCTCGCCAACATCCACAAGGCGTTCCTCATGTATGTGTTGGACTGGAACGACCAGATCTTCTGGGGCGACTACTGGATCGCCGGCATGCCCGACACCTACATGGATCGCTACGTCTACGGCGGCCGTTCCACCGGCAATCTGTACAGCGGGGGGCAGGGCAACCTCTTCAACAACATCGTGCCGCGCCCCCTGAACATGTACGTGAAGGACAAAATCGAGACCTTCCGCTGCCCGAAGGACATCGTCCCGACGCATAACTGGAACGACACCACGAAATTCGAGCAGGTCGGCAACTCCTACGCCTTCAACTGGTACCTCCGCGACACCAAGCTGACATCGCTGCCTGACCACTCGCGGCTCATCCTCTTCACCGAGGCGTCGGAGGTCGACTTCCCGGGCGACGTCGTCTGGCATGGCGGCAAGGCGAACGTCTGCTACCTTGATGGACACATGACGTTCATGGAAGTTCCGCCTGATCTGGCAACTGAGCCCGAATGGATGCCATGACGCACCTGCGGACAAGCCCGCATCTGGAGTTTGGACAATCTTTGAGGATGAGGCTGTTTTGGTGGGGCGCGGCTCCTCCGCGCCAACATGTACGCCGCGGCGGATAGGCGCGCAGGAGGCGCGCCCCACTTTGCGCTTCGATATGTATTTCCGTCGTGGCGCTTGAGACAACGTGGTATAGGCAAATCCCTGCAGGAAATAAATGCAAGGCCGCACATGGAACAAAATATTATCGTGTTCGGACTCGCTGCCGTCCTGCTGGGCGCCGAGATGGTGGGCAAGTGGCTGGCGTCCAGCCGAACCCCGCGGTTTAGAGCCCTGCTGAACAGGTGGTTCATCCTGACGGTCCTCCTCGCGGCTGTCGCCGTCTTCCTGTTGGGCGGATGGATCACACCGTCCGTGGCGGCGGCAGCCGCAGTTCTCCTCATTGGCGAGGCGACTTTGCTGGCCGCGCGCCCGCCGGAAAAGCGTGCCGCGAAGATCGGACTCTGCGTGGTGGCGTGCGCCGTGTTCGGATCAATCCTGGCTGTGATGGTGCTGACCGGTGCCATCGGGACACGCTGGAAGCCCGACCCCGGACTCATGGTCAATGAGTTCGAGTCGGCGAAGGCCAAGACGCTCGCCAGGCTCTTCGCGGGAAAGCTCTCCGGGGTGAGTCTTCTTCTCGTCACCGCCGACCGCCTCCCGGGGATGACAGAACAGGAGTCCGCCGCCGCTCTGCAGAGCCTGAGGACGGAGTTCGGCGGCAAAGGCGAGGCCGCTGTTGTCGAGAAAGTTCCCTCGGTCGTGGTGAAGGGAGACGTCAAGTTGCAGTTCGACGCCGCGGCGTTCGACAAGCTCGTCGCGGCGCATAAAGATCGCGCGGTCGTGGTCTCTCTCGTCGGGCTTCCCCACGACTATAAAAACATGTCGTCGCTTTCCGCCGAGGACGGGCCGGTGTTCATTCTCGCCAATCAGTTCCACTCCCTCGATCCCGCCGACCTGTCCCGACTTTTGAGGGAAGGGCGGGTCGCCGCCTGTGTGACGCTCAAGCCCGGGTGGCTCCACCGCTGGCGCAGAAGCCCCGTCCTGCCGCCAACCCCCGAAAGAGCCTTCCAGCAGCGTTACAACCTTGCCACCGCGGAAAGCGTCAAGTGACGAGCGCGCCCCGCAGATGGAACGCCATGAACTATTGGCTAATACCCAACCATTGCCGTTTGTAGTTAACGACACCGTCTCCGAATCTCAGTTGGTTTATGCAAGGGCTCTTCCTCTTGAGGACAAGCGACGGCAATTGGTGGAATGCGCGTGGTCAAGCTTCGCAACTTTGGTGGGACTGCGGCGTGTAGCACGCGGGAGCGGGGATGACAGGATAGGGAATCTATGTCTATGACGGGGGGGGGCCACATTTGGGTCGTGAAGATATTGAGGATTGGGCCGCGTCAGGCACATCCTCCAGGTACACCCCGTCGTCGCGGAGTCGTCGCTGGAGCGCCGACACGTCCACCTGGGCAAGTTCCCGCTCGCTCGCCAAAGCCATCGCCGCCGCGGTTCCAACACCTTGCCCCATGATCATGCAGTGGGTTTGCACGCGGACTGAGGAGTGGGCCTCGTGTGTCGACGACGCGCAGCGTCCCACAACCGCGAGGTTGGGCGTGTGTCGATTCAGGCACATCCGCAGGGGGATGTGGTAGCTCGTGCCGGCTTTAAGTTTGTTGTGGTCTCCCGGGTCGGAGTAGGTGGTGTGGCCGCTGCCTTTGGGATCGTGGATGTCCACCATCCAGACACCATGTCCGATGGCGTCCGGCTGTTTGACGGCGCCGAGGACCATATCGGCCGTCAGAAGCGTCAGACCCATGACGCGGCGGGACTCGCGTACTCCCATGGCGAAGCCTGTCTGCTCGATCTCCGCCTGCGTCATGCCGGGCATGGCGGCGCGCAGGAAGTCGAGATACTGGACGACATACTCGCGCGCCGTGGCGGTGAGGCGGGATAGCTCTTCCTCGTCGAGCGGGTTGCCCGCCACCGGACAGACATTCCACGGCATGTGATTCGCCGCGCCCCAGCAGGTGAACGAGCCGCGCATGTTGCCTTCGTTGAAAGGGGGCATCTTGCCTTGCTTGCGGAGTTCGACCATACGATCGATGATTTCGTTGATCCGCTTCCGCGGCGTGGCGCGGACGACCGCCTCGTCGACGCCACGCAGTGAGAAGATGAGCGTCATGCCCTGCACCAGCCCGTCCGACGCGCGGCCGAACTCGAAGGGCACGCCGGCTTTGGCGGCCACATCGCCGTCACCGGTGGCGTCGATCACGATCCTGGCCAGCAGCGCCCGCCGTCCGCGTTTGCTGTCCACCACCACGCCGCGGATCCGTCCGCTTCCCATCACGGGTTCGCCCGCCGCGAGGTGGCACAGGGTCTTGACACCCGCCTCCTGGAGCATCCGTTGCCACACGATCCGCATCCCCTCCGGCTCGAACCAGTGCGTCTCGTGGGCGCGGGGATAGTTCGCGTCCTGCCGGATCCATCCGTGCCTCGCCGCGCGCTGGGCGCTCTCCTCCACCAGGCCGTTGATGACCACCTTCTCGCGGTCGCTGCGGTGCCAGCCGTTGACCAGCGCGTTCGTGGCCATGCCGCCGACCGTGGGCCAGCGCTCCAGAAGCGTCACGCGGCAGCCGTGCCGCGCCGCGGCGACGGCCGCCGCGATCCCGGCGCAGCCGCCTCCGCAGACCAGCACATCGCTCTCGTCCAGCACGGGGACCGTCTGACAGGGGAGTGTGATTTCCATTTCAATATCCTCCAGTGATTCGCGTAGAAGTTATTCTTGGCGTAAGTGTAGCGCGCAAAGGGCGTGGACGTCTTTCAAAAACAGGTTGAATATTTGTATAATAAGGTCATTATTGTGATGCGCCGTGGATGAGCAGATCACGTGTGACACGCTGCGGGTGGATACCTGCCTCAATTAACGCTTAAATTCAATGTTGCCAGGTTTCAGGTGTCAGGAGAGGCAAAGAAAATTTCCTGAAACCTGAACACTGAAACCAAGTCGCAGGCGAAGCCCGCTTAACTCGAATGCGGAGGAGTTATGACTGAGACCGCCGCCATACGACGGATCGCGGAGGCGCTGGACGCCTTCGAGGCGCTGGCAGGCGTGCCGGTGATCTGGAAGACGCCGACGATGTGGCACGCGCGGATCTCGCTTCTTGCGGAACGGCGCTATCATCACTGCGCTCCGTTCTGCGCGGCGGTCAAGGAATGCGCGGCGTCGCGGTCGCTGTGCAATCAGACGGAATATCCGTCCCTCTTGCAGGAGAAGGCGCGCTGTTCGCCGAGCGGATGGTTCGCGAAAATATGTCACGCCGGATGCATTGAGCTTGTCGTCTCCACGATAAGCCATGGCGCTGAAAATATTGATGACCGCATGGATGGCGTGCTGATCGCTGGCCCTTTTCGGAGGCGGGACCAATCGTGCGCCACGGCGCGGTTCGCCAAGGCGTTTCGCACGCTGCCGCTTCTGGCGTCGGTGGCGGAGGAGGCGGCGATCGCGGCGCTGCTTGGCGTGTGCGCCGTCGGTGTGGCGGCTCTGGTGTCGCGGGGGACGGACGTCGCGTCCGATGATCCGCGGATACGGGAGGCGGTCGCCCACATTCGGCGCCATCTGGGAGGGAAGCTGCGGGTGGGAGAGGTGGCCCGCCGCTGCGGCATGAGCGAGTCGCGCTTCATCCATCTGTTTTCGAAGGAGATGGGGGTGCCGTTCTCGAGCTACGTCCTCAACCTCCGGGTGGAGGAGGCGAAGCGGCTGCTGGTTCACCCCGGCGCGCGGATCTCCGAGGTGGCCGCCACCCTCGGATTCCACGATCAGAGCCATCTGTGCGCGGCGTTCAAACGCATTGTCGGCATGTCGCCCCGGTGCTTCATTCACACGCTGCGCGAGCAGGCGTGAGTTGCGAGTGGATTGTCGCTATTCACATGTCATCAATTGTAGAATGCCCCGCCATGCGAGGCGATCTCCTCGTTCATCGCCGTGAGGATCGCCTTGTCGTACGGGACGCCATGGCTGGGCATGGCGATGTAGCCGCCCCCTGGGGCGAGCGTGTCGATCCGCCCCCGCACTTCCGACCTGACTTCTTCGGCGGTCACGCCGGGGCGGTCGAGTATGAACTGGCTGTCGATGCCGCCGCAGAACGTCATCCGATCTCCGAACGCGCGCTTGAGCGCCGCGAGGTCGTTGCAGGGCTGGCAGGGGTTCCACATGTCGGCTCCCATCTCCACCATGTCGGCGAAGATCGGCTCGATCATTCCGCACGAATGCTGGTTGATGATGATGCCGAGCCGCTTGCAGGCGTCGTAGATCCTCTTCGTGTGCGGCTTGATCGTCTTCCGCCAGATCTCAGGCGGCAGGAAAAGAGCGTTTTGCGTCCCCCAGTCGTCGCCCAGCCAGAGGATGTCCATGTTGATCCGCTCGTGCAACCGCGTGATCACTTCTATCTTGTAATCGGCGATGATTCCGGCCACGTCGCGCATCTCGTCCGGAGCGGTGACATACTGGACAAGCGCCTCCTCCATGCCAAGAAGCAGCCAGGAGCGCTCGAATAATCCCATATGCACGAACCCTTGCACGAGGGACTCCGTCCTATCGACTGCGTCAGCCTTCGCCGCGGCGCCGCTCCAGTCGAACGTGTCGAGATTCGGAACGCGCAGGTCGTTCCGCCACGTCTCGAAGTCCTTGAGCGGCCATCCGCCATGGGCGGGATAGGTGCCTGTCCCGGTCTTCTCCTCGATATCCCATTTGACGCCAAATGGATCGGTTCCCGCGGCGTACGGCCGTTCGATCACCGGCGGTTCGATCGTCACCACCCCCTCCATCCCGTTCGGCACCCACGCCGGTCCTGTCCGTCTGATCGCCCGCAGCAGATTCTCCCTTGACTTCATTGATGGCTCTCCTTTTACATTTGTTGAAAACAGTTATATTGAGAATCGTGAATAACATAGTTCTTTTCAATAATCAGAATTGTATTCTAAAAAGAATGTCTCATCCATGGGTGTAGCAAAGAATAGCATTTGTGAAAAACAGAAAATAGGAACAGGAACCAAGGAATGGATCGTGACGCGCGTGGAATGCCGCGCGCTTGCGCGGCGTGGCGTTCTTTTCCTGGGAGACACGGACGCCGCGTCCGGATACGCGTTTGTCCGGACCGCTCCGCGCATGAGCGTTCTTTTCGCCTGTCACGACGGAGGGGGGGAATTCCTCGACAACGGTCGTTGGCGGCCGTTCCGTCCCGGCGACGTGGCAATCGTGCCGGCGGGTGTGCCGCACGCCTACCGGACAGCCGCGCGGAGCATGTGGCGTTTTAGTTGGGTCGCCTACGAGGACTCGTTGGCGTCGCCCGCGTTTCTTAAGGTCAGGGAGCCGTTGTTTCTGGCGGGTGACGCCCTGCCGTTGCGCTGGGCGGTTCTTGGGCTCCACCGCGAGGTGGGCTCGAACGCCGATCCTGCGGTGGAGGAGCAATGGTGCGGACTGATCGACCTTCACGTCCTGCGCTTGGCGAAGGGGGCCCGGCCAATCGATGATCGCCTTGTCCGCCTGTGGGAGGCGGTGGAGGCGGAACCCGCGAGGTCATGGGACGGCAGAAGTTTGGCCCGGCTGGCGGGGCTCGGTCCCGAGCAGGTGAGGCATCTCAGCAACATGCACTACGGCGCGAGTCCGATGGCGAGGGTCGCCCGCATCCGCATGCGCAAGGCGGCGGCCCTGCTGCTCAGAGACGCGGGGAAACTCGACGAGGTGGCTGCCGCCGTCGGCTACCGGGACGTCTTCGCGTTCTCCGTGGCTTTCAAGCGCATCATGGGCGAGTCGCCTTCAATGTATAAAAAGAGGTTGAGGGAATCATGAGGCTGTATTTTGTTTTTTGCGGTATGTGCCTGCTGTGGAGTCTATCCTTTTCGGGGAACGCGGAGCAGCTGCGCATGGCCGTCGTCATGCCCGAGGTGGTGGCGGACGGCGAGGAGGCCATGAAGAAAGCGGAGACGGTGGCGGCCCTCTGGCAGTCATTTATGTCGGTTGAACTGTCTCATGACGAGGTGTTTTCGGTGCTGGAGCGCGAACAGGTGGCGCTCCTTCTCAAAGAATGGGAACTGGCGGCGGGGGGAGGCGGCGCAGCCGTAAAAGGACAGGCATTGGCCGCCGATTGCCTCGTCCTCGGGAAGCTGACATTGAAGGGGGCTGCGTATGAGCTTGCTCTCAAAGTCGTCTCCGCTGGGACCGGCGCGGTCGAAAAAGAGTTCGAGCCGACCTTCATGAACCCCTCGGCGGTCGAGGAGTGCGCCAAGACAGTAGCGGGGAGGCTGCGTGCGGCTGGACTGGGAATGCTCGCCCGTCGGGAAATCCACACCGTGGTGTCGGTTCCCGATTTCGAGAGCATCACCTCTTTTGAGAAGAGCCGCTGGCAGGGGCGCGCCATCGCCCGGAGGATCCGCGGGATGTTCCAAATAGTTCCCGGAGTTCTTGTGCTTGAGCGCGAGGACATGGACATGCTGTATCAGGAGGTGCGTCTTGCGCGGGGCGGGATCACTGATGGAGGAGATTCCCTGGGGCGGCGGTGGGGGAAGCTGAAAAACTACCTTCTTTTCTCAGGAACGGTGAAGGAAAGCCAGCCCGAGGGGCAGCAGGCCGCGTTGCGGGTCGACGTGCGGATGCGCAATCTCTCCGGCGGCGGTGAGCGTTCCTTCGACGTGACATTTGCTGTTGACGACATGGCGTCAGGGATGACGCGCGTCGAACAAAAAAGCCAGGAGCTTGCCGTCGAGGTGAGTGGACGCTCCGACAAGAAATCATTCCAGAAACTCGACCGGAGTGCGGAGGCTTTGGCTTTGGCGGAGATGGCGGTCTATCTGCTCAACTCGGGCAAGGATGTGAACAGTCTTAAGAGAGTGGATGATTTGCGCTGGGAGACCTTCTATCTGGGTGGTTGGTTCAGCCCTTCGAAAATGTCATTCGACATGTCTGCGGAGCGTCGCGCGAACATTCTGTCGGCCGTGCGCTATCTCAAGGCCGCCGTGCTGGCGGACGATCAGAGTCCCACCATCAAAGCGTTTCTGTCCCTGCTGCTGGCCGATAAGCAGGTGAACGAAATGCCCTTGTCGATTGAGCTTGCCGAGGAGATCGGAGGGCGGTATCCCGACTACCAGCGGAAGGCGTGGTTCTTCATCTACCAAAACGGTGACAAGGAGAAAGGCGCATATTACCGTCAGCTCCTCATAGACAAGCATCCGGGCACGTATGAGGCGCAACTGGCTTCTCTGGATATCATGGACGAGGTGCTGAAACAGCATTGGGGGGATGTGGATGTGAGTGCTGGCTTAGCCGAGGCTCGACCATATTTTGAGAAGTTTCTTGATTGGGAGAAGCATGGCAGTTGCCCGCTTGGAGGAGTGCAGCCACTATTTAAATTCACCCACCTCGCCAAACCCGCCGGCGGGAAATGCAAAGAGTCCGAAATGCGTCCTGTCGAAAACCGTCTGAAGGGTGAACAGTTCATTGAAGATATGATCATCCGTCATCCCCGTTGGGCCTATTATATGTGCGAGTCATGGACGTATTGCTGGGATTACTTCACGGACAGGCAGGACATGGTGTATAAATGGATTCGCCGTTCCAGCGACGAGGCGCTTAAAACTGATCGTAATCCGTCGAAGATCGGAGTGAGCATAGATCCGTGGCGCATAAAACTGGCCAAGTTCTTGATGTCAGAAGGGAAACACAAGGAGGCGTTTTCGTACTTGGAGTTGGTGAGCAACTATCATAGCGTGAAAGAGGCCGCCATGCTTGCAGGACAGTGTCAGTTCGCGGATGGGGCCTACGCGGAGGCCTTGAAGCGTTTCCAGGAGCTGGGGCCGGACAACAAGGAGGCGGTGGCATGGACGGCGAAATGCCGCGGGAAGCTTGGCCTTCCTGTGGCGGACCCGGTAGGCAAGGCATATACGGCCATGAATGCGCAGTCCTCGTGGAAGGCCCCCACCCTCAAGTTGCCACAAGGATCGATAAGCGTGTTGAAGGAGGATGGCGACGCGGTCTGGATCGGGCTGAAGCATCAGATGATATGGGCTGATCACAACGTCGTGATGTTGGAGGGGGACGAGGCGAAGCGCAAAGAGGCGTTGCGGCAGGGCGGGTTGGCGAGGCTCCACCGCAGTTCGGGGAAGGTTGAGCTCTTCGAGGTCGGCAAGACGATCTCGCATCCGTGGGTCACCAGCGTGGCGGTGGCTGGCGGCCGCGTGTGGGTCGGCACCTACGGCGGCGGCATCGATGTGCTGGACAAGGCGACGGGTTCATGGACGAACGTGAACGACCAGAACGGGTTGCCGTCGAATTACGTCCAGTGCCTCGACGCCGACAGGGAGAACCTATGGGTGGGGCTTGGCCGTTTTGAAGCCGGGGGAGTTGCCCGGCACAATTTCGCCGCCAAACAATGGCGCGCATATCATCCCAGCGATTATCCCGCCGCCGCGCCCCCTCCAATCAACCGCATCTCATGCGTGAAGTCCGTGGATGGCGCGTTGTGGTGCGGGTTGAGTGCCGACCATATACCAGGCGGCATGACCGACTTCATCTATCGATACGACATCCCTTCAAACACATGGCGTCATTTCCCTTCGCGGGCACTGATCACGTCGGTTGCCGCCTGCGCGGGCCGCGTCTGGTTTGGGGCGAACCGTTTTGACATACCGGAGTTGGAGCGGGGGCTCATTCATTGCGATCCGAGTGGCGGGGATTGGCAGACCATCCGGATCAAGGACGGGTTCCCGGACATCCGCGTCGACGCCTTGGGCGAGAGGAATGGGGTGTTGGCGATTGGAGGGGAGAAAGCGCTGCTGTTCCTCGATCCTGTGAAGAAGGACTTTGTTGTCCACGAGTGGCCGAAGGATGCTTCCTGGGTGACATCCATGGTGGTGCTTGACGGGACGATGTGGATGTCGACAATGTATGGAAAGATCTTAACTCTGGAGTTGCCGTAGAGGAAGGCAAATCCTCCTATAGTTTTTCGATAAGTAATTTCACAAGTAACTGGCGGAGCCAGCTTGTGAAA
>CAYTFM010000095.1:10336-27188 GCA_964436735.1 uncultured Victivallales bacterium | reverse complement strand
ATGAAATCAGTCGGCTACATCCATTGCAAACAATATCTCACCGACCCCCACGGCCTTGTGCCGTGGGTGAACGAGTGGATGAAGTTGCGGCGCAATGGCCACCTGTGTGACGGAGAGTGAATTGACGGAGGGGGTGCGCTAATCCAAATACATCCACAGCAGCTTCCAGCTTTTCTGGCTCAGGGCTTTGGGATCCTCGATGAGGTAGAGGTCGTTGCTCACGTCCTTGATCAGGACGCGGCCGTCCGTCAGGTTGCGCGGCGGCTCGTCGCGGGTGGTGAGGAAGTTGCGCGGTCCGGCGGTGGTGTCCACGCGCCACAGGAACAGCTCGGCTTGACGGTGGACCTCGAAGATCTCGGTGATCCGCGGGATGAAGAAGCTGCGGGCGAGCTCCTCCTCCAGCAGTTTACGCGGCGCCGGCTCCAGCTCGTCGAGTCGCTCGACGAGGAGAAGCTCCTTGCCTTTGTCGTCGCGCAGGCTGATGAGCTCGCGGGGGTGGCTCCACGGGAAGCAGCAGACGACCCTGAGCGGTGTCTCGGCGGG
This sequence comes from uncultured Victivallales bacterium, assembly GCA_964436735.1. Lineage (GTDB taxonomy): Bacteria > Verrucomicrobiota > Lentisphaeria > Victivallales > GWF2-38-69 > CAYTFM01. The sequence continues at coordinate 26,645 of CAYTFM010000095.1, read as the reverse complement.
CTTGCCGTCGATCTCGCTCCGGAGCGCGAGACGTCCGTCCGTCCGTTTGAAGATGTCGATCGAGTCCATCTTTGTTTCTTCCCTTAATCCCACATAGTGTTATATGTAAATTTTTGTTCCTCAAAAAATTACACCGCGATGCTCGCCTGCAGCTCCGCCTGCGTCTTGTGGAGTTTCGCGTACTTGCCGTCGGGCAGGGCGAGCAGTTCGGCGTGCGTGCCATGCTCGATCAGCTTGCCATCCTCGAGGACGAAGAGACGGCTCGCCGCGCTCAGGGTGGAGAGGCGGTGCGCGATGGCGAAGGTCGTCCGCCCGGCGACGAGACGCTGGAGCGCCTCCTGTATCTTCTTTTCCGTTTCCGTGTCAACGGAGCTGGTCGCCTCGTCGAGGATGAGTATCCGCGGGTCGTGCAGGATCGCCCGGGCGATGCTGACGCGCTGGCGTTCGCCGCCCGAGAGCGTCTGACCGCGCTCGCCCACGACGGTCTCGTAGCTGTCGCGGAAGCCACAGATGAACTCGTGGGCGTTGGCCGCCTTGGCGGCATTGATGATGTCTTTGAGGGTGACGCCGTGCGTGCCGTAGGCGATGTTCTCGGCGATTGTCCCGTGGAAGAGATACGGCTCCTGGAGGACCACGCCGATCTGGCGGCGCAGGGCGGCGAGCTCCATATCCCGGACGTCGACGTGGTCGATGGCGATCTTCCCGTCCTTCACGTCGTAGAAGCGGCAGATCAGGTTCACCAGCGTGGTCTTGCCGCTGCCGGAGGGGCCGACGAGGCCGATCATCTCGCCGGGCTTCACCTCGAAGCTCACCCCCTTGAGCACGTTCCGGATTCCGTCATAGGAGAAGGTGACGTTTTCGAAGCGCACATGTCCCTCGAAAGGCGGGGGGACCACCGCGTCCGTCTTGCTCACGATGGTGGGAACGGTGTCGAGCACCTCGAAGACGCGCGAGGCGGAGGTGCTGACGCGGTTGATCATGCGGCTCATCATGCCAAGGTGCTGGACGGGAGCCCAGAACATCCACATGTAGCCGGTGAAGGCGAGGAACAAGCCGAGCGGCATTCCCTCGGCGCCGTCGGTCATGATGTAGCGGATGACGCGCGGCGCGCCGACCACCCAGACGATCAGGCTGCAGGTGTGCATGAGCATCACCACCATCGGCCAGAAGCGCGTCCAGTGCTTGTGTAGGATCTGCGCCTCCTCCTCCACCGCGCGGTTCCTTTGGTTGAAGCGGTCGACCTCGTGCTCCTCCTGCGCGAACGCCTTGACCACGCGGATGCCCGGAATGACGTCCGAGAGCACCGCCGTCATCGCCGACCACTTGCGCCAGATCCTCAGGAAATGGACCTGTATCTTGATGCTGTGCAGATAGAACATCACGATCATGACCGGCACCGGCATCAGCACGAGGATCGCCAGCGACCAGTCCTGCAGCACCAGCGCCACCGCCACGCCGACGATCTGCAGCAGCGACATGCCGATGTCGATGATGCCGAACGTGATGAAGTCCCAGAGGCGGTCCGTGTCGGAGCTCACCCGCGAGACGAGCGCCCCGGTCGGCCGCGAGGCGAAGAAGGAGAGGCTGAGCTTCTGCATGTGGCGGTAGAGGTCCTCGCGCAGCTGCCGGCAGATCTTCTCGCCCACGAACGACATCACGCGCAGCCGGACGAACGAGAAGAACTCCCCCACCGTCCAGATCAGCGCCAGGGCGCCGATGACCAGCCAGAGCCAGTAGTAGACGTTCTTCGACTCGCCACCCTCCAGAGGCTTGAGGATGTCGTCCACCAGCACCCGCATGAGGTAGGGCGGGAGCAGTTGGATGCAGGTGAGCAGCCCGGCCATGGTGAAGGCGAGGATGACGGCGGGCCGGTGTGGTTTCATATAGGAGAGCAGGCGCATCATGACGCCGAGTTTGGGCATCAGGAGCGTCGCCTTGGCGTCCTCGATCGCCTTCAGCATGGCGTCCTGGTACTCGGCCTTTGGATCGAGGTCTTTGGCGACCGTGTCGCGCCCTTCGGCCCCGGTGAGCTGCTTGCGTTTCTGCTCGGCGACGAACTGCAGGTTGCTCACGGCCCGGCTTTGCCGTCGCGTGAAATGCGTCGACGCCAGCAGTTTCTCGGCGGGGCCCACCAGGTTGAGGCAGCTGGTCGAGAGGCCGTCGAAGAGCTCGAACTTCTCGATCTCCTGCAGTGGGAACGCCTGGAACTCCCACGAGCTTTCGCTCTGCTCGCTTCCCGCCACCAGCAGATGAGCGCCCGTCAGCACCAACCACTGCTCGGAGAAGCGCTGGTTCTGGTCGAGGTCGCAGAGGGCGTAGGCGATGATCTTCTGTTCGGGATATGCCCGGAGGACCGACGCCTCCAAGGGCGCGGGCAGATTGTCTGGCTGGGCCAGGTAGAATTGGAAAAGGTCGCGTAGCACTGAGGTATGTGGTGTTTCCTTGCTCGGACACTATCGCGCATGCAGGTGGAAGTCAAATGGTGTTGCTGTGCGGCAGGCCCCACCGTCACGGATGGGGCTCGGACGGAGGTGCGGCCGCCTGAACAGAGCCACGAGTGTGAACGAGTGGTTGCAGTCGCGGCCGTACGGCCGCCTACGTTCAAACCTTACAACAACTCATTGACGTGGTTGATGATGCGGTGTGGCATCACCTCCGCGTGCGCAGGCAGCCCTTTGCGCCGGAAGTCGTGCCAGACGCCCGAGATCCCCAGTGACTGGGCGGGGGCGATGTCCAGATGCAGATTGTCGCCGACCATCCAGGTGTCGCGCGGCTCCAGACGAAGCACCGAGAGCGTGTGCAGGAAGACGCGGGGCGTTGGCTTGCCCACGCCGAATTCGCCCTCGATCACAATGCTTTCAAAAAGCGATTCAAGATCGTAGCGTCGAAGCTTGCGCCGCTGGAGTGACGACGCCCCGTTGGTGATCAGGGCGAGGCGCATGCCGGTTTCGCGCAGCGCCCTGACCGCCTCGACCGCCCCCGGGAAAGGAGCGATGGCGTCCTCGTGCAGCTCGGTGCGCATTCTCCCGATGCCCAAGGCGAGTTCCTCGGTGAACCGGCCTATCCGCTTGAGCGCGGCGGCGGCGATTTTGCGCCGCGCCTCGACAAGGTCCAGGCGCCCCGCGCGGTGCCGCTCGGCGTCGTGCCAGTACGCGTCCGCCTCCTCGCGGATGAGCGGGTAGAATTCGTCGACGCACATGCCGATCGCGTCGGCGAAATGGGCGCAGGTCTCCCGCCAGCAAGGCTCCCCGGGAGCGTCATATGAGAGTATCGTGTCGTCCAAGTCGAAAATGATCGCCTTGGGCGTCTGACGGCGTCTGGGATGTGTGTGTGGCTTTGGCATGGTCATTGGTCATTGGTCATTGGTCATTGGTCTGTCCCGAACACCGAACACTCCCAGGTAACTGGTGTCAGGTTTCGGGTGTCAGGTTTCAGAAGGAGATTCTTCCTGACACCTGAAACCTGACACCTTGTTTCTTTCGACGCTGAACACTGAACACTTCTTCCTGGTCTACCTTGCATAGACACCCTCCTGGCGTCTCTTCTCCGCCTTTTCCGATATCTGGGTGTCGAAGGAGACGTCGATGCCAAGCTTCCCGACCAGCTTCTGAAGGTAGTCGAGATGCGGGCAGGGTGGTCCGTGGTAGTTGTCCTTGGTGATGCACGAGGCTAACTTCACCACGATCTCCTCCTTGGTGATCTTGTCGTACTTCTCGGCCTTTTTCGCCAGCAGGCTGAGCGCGCTCTGCAGCGCGCGGCCGCAGCATCCCCCACACGTCAGGTAGGTGATCCGGTAGTTCTGTCCGTCCGGCAATTCCTTGAAGCCGCCGGTCCGGTTCGTGAAGCTGCGTTCGCAGAAGAACCCCGGGCACCGCTCCTTGACGATGTGGCACTGCGCCACGACGATGTACTTCTTTTTCGACCAGTCGATTGCTTCCATTTTAGGCTCCATAATCTGTTGAGGTCTAATCCCGTGTCAATGCGAACACGAGGGTGTCGTTGAGTTGGCCATCAAGGGAGCGGCGGTCGTTGTGGAAGGTGGCTTCCATTTTGAATCCAGCCCTCTCGGCGACACGGCTGCTGGCACTGTTCCGGGCGTCGCATCTGATCTCCAGCCTTTTGGCGGCAAGAGTGGCGAAACCGAATTCGGCGATCGCCTTCACCGCTTCAGTAATATACCCTTGCCGCTGAAAGCGCGATCTGCACCAGTAGCCTATTTCGAATTTGGGGACCTCCCATCCGCGCGGGTGCAAACCACTACACCCCACGAGCGTTTTCCCATCCTTGAGCCAAAGGCGGAGGGCGAAGTCCCTTCTAGCGGCGAAGTCGGCATGGGACTGACGGGTGTACACCTCGGAGTCCTCAATTGTGGGAGGCGTCTGAGCCCATGGCATCCACGGGCGTAGCGAATCGAGAGTTTCCCGCACGGCGGCGTTCAGTTCGACGCCTTCTCCAGGCAGGTGGCAGCGAATCAACAGGCGCTCGGTCTCGAACGACTCTGGCATGTCAAGAAGAATTGGTCTCACGTGTGACGTGTCCATGGCAACTAACTTTCTCGTCAGCAATTGGTTTTGGTTCCGGCCACGATCGTGATGGGCACGGAATAACGGACGGCGCCATCCAGCCAGCGGGCGTTCACCCCCAAGGCGTCGACGCCGACATCCGCTTTGAAGATAGCACGGATTTTCTCCTCGTCACCAGGTTTTGGGAACGAGGCGCGCAATTGTTCCTCGACTTCCAGGTCGACCTTGTAGCGGGCGGTCCGGACGTTGGAAAGCGGGAGTGGCTGGAACAGCGACGCCATCTCCTCGAACGACAGGGCGTGGACGTGTGACGGGTCGCGCAGCGTTTCCAGTTCATCGTATGCCGCGGTTTTCTCGGGCGGGAGGACGACATCGGCCACCACGACGCTCCCGCCCCTCCTGCACACTCTGACCATCTCGGACAGAACGTGGGCGGGCGCGAGAAAGTGGTGGAAGCTGTAGCGCGTCAGAACGATGTCGAAGCTCGAGTCGGCGAAGGGAAGCGGCATGATGTCGCCGACCTCCCAGGTCACATTATGCAACAGCATGCTCTTCTGACGTTCCCGCGCCTGTTCGATCATCCGCGGCGTGATGTCGATTCCCGTGACCCGTCCGCAGTGTTGAGCGAACTCGCAGGCGACGATGCCGGGACCGCACGCCACGTCAAGAACCTCGTTGGCGCCTGATGCCCCCGCCATCTCGACAAGCATCCGCATGGATTGGGTGTGCCCCGGGATTGCCGCGAATGGGACCGCCTGCAGGGCGAACTGCTCCCTGATCAACTGTTTGTGTGTCGCCTCATCACGCATCTGAGTGTCTCCTCAATCTAAAACAATTGCATCTGGTAGCGGGCGACGTGGTACGGGCCGACCTGACGGTCACTATGGAATCTGAACCCGAAGTCTTCGTAGACCTTCCGCAGTTTCGGCCGGGCGGCGGCGGTGTCCAGGCGCAGATATTGACGCTTCTTGTCGAAAGCGACTTCCGAGGCCCAGCGCAACAGAGCCTTCGACAGTCCCCCGCCGGCGAACTTCCTGCGTATTGCCAGACGGTGGACATAGGCGGCGCGGTCGTTGGGCTCGTCAGGCCAAAACAAGGTGTCTTCCAGTTGAAACCTGACAACGCCCGCCGGTTCGTCGTCGGCGAAGGCGATCCAGTACTGCTTCTGCTCGACGTCCGCGGCGATGGCGACGGTGTCCAGCTCGTTTTGCCGCCACAATGGCTCGCCTTTCTCCTCCAGCCAGGAGCCCGCCTCGCCCAGGATCGAGGCGACCGTATCCGTCTCATCCGTCCGCGCCGGGCGGATCAGCAGTTTGCTGAATTGTTGCTGCGTTGACTGCGGTGTGCATTCACCCGTTCTTTGCTTTTTCATTGTGTGTTCCTCCCGTTGAATTTGCGTGTAAAAACAAACAGGCCTTCCGGAGTTCCGGAAGGCCTGTGTTCGACGAGCAGTTAGTGCTGGCCTATCAGGAGTCCGGATCCTCCTTGCGAATAGCTACAAGGGCGAGGCGGGCTACGAGCGTCTTGCGAAGAATAGAGGTGAGGGCGGTGGCTAACGCGGCGTAGAACGCGGCGAGCCAGTACGCATAATCCTGAGTGGCGCTCATGATGTCCATAATCTGATCGGCTTCTGTCAACAACTTTATGTATCTTGCTACACTCTTATCCTAACTGATTACCGCACGGATTTCAAGGGTGGTGCTGGAGATCGTGGATTCTTTTCCAAATCCGAAACTCGAATACCGAAATCCGAAGAAATTTCCAAATCCCAATCACGAATGAATGAACTCAAGAAAGTTCACGCTTAGGACGTTCAATGTGGTAACCCCTCCGTAACAGTCGGGGCTCGGTTCGCGGCGTCCGAACAGAGCCACGAGTGTGAGCGAGTGGTTGCAGCCGGGCCCCTAATTTAATGCTAAGAAAATGCAATGCCACCAGGTTTCAGGTGTCAGGAAAGTGTCACGTCCTGAAACCTGAAACCAGAACACTGAAACCAAGCTGTGGCGAAGCTGCCTAATTTAAACAGCGTTTCCCGCTGTTTCGGATTTCGTGCTTCGATTTTCGGATTTACCTCGCGTCGGGGTTCGGCTCACGCTGAGGCTTCAGTGGGATGACGAAGGTGAAGGCGCTGCCTTTGCCGGGTTCGCTCTCGACCCAGATGCTGCCGTGCATTTTCGCGACAAGTCGCTTGCAGATGGCAAGTCCGAGGCCTGTGCCCTCGAATTTTCTCGTGCTGGCGCTGTCGATTTGGTAGAAGGACTCGAAGATCTTCTCCAGTTTGTCGGAAAGAATGCCTATGCCCGTGTCGGCGACCGTGAACCGGATATGGTGGACTCCGTTTCCGCCGCCGCCGCCGGTCAGGAGGGACACGTCGACATTTATTCTTCCGGCGTAGGTGAATTTCACCGCGTTGCCAAGAAGATTTATGAGCACCTGCTTGATGCGCAGCCCGTCGCCGCGCAGGAGTTTTGGTATGGCCGTGTCGATATGGCTTGCCACCGTCAGTCCCTTATCCTTTGCGGCGATCTCGATGTTCACGAGGGCGTCGTGGAGGATTTTCGCGATTTCGATGTCGGACTCGTCGAGGTCGAGTTGCTCCGATTCGATTCTGGCGAGGTCGAGGAGGTCGTTGATGATGGCGAGAAGGTCCGCTGCTCTTTTGCTGGCGATGTCGAGGTATTGTTTTTGTTTCTGGTCGAGGTTTTCCGTATGGATGAGGTCGAGGAAGCCAAGGACCGCGTTGAGCGGGGTACGCAATTCATGACTGGTGTTGGCGAGGAACTCGCTTTTCGCCTTGTTGGCGGCCTCGGCGCGGGCGCGGGCCTCCTCGAGGCGCAGGTTCGTGGCCGTCAGCCGTTCCTCGTTCCGCCGACGCTCGGTGATGTCGCGGCATAGCGTGAAGATGCGCGGCGCGCCCTCGAGGTCAACCACGGTCGCGTTCACCTCAATGGCGGTGATCTTGCCGTCCGCGCTCACGTAGTCGACCTCGAAGTTGCGGATATGCCCCTCGGCGAAGCAGCGCGCGACCCCCGCCTCGTTCTTCTCCTTCTCGCACTCGGCTGTCCACTCGACGACGCTCCGTCCGCGGATGTCGTCGAGTGAGCCGCGTCCGGTGAGGCGGACATACTCCTGGTTCGCGTCAAGGACGATGCCGTTCTTGTCGATGATGACAAATCCCGTGTCGGTCGTCTCGACCAGCGCCCGGTAGCGCATCTCGCTGTCGCGCAGGCGCAGTTCCGCGTTACGCTGGGCGAGGGCGACGCCGATGCTGTCGCCGAGCTTTTCCAGAAAGTGGACCACCTCCTCGTTGAGGCGCCCCTCGCGCCGGTCGCAGAGGTGTAGAAGTCCGACGATTTCGTCACCGGAGCGTAGGGGAATCAAGGCGAGCGATTCGTACCCTTCCCTGTGGCAGCGCCCGCGGAGCCCGCACGGATTCTGGAGCTGCTCTTGGGTGACGGAGGCGAGAAGCTGTGTCGTGCTGTTGGTCCAGAAGCTGCCCCTTTCGGTGAAAAACGGGAGGGAGTGATCCGTGCGGCCGAGAAGGATGTTGCCGCACAGGCATTCAAGCGCCGGTTTCCCGTTCTCCTCGCGGAGAATCTGGCCGTTGGGGAGTTGCGCGCACAGCGAGCGTTCCGCTTCGACGAAGTGGGCGGAAAAACCGTTGACCACGAAATAGGGGAAGTCCTCTCCCTCCTTGAGGCGGATGCCGACCGCCTCGAAGTCGATATGGGATTTCACGTGGAACAGGATCTCTGGAATTTTCATCATCCAGTCGCGCGGAGAGTTGAGTAGTTCAAGCACCTGGAGTGTGAGCTGTGTGTGCTCCTCGGCCTTCTTCCGCTGTGTGATGTCTTCGATCATTGGCAGGAGGTAGCGGGGAACTCCCTGCTGGTCCTTGAGCAGGCGCACGGATGTGTGTCCCCACACGGTGCCGCCATCCTTGCGGAGATACCGCTTGTCCGTGGTGTAGTGGTCGATTTCTTCCTTGAGGAGACGGGTGACCTCCTGCGTGTCGGCGGAGAGGTGATCAGGGTGGGTGATGTCGGTGAAGCGACGTTGTGTCAACTCCTCCTCTGTGTATCCCAGGATGCGGCAGAGCTCGCTGTTCGCCCGGAGGAAGCGGTGGTCCGTCGACACGATCGCCGCGCCGATGGGAGATTGGTCGAACGTGCGGAGAAGCACTGCGTCGCCAAGCTCGGAGGAGCGCAGCGGCTCTTTGGGGAGGGAATGTGTGTGCGTCTCTGTTTTGTCCATGTGAGGGGGACGCCTAAGTCGGGAGGTTTCGGGGTTCAGGGATTCTATTGGGAAAATCTGGTGTGCTCCCCCCTTTTTTTATTCCTGTCGAAAGAAGCGAATGAAGAGAATCGGATGCAACAGCTTTTGAGCCTCAACCCTGAACACCGAGAACTCTTTCAACCCTCAGTTGGGATTGAACTTCGCGATGCGTTTCGTGATGTCCTCTTCGAGCTTGCGGACATATTTCAGCATATAGGCGGCGATGTCCTCCTCGCTGGAGACCAGCGGTGTGAGGTCGACGCCCCAGGTGACCGAGGAGAACTGGTCGGTGGCGTGCGATTCGAAGTAGGTGGCGTTCGCCAGGCGTCGTCCGGCGGAGGCGAGATCGTAGCGCTTGCCGCCGTTGATCTGGGAGTCGAAGACGCCGACGACGGCGGCGGAGATGTTGCCGTATTTGTCGGTCGGGAGCGCCACCTTGTCCTCGTCGGGGAGCCAGTCGAGCCCGCGCCAGACCTCGCAGCCGTAGACTTTCTTCGGACGCCGTGCGGGATCGAGCTTCCGCAGTGCCTCGAGACTCCTGCAGAGCGTCGCCACGTGCGTGTCGTGCTTGTCGGCGGGATTGTGCAGATAGACGACCTCGGGGGTGGTTTTCTCGAGGATCGAGAGCATGTCGGCCACGACACCCTTCTCCGTGTTGGATTTGACGGCCGAGCTCGGATAGCACAGCTGTATTTGGGCGGAGTACTCGCCGATCGCCGCCGCCTTCCGCTGCTCGACGATCCTCACCTGCCGCATGTCGTCGTCCGTGAAGCTCTTGTAGATGCCGTCGCGCGGACTGCCGCCTCCATCTGTGACCACCACGCCGGTGAACCATTTATCCTTTAGTCCGAAACATTCGGCGATCCCATGGTAGGCCATGATCTCGATGTCGTCCTGATGGGCGGCGATCACGAGATGGGTGGTGCGGACGAGCGCCGCTTCGAGCGGTTTCAAATCGGGAATGAATACGTCAGCCTTGCCATTGTTCCACATGGTATGTCGCCTCCTCGTTCCTTGTGCGCTGGGTAAAACGTTTAATTTAATCTAAAGGTGTCGCCTGCGCAAGCGCTTAAGACGGATGCGGGATTCGTGCGGGGAAATGAAGGTGGCGGCTTATGCTCCTCAGCGTCACAATGGATTCGCGAAGCGGACTGACGCGGGCCGCTCGGGGATCCGCAGCGAGAACATGCAGCCAAGGCTGCCGGAATGAACCTTGACGAGCACGTTGTTCTTGCCTTTGCGCAAGGGGAGTTTGACGGGGATCGGATTGACAGGCCCCCCCGAGTGCTCCTTGATGTCCGCGGCGAGGATGCCGTCGACCCAGATTTTCCCCCAGTAGTCGATCATGAGATCGCCTTCAAGCGTGACTGGTCCGTCAGACTCGATGACCGTCCACGCATAGTTGACGCCCCGGTCCTTGAAGCCCGTCAGTTTGGCTAGGTCGACCACGAGTGAGTCGTCTTTGAGCACCTGCCAGGCGGCCGCGCCCGCCTGTTCCTCCGTCGCCTTCATGGGGGGGCGTCCCTCGGAGAAGGCCGCCTCAGGCCAGAAGACCGTCTGAAGGTTGGGCAGAGTGGTGTCGCTTGCCGGCCAGGGCTTCGAGACGTCGCCGAACGGGCCGACCCACGCCCACGCCTTATTGGAGACCGCGCCGATGCACAGTGCCGCCAGCTTCTTCGCGTCGTAGTCGCCGCGGCGCGTCGCCGCCACGGGGTGAGCGTCGGTGTCGCCGCCGGTCATCACATAGCCGAGTTTGACGCCGCCAGCGACGGCATCCGCCGGTATCACGAGCCGAAGCACATGTTCGCCCGCCTGCAGGTCGTTTGCCAGCAATGAATAGGTGTATCCCTTGCGGTTGTTGCACGTGAGCATGTGAGGCTTTGCGCCGTCGACTCCTGCGTACAGCAGTCCGTACGACTCGTCGAGGGCGTAGAAAAGTCCGACGACAGTTCCGCGGAAGGGAATCTCCAGAACGTTCCCCCCTGTTTTACAGGCGGTGACGCCCAGGAAGAACATGTTCCACCAGGCGGGAAGCGCATGCTCCTTCGTCCAGCCGTCCCCCAGTGGCACCGAGGAGAGGGCGCCGTCGAGGATCAGGGGCCGCTTCGACAGCGGCGGAGGCAGGGGACGCGGCGCGGCGGGCTTCTGCGGGCCGACGAACGGCTGCAACGCCGCGCCGATCCGCTCACCGTAGAAGGTGTGCCCTTTCGCGTTCGGGTGGACGTCGTCGCTGAGCAGATCCTCCCATTTCAGATTCTCGGCGGCCAGTTTCTCCTGGACGGCCTTGTTGAGGTCGACGGTGAGAAGGCCATAGTGGTCGGCGACTTTCCGCTGGGGCGGGATGGCGTCAAGCGGACGCTGGCGGCTCGCCGCCTCAAGCATCACGATGGCGGGGGGGCGGGGAAGGTTTTTGAGGCGTCGGACGCAGCTTTCGACCGTCCACACCACGTCCTCTTCGGCACCGCCACCGTCGTTCACGGCGTATTCGATCAGGACAAGGTCGGGTTGGGTGGCGATGACGTCACGGTCGATTCTGAACATGCCAAGGGCGCTTCCCGTCGCGCTCATGCCGGCATTGCGCATGACGACGAGGCTTGCGGGGAACGTCTTGCTCAGCCACGGCTCGATCCAGCCGCCGCCCGCCTGCGTGATCGAGCCGCCGATCGCCGCCGCCCGGATCGGCGCGCCGTCGGCCGCCCGCGCGAAAAGCGCGCGCAGATCGTCGCCTGCTGTTGTCTCGGCGGCCCCGCAGACGGCGTGTCCTGCCAGCATGGCGATTGGAAGAATTCGCAACAAATGTGATGTGCTCATACGCATACTGTCGACTCCTTACTCAGTTTGCGGCGGCGACGCACTCGATCTCGATTTTCGCGCCTAACGGCAACCGCGAGACCTCAATCGTCGAACGGGCCGGCTTGTGGTCGGAGAACTCCGCGCCGTAGAGCTCGTTCACCGTCTTGAAGTCGTCCATGCTGGCGAGGAAGAGCGTGGTCTTCACGACGTTGCGCAGGTCGAGTCCGACGGAGCCGAGCAGTCCTCGGATGTTTTTGAGGACCTGGACCGTTTGGCTCCGGACGTCATCCCCGGCCAGCTTGCCTGTGGCGGGATCGATTCCAAGTTGTCCCGAGCAGAACAAGAGGTTCCCTGTCCGAATCGCCTGAGAGTAGGGGCCGATGGCGGCCGGGGCTTTGTCCGTCGTGATGATCTCCATCGTCGTTTCACTCCTTTATGCAATTTCCTGACAATGAGCTATGCCTGTGGTGTTTGATGAATAGTTGCCGCGAGGTGGTGACGGAAATGGCAGAGGAAAAAATTATCGGTACAAAATTGTTTTCGGCGCTGGTCAACTTTCATAGATTGGGCAACTCGGCTCCGGTTCCATTGACGTTGAAGCGGTGTCTCGCCGCTTCAAATGCGGCGAGGCCGCGCATTCACAAACTTTACCGCGTCGTCCGCGTGACGGCAAGGGTGTTGCGTTTTTTGTCGAGGGCGTCGAGCGGTATCCGGATGGGAGAGGACAGCGGCTTTCCGTTGAGCGTGGCTTTGACGCCACCCGCTCCTTTGCCGGTGATCTTGACGCTGAGCGGCCGCCCTCCCACGGAGAGGTCCGAGATCTCGACGGGGGCCGTGACGGGCGTTGGCCGGACGGCGAGGCCGTTGATATCGAGGTCGATTCCCGCGTAGGCGGTGAAGAACAATTCGTACCACGCTTTGCCGGCGAACGGCTGTTTGCCGCCGGGGCAGTCGGGGGTGAGGTCGCTGGCGTTGACGGCGTCGAAGGTGAGCCCTTCGGGGATCGTGTTGCGTAGCCAGTACCATTCGACGACCTTGGGCCACGCCTCGATCTCCTTCCGTCTGCCCGCCAGCGTCATGACGTTGCGGTAGAACGGCTCGATGACAGGATAGAACGCCTGGCATTGGTTGCCGTCGCTCAGGAACGCCTCCTGCTCCTCTGGCGGGAAATGGAAGATGCCGCGCGGATTGGCGAAATGATCGGCCATGAAGGAGGCGATCGAGTCGAGGTTCTTTGCCACGAGGTCGGTGGCGTAGGGCGTCACCCAGAGGATCGCATAGGAGGGATGGCAGCGGCGCGGCGAGAAGTCGACGCTCGAGGCGGAGTCGAAGAAATACCCCGCCTTCTTGTCCCAGAACACCTTGTCGAAGCTCGCGCGGCAGCGGTCGGCGGTCGCCTCCAGCGTGGTGGCGAAACTGTCCAGCTTGCGGTCACCGTCCGCCTCCGCGAGAACCCGCGCGAGGTCGCGTGTCGCCAGCAGCGCCTGATAGAAGATGCTGTTGTTGAAGACGCTCAGGTCGTTGCCGTCGTGGCCAAGCAGTTCGGGAAAGTCGGGGAAGAGCGACGGGCCGTCGATCAGGCCGCTGCCGCGGACCTCGCGGGCCATGGCCTGCTCCACGATCCAGCGGGCGAAGGGGAAGTGGCGGCGCAGCGTCTTCAGGTCGCGCGTGGCGCAGAAATGATTGTAGAGCATGACGGCGTAGAGCGTCTGGGCGGTGAAGGCCATGGCGAGCAGCGGTGTCAATTCGGTGTTGAACGCATACGGGATTCCTAACCTTTTGTCGGCAAGTCCTTGGTAGAACTCCAGCATCTGCTCCACGAACGCCGCCTTGCCGCTCAGCATCAGCCCTTTCGAAAAGACCATGCTGTCCCATCCCCAGATCCAGTAGTGCCCAGCCGAGGCGCGCATCCCGCCGGGGATGTCGGCGACCCGCAGGGCGTCGACCACGCCGGGAAGCTGCGCGAGAAAGGATTGGAGCGGTTTGTCCGGCAGGCGGACCGCGGGGCGCGGGGCGGCCGCGCTGGCGAACATGGCGTCGCATTCCACATCAAGTGTTGTGCGCAATTCGCCGACGCGGCGTGTGACAGATGCCTTGTCCCATGTGAAGCAGATGAAGAAAGCCCCTGAGCCTTTGATCGGCTTCGTGTCGATATGGTGCTTGAAGCCGCCATGCATCGTGGTGAAGGCGGCGGGTTGGTCGGAGCCGACCGCGATGAAGGTATCGGCGCGCTCGACGTCGTGGGTGCCGAAGGAGGCGCGTTGCGTGAGCGCCTTTTTCGCCTTCTTGTCCTCCTTCGGGTACGTCACGCTGTCGGCGGCACGGGCGACGAACGCCTCCGCCTTCGGCATTTTCTCGAATTTCGTCCATGTCCGGAAGGAGCGGCCTGTCTGCGCGGGGCCTCCGTGGAAGACGAGACGGAGCGTGAGCTTCGCCTTGTGCGGGTTCTTCAGAATCTTGACGCGCTGGACGACTGTGTCGTTGAGGAGCACGAGCTCATGCTGGAACACGACGCCGGCCGCGCTGCCCTCCGAGCGGTAGCCAAAGGGGAAGATCGTCGTTTTGTTGAAGTCGGGGTGGTAGGGGACGCCGTCGACCATCACGCACGGACGGAAGAGTTTGGTCCACGCCGCGACCGGGTCGGCGTGGAAGAACTCCGCGCCGCCCATCGGCTGGCGTCCGTAGTACGTGAGCTTGGTCAGTCCGCCGTGTCCGCCGACGGCCGCGCCGACGCGTCCGCCGCAGAACCATATCTGGTCGAGCTCCATTCCGGTGGGCATGTAGGGGAAGTCGTTGACGAATCGCATGGCCGCTCCTTGGTATTGTTAGGTATGTTATAAATAATGCCGAGGCGGCGGTTTGTCAACAGCGGCGCATGGCGTCCAGATTTGCGCGGCAGCTTGCGGCGCATGGGGGGGCGTGGTATACTGTTAGGAATGATAGTAATGTTATAAGGCTGGATTGTACGCAAATCCGAAATCCGAATATCGAAATCCGAAGTAAATTCGAAATTCGAATTCCGAATGAATGAAACAAGACAGTTCAACAGCGTTTCCCGCTGTTTCGGATTTCGTGCTTTGAGTTTCGGATTTTATGACAGGGGGGGCAGATATGGATGCGATCTACACCACCTTCACGCCGCGGCGGGGCGAGTCGCTGCAGCGGCAGATCACGATTTTCCTGCGGTCGCTGATCCGCCAGGACAGGCTGAAGGCCAACGACAAGATCCCCACGGTGCGGGAGCTCGCCCAGTTTTGGGGCACCAACATCTTCACGGTGCAGTCGGCGGTGGCGCCGTTGGTGTCCGAGGGGCTGATCGCCCGCCGTCCCCGCCTCGGCACGTTCGTGCGGGCGCGGTCCGACCGCTTGAACTCGGTGGCGCTCTACCACAACGTGCCGCTCGCGCTTGACGCGCGGAACTCGTTTTCCTCGCGGGTTCATATCGGCCTCTATGCGCGGCTGTGCTCCATGGGGGTGAACTGCTATTCCTGGTTCGACACGCGGCCCGAGAGTCGTGAGACCACGCCGCCGCCGGACATGGCGCGTCTGATGCGCGAGCACATGACACAGGCCCTGATCGCCACCTCCTTGAACAAGTACAATCTGAAGTGGGTCCGTCGGATGGGAGTGCCCACCGCCATGATGGCGGGGACGTCCGTTCCCGGCAGCGTCGGGCTTGACGACCGATTGATGATCCGGCTCGCTTTGGAGGAGTTGAAGGCGGCCGGCTGCCGGACGGTCGGCGTCGTGTCGCACGGCGAGACGAAGGGGATTAAGGCGGAGGGCGGACCATTCAGGGATCACCCCTTCTACGCCAAGTTCCTTGAGGAGGTCGCGGCCCTGGGGCTTGTGACGGCTCCCGATTGGATCGTGGCGCCAGCGGAGCGCACTCCCATCGAGCGCTGGGGGTACGAGGGGATGTCGCGGCTGCTGGCGTCGTCCCGGCGCCCCGACGGACTGTTCGTGTTTCCCGACACGATCGCTCCGGGTGTATTTCACGCCCTGCTTGAGAAAAGGGTGAAGGTGCCGAAACAGCTCAAGCTCACCGTGCACAAGAACGCCGAGATCGAACTGTTCAGTCCGGTGCCGGTGACCGCCTGGCTGGTCTTCGGCGCGGAGCGTACCGTGGACGGCCTTCTGCGCCAGATCGAGCTCCAGCGCGACGGGCTCGAGGCGCCGCGCCTGGACCTGCCCGTCGACGTCGTGCGCGGAGCCTGAACTACGGGAATAGAGGAAGTGCGAAGGAGCCAGGGTTCGGGGTTCAGGAAATAGGTGCGACGACCGAACACCGAAGCCAAGTTGTGTCGAACGACGATCAAAGCCATGCTTATTAATTTTTAATCATGATGTGTTCAAGGTCTGGTGAGTTCACCCCGAACCCTGAACCCTCTTCACCACATACGAGAAAGGACCATCAATGAAAGACCCCATCGACTGGACTCCGAACTGCTACCGCGTCAACGGCACGGCCACGTGGCTGCTGTCGGGTGAGATGCATTACTTCAAGATGACCGCCGGCGACTGGCGGCGGCGGCTTGTCCAGCTCAAATGCGCCGGTTTCAACGCCGTGTCGGTGTACATGGCGTGGAACTATCACGAGGTGGCGGAGGGGGAATGGGATTTCGCTGGCGACAAGGACGTTGACCATTTCCTGCGTCTCTGCGCGGAGCTGGGGTTGTACGTCGTGGCGCGTCCGGGTCCCTACATCTGCAACGCGT
>CAYTFM010000095.1:0-10326 GCA_964436735.1 uncultured Victivallales bacterium | reverse complement strand
GAGCCAAAAAGGGGATCCGTCCGAGGACGCAGGATCCGCTGTATCTTTCGTACGTCGACAAATGGTGGGACAAAATCGCGCCGATCATCGCCAAGCATCAGATCGGGGTTGGCGGGACCGTCATCCTCGCCCAGGTCGAGAATGAATACGGCCACTTCGGCCCGTACCAGGAGGAGCCCTATGTGCTCCATCTGCGCGACGGACTGCGGCAGCATGGCGTAACTGTTCCTATCATCAACTGCGACAGCTTCATCCAGTTCGCGCGGCTGCAGCCCCGGAAGTATGACGGCATCAATCTGTGCTGCAACTTCGGCGGCAACGGGATCGCCAATCTGGCGAAGGCGAGGGGGCTGCAGAAGGACGCCCCGCTGTTCGTCACCGAGTATTGGATCGCCGCCTTCGACTGGTGGGGCCGGAACGGCTCGGCGATCTACGATGACGGGCGGGCTCTGCATGGCGGCCTCGAGATCGCCGCGGGGGGCGCGGGCGGGTTGACTGCGTTCGTCTTCTCCGGCGGGGCGCACTTCGGCTACTGGCATGGCTGCTCGATTTGTTCGGACGATAATTTCATGACGACCCTGTACGGGCCCGGGGCGCCGGTGCTTGACGACGGGCTTTTCAGCGGGAAGTACGAGTTGTTCAAGACGAAGCTCGCTCCGTTGGCGATCGAGGAGTTCGCCATGGCGGGGATGCCGGAGATCAGCAAGGAGTCGCCGGGGCTGCTCAAGGTGGTGCGCCGCGGTCCCCGCGCCGAGTTCGTCTTCTATGTCAACCACAGCGCGGAGAAGGCGAAGATCGCCGACATGGAGAAGGATCAGGCCTGCGTCGACATGTCGATTCCGGCGGGGGCGGTCAGATGGACCGTCAGAAATCTTCCGCTCGCCAACAGCTTTACCCTCAAGGAGATGTCGAACCTTGAGGTGTTTTCCGCCGCGTCGGCTCTTGTGCTACAGGGTGACGCCGGAGCGAAGGCATGGGTCGAGATTGCCACACCAGGGAAGACGCGGCGCGTGTCGTCGGATTCCTGTTTCACGTCGACGGAAATCACGGGTGGGCTTCGGCTTGAGATCGAGGTGCCGCGGGCGGACGAGCCGTCACATGCGGTGATCGTCTCGGACGCGGGAGAGTTGAATGTGGTGGTCGTCAACCGCCGGACGGCCGCTCGCAGTTGGGTGGTGGCGCTTCCCGGCGCGCCTGCTGAGCTTGTCGTGGGGCCGGACCGGATCGAGGATGCCGCGGTCGACACGGGGAAACTCCGCCTGGTGGTCTCGTCCAGCGAGGAAAGACCCTGCTGGCGGCTTGACGGCACTCGTCTTTTCCGGATTACGCCGAAGTACGCGGCGTCGTTCGGCGAGAAGAATCTCCCGCTTGCGGATCTGCATGTCAGTCTGGCGCTGCCCGAGAAGGAGCCGGGGTTTGACGACTCGGCGTGGACGGCGTCGGCGCGTCCGCAGCCGATGGCGGCTTTCTCGCATGGCAACGGCCGGGCGTGGTACCGGACGACGTTGCGGGTGCGGGACGCGGGGCCGCAGATGATTCATTTCAGCGGCGCGGAGGATCGGGGGCTGGTGTTCGTCGATGGAAAATACATCGGCGTCCGCGGATCGCATTCGCATCTGAAGTGGAGCGTGATGCCGACGCTGGAGCGGGGAGCGCACACGCTCGCCTTACTCGTCGAGAATCTTGGCATGTTCAACAGCGGCGCGGAGTTCGACCTGCCGCTCTGTGAGCCGAAGGGGATTTTCGGGCAGGTGTGGATGAACGGCGAGGAGCTCGAGGGATGGCGGATGCGCACCGGGCTTGTCGAGGGCGAGGGGATCGACTTCTGGGCGAACCCCGGTCCCGCCACCTGGGAGCGGTCGGACGCCGCGGTCGTCAAGGGGCCTGTCTGGCTCAAGGCGTCGTTCGAGCTTCCTGTGCAATTCGACGGGGCGGTTCGTCTCGATATTGGCGACAACGCCGTGAAGGGCAGCGTCTGGCTCAACGGACACAATGTCGGCCGTTACTGGAATCTCGGCCCGCAGAAGTCGCTGTGGCTGCCACTTTCTTGGCTGAAGACCGCCAACGAGGTGGTGATCTTCGAGGAGGTTGAGATCAAGCCCACGCAGATCGCCGTGTCGCTGAAGGGCTTCGGGCACACAACCGCACTGGCGTGATTATATCCTGTAAAGTTGAAAATTTACTTTGGGTTGCGAAGATTTTGAGGAATCTACGTCAGACGCAGTCTGACCTTCGGAGTGCGGTCGCTTGAGACCGCTTTTGATGGCCGGTCTCGACCGGCCATGAAGGCGGGCGTCAAGCCGCCCGTCCGAAAGCGGCGTCGAGCCGCCGCACTCCGAAGGTCTCGTCCGCAGCGGACGAGACAGGAGTTCAGAGATTGTCCAAACTCCGGTCGGCGGCACCCGCCGCCGCTGAATCATTTTGGGGAGGATTCGGGCAACACCAACACGCCAGGCTGGGGCTCTTTCGCGGGATTTTGCACGTACTTCGGATCGATCACTCCTTTACAAAGCTTCTGGAAGGTCTTGAACTTGACATCCAAATCCGTGGACGAATTGCTCCCTCCCGGAACCAGAAGCTGCATGGTCTTCGGCGGGTTCTCACGCGTCAGCGGCGTCAGGTTGCGCAGTTGGTCAAAGCTTTGCGAGGTGTAGAACACGCGGACAAGATGCTCTTTCGTTTTTATTGACTGCCGCAGTTCGAAGACAAGCGCGCCGCCCGGAGAACAGAAGTCCGGTTGATAGCCGGGCAGCTGCCAGTGCAGGCGGAGAAGTCCCGCCAATCCAGCGATATAGGCGTCGGAACTGATGATCACATGCAATCGTGAGGCGGCGGTTCCAAACGCGCCTCGGACGTTCCTGCCTTTTACCCCTTGCTCAATGGTGCGAAGGACGTGAGAGGCGAAATTCGAGCTTTGCAGCTGGTTGAGGTAGGGCGATCGCATTTCAATGCTAAATTGAAGATTCACGATCCGGGTCTGCTGGGAAAGCGTGTCCGGCGAAAGGCGCCCCCACGCCACCTGGTCGAGCGGAAAGTCATCCGCGTATTGCATGACAAACGGATCGCAGGCGTCAAGGACGTCTGAGAGTCCACCGATATTAATGACGTTTCCCGTATACAATGTCGTGTTGGCGGTAAGCGGGATTGACTCAGAGGTCACATCAGTCTTCCCGTCTGGCGTGGACGGTGGTGGCTGCGTTCCTAATGAATAACCGAAGAGCACGCTGCGAATGAGGGAATACTCGCCGCTGTTGGCGGACAGCAGGGCATTGCCGTTATTGTAAATCCCCTGGGCTTCGCTCACGGCGCGCTCGGTGTCGACCGTCACCACTTTGGTGAAGATGGGGTCGAAGACCGGATCCGTCGGGAGTTGGTCAGGCGAAATCGGAAAAGAGTGCACCATCGGCGCCGTCACGCTCGGAATCACGCCAGCCTGAAACGCCGCGGCAGTGACGTTGGTCCGCTCAATGGGGGCGGCGCGGAAGTACGACCGCGCCGAATCCTCTTGCGCGTTGTCCGTCAGGAGCCCCTCGTGGAGCAGATAGTCGTGGAAGTAGGCGCCGAGGAGGACTTCCGCCTGCCGCCCGCGCGGCGTCAAGTATCCCGTAGTGACAACGGCCCCTGTTTCCGTGACGAAGTTGGGGTAAGCGTCAACCGCGAACGCGGCCAATTGGGATGGATCCTTTGTGGCGGTGCGTATGCTATGACGGCCACAGATGAGTATCTGCTTGAGAATTGTTCCGTCATTCGCATCTTTAATCGTCTGTGCCGGAACCGGGGTCGGAATTGCGAGCGCAAGTGACAGACCTAACAAGACGGCCGTACGTGTGGTTGTATTCATGCTGCGTCTCCTTTTAGACATTTCCTCATGCGTATTCTATGCCTAAGTCGTTTGTAAGATTAGTTGCCGCAAGTGTCACGTCGGAAATGTATTAGAATAAAATTTTGGTGACAAAATTTTCTTCGGTACTATTCTCTCGCACTTGGGTTGCGGGTGAAGCCCGCCTTTGGCAAATGAGTATCGAACACGTGCCTGACCAATATAGCTTGTAATCAGGAAAAACATCCAGCATTCAAATGGTTTGACGTTGAAAGTTAAGATTTGAGCGTTGAAATTTTTGGCACAACTGAACCTTTGATATTGCGATTAAACGGCCTGGCAACTATTTCCAGAGGGGGAGCGCGCCTCATGGCGGACGGTTGTTTCTTGTCGGTGTGCTGCGCGGTCTTTGCGCTGGCCTTCGCCGTCCGGGCGGCGGACGCTCCGGTGAAGGAGAGCGACGGAATGGTTTTGGTTCCCGCCGGCGAGTTCGTCATGGGCGGTGAGGGGAAAGACCTCGACGAGGACCGCGACGAGAAACCTGTCCACAAAGTCGTCCTGCCTGCCTTTCTGGTTGACAAGCTTGAGGTCACTACCGCCCACTATGCCTCTTTCCTGAACGCCGTCAAAACGGTCAAAGACGGCGAGGGGCACAGCTATCTCGGCCTGCCGCAGTACAGTCCCATCGAGCAGGTTGATGGCATGTGGCGTCCGAAGGCGGGCAAGGAGCAGTTTCCCATGGTCAACGTGACGTGGTTCGGCGACGCGGCGTACGCCGGATGGGCGGGCAAACGGTTGCCGACGGAAGCCGAGTTCGAGAAGGCGGCGCGCGGAATGGACGGACGCAAGTATCCGTGGGGCAGTACGCTGGACTACGGGAAGCTGCGTTTCGGGCAGGACGCCGCGGGGCCGGTCGGGGAGTATCCCGCCGGCGCGTCGCCGTATGGTTGTCTTGACATGGCCGGGAGCGTCTGGGAGTGGACCAGCAGCGTGTTCAAACCCTATCCGTACGTCGGCACAGACGGCCGGGAGGATCCCGCCTCGACGGAGCGCCGCGTCGCCCGCGGCGGCAGTTTCACCGGCGAGCCGCACATCGCCCATTCGTCATACCGCTTCAGACCGTATCCCGGTTACGCCAGCCATTTTCTCGGGTTCCGCTGCGCGAAGTCCATTGAGTGAAATGATACAATTGCCGCGAAAGAACACAGAGACCGCACAGAAGGCAGACAGTTTAATGAACGGTGGCTTCTTTATTCGTCTTGTCCGCCGCGGACGAGACCTTCGGAGTGCGTCGGCTCGACGCCGCTTTCAGTCTTGTCGTCTTGCGGCACGCATGTTTCTTTTTTCCATATTACATATAGGTGGCGCCATGGTGATGAGTGGACAGTCCTTGAATCTTTTCGTGGCCCCGAACGGGAACGATGCGGGGTCGGGCGCGGCCGCCGCGCCGTTCGCCACGCTCGAGCGGGCTCGGGACGAGATCCGAAAGCTCAAGAAGGCGGGGCTGCTGCCCTCGGGGGGCGTCACGGTGGAGATGGCGCCCGGCGTGTACGAGTTGACGAGTCCGTTCAAGCTTGCGGCGAAGGATTCCGGGACGGTCGAGGCTCCGATCATCTATCGGGCCAAAACGGGGATGGAGGTGCGTCTGGTCGGTGGGCGGCAGATCACGGACTTTCAGCCGGTCACGGCCCCGGACACACTAACGCGACTCGACGAAGGCGCCCGCGGCAAGGTGCTGATGGCAGATCTCAAGGCGCTTGGCGTCAGTGACTTCGGAGATCCTTCCGCCGACGGCAAACGGCATGAGTTGTTTTTCCAGGACAAGCCGATGACCGTCGCCCGCTGGCCCAACGAGGGGTTTGTCCGGATCGTGGACGTCGTGGGGGGCGCGCCGCATCGAATCCACGGTGTAGTAGGCGACAAGGTCGGCATGTTCAGCTACGAGGGGGACCGTCCCTCTCGCTGGATTGGCGAGAAGGATCCCTGGCTGCACGGCTACTGGTTCTGGGACTGGGCCGAGCAGCGGCATCGTATCGACGCCATCGACACGGAGCGGAAGGTGATCACGCTGGCCCCGCCTGCCCATACGTACGGCTACCGCAAAAACCAATGGTACTATGCGTTCAACCTGCTGGCGGAGTTGGATGTCCCCGGGGAGTATTATCTTGACCGCGAGGCGGGCATTTTGTACTTCTGGCCACCCGCGCCGATCGACCAGGGCACGGCGCTGCTTTCGATCTCTCCTCGGATCATCGAATGCAAGGACGCCTCTCATATCACCTTCCGCGGTTTCATCCTTGAGGCCGCCTGTGGCTCAGCCGTGACGATCAGCGGCGGCAGAGGGGTGCTCGTCGCCTCCTGCGTCATCCGTAACACGGGCAACGCCGGGGTCGACGCCTCCGGCCACGGGCACGGTGTGGTCGGTTGCGACATCTACGAGACGGCCGGCGGCGGCGTCAATCTCACCGGTGGTGACCGCAAGTCGTTGACGCCGGGCGGGCTGTTCGCGGAGAACAACCATATCCACCACTACGCCCGCTGGACGCGGATGTACCGGCCGGGGATCACGCTGCACGGCGTGGGCAACCGCGCCTCGTATAATCTGATCGACAACGCCCCGCACATGGCCATGGGATTCGGCGGCAACGATCATCTCATCGAGTTCAACGAGATCCACAGTGTCTGCTACGAGTCCAACGATGCCGGCGCGATCTACGCGGGGCGCAACTGGAGCATGCGAGGCACTATCATACGCCACAACTACTTCCATCACATCAACGGCTTCGAGGGGAGGGGATGCGTCGGGGTGTACCTCGACGACCAGTTCTGCGGAACCCTCGTTTACGGCAACGTCTTCTGCAAGGTGACGCGGGCGGCGATGATCGGTGGTGGCCGCGACTGCGTCATCGAGAACAACGTCTTCGTTGACTGCGTCCCCGCTACGCATGTGGACGCCCGGGGACTCGGGTGGGCGGCCCGCGGAGGCGACGGTCTGCGGGCGGGGCTGGAGGATATGCCCTACAAGACGCCGCCGTGGAGTGAGCGGTACCCGCAACTGCCCACCCTGCTGGAGGACGATCCGATGGCGCCGAAGGGCAACGTGATCGCCCGCAACATCTGCGTGGGCGGTCGCTGTGGCGATTTCGAGGCGAAGGCGAAGCCGCTGGTCATGTTCACCGACAATCTGATAGATCAGGATCCGAAATTCGTCGACGCCGGGAAGCTCAACTTCCAGCTGAAGGACGACTCGCCGGCGTTCGCCGTGGGCTTCACGCGCATCCCCGTTGAGCAGATCGGGCTGCGCAAGGACGCCGATCGCGTCTCCTGGCCCGTCGTCCACGAGGTGCGCCCGATGGCGACACCACCCGGCACGCCGCCCAAGCCGGCACGGAAGGACCCTGTCGTCTTCAAGGCGCCCCGAACGGCCGCTCCGGTGGAGATCGACGGAGTTCTGGCGCCAGCTGAGTGGTGCGGTTTGGATCCCGCGAAGGGCATGCTGATCGAGCAAGGGATACAGGGCGAGAAGGTGTCACCGACGAGTGGCGCATGGATCCAATGGGATGACGCGGCGCTGTACGTGGCTTTCAGCAATTCGGTCAGTGCGAAGTTCCCGATCCGCCCGGGCGACCAGTGGGGGCAGGATGACGCGGTGGAGATCGCCATTCGCGACACGTCGGCGGGGAAGGATGCGCCGATCCTGGTGCTACGCGGCTTTCCCTCTGGCTTCTTTCAGAGTGTGGAGGAGGCGGGTGCGCCTGCTGCGGCGGCGAAGCGCGCCGTCGAGGGCGTCGGGTACAAGGCGAAAATCGTAGACGCCACGCGCTGGACGGCGGAGTGGCGGATTCCATTCGCCTCGCTGGGGATCGATCCGGCGAAGCGTACGAGGTTCGCCTTCAACCTGAGCGTGCGGAAGTCGGCGGACGACCTGTGGCTGCTGTGGCAGGGGACCGGTGCCTGCACATGGGAAGTCGGCAACGCCGGCATCCTGGAGCTTTCGCGGTGATGGATGGAAAGGAGGCGGATACCCATGCGCCCACGCTTGAGTTCTCCGCAAGACGGTGGTAGATAAATATATGGAAAGATGTGTTTTGCTGAAGGCATGTGATCGGTCGCATCTTGGCAGATAGATTTTTTTCTCTGCGATACTACATCGTGGAGGTGGGTATGAGGACGGCGAGGCAGTTCGGATGTTTCCTGGCGTGTGCGATGCTATTCGTCTCCGCCAGCTTCGCCGGGGCTCCGCCGGAGGTGAAGCTGACGATGCTGGTGTTTCCCGCCGATTCCGGCGCGACGACGCCCGCGGGAGTCTCGACGGTTACAACAAGTGTGGCGACTGAGATCGTCGCCACACCGGTAGCCGGCTACTACTTCGACGTGTGGAAGACTGAGGGGCCCGCATTTGTCGCGGACGACGGAGCGGCGGCTACCACGGTCATCCTCACGGGTGATGCCACGATCACGGCCACATTCACGACGATGCCACCTGTGACGCTCCTCATGGCCGTCAGCCCCGACGGTTCTGGCGAGACGATTCCCGCCGCCGGCAGCACTGTCATCATGCGGCAGGGCGCCGGCATGGACGTGATGGCGTTCGGTGCCGATGGATGGGATTTCCTGCGCTGGACAGTTTCGGGAAGCGCGGTTGTTGACGATGCGGAGTCGGCGGCTACGGCCGTCACTCTTGACGGTGACGCCACGCTGACCGCCTTGTTCGCCAAGATGGATGACCTGGCGGGGAAGATCAAGATGAGTTCGACGCACAAGGAGATGCGTGAGAAGAAACAAGGTCTTTCGGTATCGAAGGACACCTTCAACGTCACGATAAGGACGACGATTGCGACTGATGTCCCGTTTCCTGCGGCGGGTGCTCCTCTATTTCTCTCGGTCACTTTCGGCGACTACTCTTTCATGGGGTCGACCGACAGCCCTGACGCGAGGGCGAAGTATGACCAGAGCAAGGGTGGATATGCGACGTTCCTGGTCAAAGAGGAAGGCAAGACCGTCGAGCAGGCGCATTTCAGATGGAATTCGAGGCGTGTGCTGACGGTGATGATCAAGGGCGCGCCTCTACCCGATACGGAGTGCGGCGTGACCAACATCGTCGATCTGACCCTCGTCGACGACCCGGCCGGGGCGGGTGTCGTGACCACCTGTTCCACGGTCTTCGGCGAGTCAGAATTCAACCTGCCGCCGGAGAAGTCTGTGCCATACAAGGGCAAAAGGAGCGAGAAGAACGGCCTGATCTCGTGGAATGTGCAAGGCGAACTTAGATAGCCATGTGTCCCGGAGAGCGTGACACTCCACGCCGGAGGCGTCGCCTCCTTCGTCAGGTAGGACGGCGCATCAGGTGTTTACGTCGTCCCCCCTCTGGCACGTTTGACGTTCCTCCCTTCAGTAAGTATTTTGATATGCTTTAGTTAGCACTATGCGTGTGTTCTTGAGGCTTTCTGTGCTTGAGGTTATATCCGCATGGTGATGATTTTCAGCAAACAATACGTATTGAAGAGAGGAAGCGTGGCATGATGCGTCGTTATCAAATTGGGCGGATGCTCGCCGCGGCTGTTGCCTTGATGGCGGGCGGTTTTTTGAACGCCGACACATCCCGCGAAGGCGATGGGCCAGGGGCGACGTCCTACACGCTGACGGTGACGGACGGGACGGGATCCGGGAGCTACACCTCCGGCACCGTGGTCGCCATCAGCGCCACTCCGGCCGCCGGGAAGGTCTTCTCCGCATGGATCGGCGCCACCACCGCCGTGGCCGACGCCAAGGCGTCGTCGACCATCGTGACGATGCCCGCCGCCAATGTGACGCTCACCGCGACGTTCAACGACGCGGACTCGGGCTACTACACGCTCAGCGTCGTGAACGGCTCCGGCTCGGGCGAGTACGCCGCCGGTGCCACGGTCGCCGTCTCCGCCATTCTGCCAAAGGGACAGGTGTTCAGCGCATGGTCCGGCGACACGGCGACCATGGCGTACGCAACCGTCGCGTCGACGGTGCTGACGATGCCCTCCTCCGACATCACCATCACGGCTGATCCCAAGGATCCCGCCGCCGACACCTACACGCTGGCGGTCGTCGGCGGCATCGGTTCGGGGGCGTACGCGGTGGACAAGGAAGTGTCGATCGCCGCCATTGTTCCGCCAGGCAAGGCCTTCTCGAAATGGGCCGGCGACGTCAGCAAGGTCAAGAGCGTCTACTCGGCCGCGACTTCGATTGTCATGCCCGCCTCTCACACAACGGTGGCGGCGGTCTTCAAGGACGCCCCCTCCGGCACCTACACGCTGACGCTGGTGAACGGTTCGGGATCCGGCTCCTATGTCGCGGGCTCCTCCGTGGCCATAAAGGCGGGCACCGCCCCGAGCGGCCAGGAGTTCGCCTCGTGGACCGGCGACGCGACCAGCGTCGCGAAGACGACAAGCTCCAGCACGACGGTGACCATGCCGTACGCCAACATCACGATCGGCGCCTTGTACGCCACGTTGATGGCCCGCGTCTCCCTC
>CAYTFM010000094.1:24812-27201 GCA_964436735.1 uncultured Victivallales bacterium | reverse complement strand
GAAAGAGAAGATGACCCGCATCCGCATCGCCAGGAATCCTCCGTCTCGCGTCATCCCGCCCACCGTCCGCCTTGAACCGCAGAATTGACAGCCGACCCCGAATTTTGCGCCCCTGAGAAGAGACTTTCAATAACCTGGATCACGCCGCCTGCCACCTCTCACGGGTGATGCGTTTGCAGGCGGTAGGCGCGGGGCGTGCCGCCCGTCTCGCGCTTGAAGGAGCGGAGAAAATAATTGACGTCGGCGAAGCCGCATTCGGCGGCGATCTCCTTCATTCCCATGTCGGTGGTGAGCAGCAGCAGCCGCGCCCGCTCCATGCGCTTGAGGATGACATGCCGCATGGGACGCATCCCCGTCACCTTGTGGAAGTAATCCGAGAAGTAGGTCGGATGCAGATTGACGAGCTCCGCCAACTCTTCCAACGAAAGCGAACCACATAGATTGCCCTCGATGTGCTCGAACACCTTCGCCAACCGCGCCCCCTCCTCCCCCGACCACGCCGGTTTTGGGGAAGCGTCTTCAAGGAACGGCGCGAGCAGGATCCGCAAGATGCCGTCCGTCTCTACTGCGGCGGCTGGCGACATGCCTTGCGGCGACGCCTTCCAGATGGCGTCATTATACGAAAGCGCATCGGGATCGTAGACCCTGAGACTGCGCCCTTTGTTCAACTGAAGGAGTCGTGCGCACTGTGAGGACACCTTCCTGCCCGATGGTAAAAGAAGCGGACCATCCATGAGGGAGAACAATTCGGCGCCGACGCCGACCCGCGCGGTGAAGATGGCGTAGTAGTGATCAAAGCTGCCCTGGCACAGGTAATCCACCGGGACGAACGGCGGCGCGATAAAGAGCGTCCCTTGCGAAAGGGTGTGCCGCATTCCTCCGACCGTCACGAACGCCTCGCCGTCGACCACGTGGAGCAGCCGCGTGAACGGACTGTCCACCTTGCGATAGTTCCACCACGCGCCACACCGCGCCCTGCCGAACACGTACAGCCGCAGCCGCAGCGACTCGAGAAGCGCGCCGAATGAGGAGGAGGACATGTGATTAGTCCAGTATTTTATGAAATATATCCATATACTAAGATATTGCGTTGTACGTTTTTGTCCAGTATACTCACAGGTAAACGACAAAGGGGCATTCCTATGCGATTTCGTTACGGCGACGGACGGGACTGGTTCTTCGAGAAACGGTTCGGACTGTTCACCCACTGGGGCGTCTACGCGGTTCCCGCGTGGCATGAGCAGCACGTCTACCGGCGGCGCATGACGCGGGCGGAATATGTGCCGCTGATGAACCAGTTCAATCCAAAGCGGTTCGATCCAGACGAGTGGCTCGACATCGCCGAGGAGGGCGGCATGCGGTATCTGTGTTTCACCACCAAGCACATCGACGGCTTCTGCATGTGGGACTCGGATGAGACATCGTTCAAGATCACCAACACGCCGTACGGCAAAGACACGCTTCGAATGCTGGCCGACGCCTGCCACCGGCGCGACTTCCCCCTCTGCCTCTACTACTCGGTCGTCGACAACCACCAACCGAACTATCCGCACGCCGGACGCAGCTACGAGTTCCCCGCCGCGCAGCCCGGCGACCAGCCCGACGAGGAGAAGTACGTCGACTTTCTCAAGCGGCAGGTCCGTGAACTCTGCACCCGCTACGGAAAGATCCACGGCTTCTGGTGGGATGCGAACATCCTCAAACGCAAAGATCCGTCAGTCAACGCGTTGATCCGCGGGCTGCAGCCCGGAATCATCATCAACAACCGCGGCATGGACGACGGCGACTTCGGGACCCCCGAGCGCGACTGGGACGAATCCGTCGACGTCCTCCCGCAGTTCGAAAAACCAGTCGAGGCCTGCCAGTCGATCGGCATCCAAAGCTGGAGCCATCGGAAGAACGAGGACTACTACTCCGACGCCCATCTGATCGGCAGCATCCAGAAGATCCTCGCCAAAGGCGGCAACTACCTGCTCAACATCGGCCCCAAGGCGGACGGCACATTCCCCAAGGAGGCGAAAGCGATTCTCAAGCGGGTCGGACGCTGGTTCGAATCCGTCAAGGAATCACTGGTCGACGCCGAGCCCGCCAACGAGTTCACCTCCAACAGGGACATCCTCCTCACGCGGAAAGGCAACACGCTGTACGTCCACCTCTTCAAGGAACCGACGACGAGCGCCGTCAACCTGCATCCACTCAACGCCGCGCCCCGCCGGGCCACGCTTCTCAACAGCGGCGCCGATTTACGGACGGCCCTCCGCGATCTGCCCAGCTACCACCACCAGACCTCGTCAAACTGCCTCAGCATCGTGGATCTGCCGGTGAACACGAAACGGCTTACCGGCTGGGTCGTCAAGCTTGAGTTCGACCAACTCGCCACAGGCACGAG
>CAYTFM010000094.1:7163-24802 GCA_964436735.1 uncultured Victivallales bacterium | reverse complement strand
AATGATCTTCTTCACCCACGGCACAAGGCCGCGGGGGCCGAGTGGAAAATTTGAAGAGAACGCTATGGTAGCCTTTGATCGTCTTCACCCATGGGACAAGCCCATGGGGGTCGTTAGAAATGATCCCCATGGTAAAAGCTTATGAGGTGGTTGATACAAAGATCCCCACGGGCTTGCCCCGTGGGTGAATGAAACCAGTTGGCTACACATGCGGCTCCCATCACATATCACGACCCCCACGGCCTCGTGCCGTGGGTGAGCGAGGAATTGACGTTGCGAGCGTATGTTCACATAATTACCTGAGGTCTCTCATGACAAAACGCGAAAGATTTCTCCGGACGGTCGAGCGGCGCGACGTCGATCGCCCCGCGGCATGGCTCGGGATGCCGACGGACGCGGCGCTGCCGAAACTGCTGAGCCATTTCAAGGCGAAGGATCTGTGGGAACTCAAAGTGCGGATTGGCGACGACGTGTGGCCTGTCGACGTGCCGTACAGCCATCCGCCGTCTAATCACATCGCCTGCGCCTTCGACTTCGCCAAGCAGCGCGAGGGCAACTACGAGGAGCGCACCCTGACCGCCCCGGGCATCTTTGAGGGCGTCGAAGATCCGGCGCGGGTCGACGACTTCCCGTGGCCCGATCCACGGAAGCATATGAGCGTCGACACATGCGCCGCCGCCGTCACCGCGGCCCCCCGCGACTGCGCCGTCCTCGGCGTCATGTGGTCGGCGCACTTCCAGGACGCCTGCGCCGCCTTCGGTATGGAGAACGCCCTGATGACGATGCTGACCGCCCCCGAGATGTTCGAGGCGGTCATCGGCCGCATCCTGTCGTTCTATCTACAGGCCAACGCCATTTTCTATGAGGCGGCGGCTAACAAGGTTGATGCCATTCTGATCGGCAACGACCTCGGCTCGCAAATTGGCTTGATGCTGTCGCCCGACCTGATCCGTCAGTTCGTCCTGCCCGGTGCCAAACAGCTTGTCGACCAGGCGAAGTCATACGGTTTCAAAGTCATGCACCACTCCTGCGGCGCGGTGCGCGAAATCATTCCCGACCTGATCGGGATCGGCGTCGACGTGATCCATCCAATCCAGGCCCTGGCCGTCGGCATGGAGCCGCACGGACTCAAACGCGACTTCGGCGACAAGGTCTCCTTCTGCGGCGGCGTCGACGCCCAGAACCTGCTCGTCAGCGGAACCCCCGAGGAGGTCGCCTACAAGACCCGCGAGCTCCGCGGCATCTTCCCCACAGGGCTGATCATCTCCCCAAGCCACGAGGCGATCCTCCCCGACACCAAGCCCGAGAACATCGCCGCGCTGTTCACCGCGCTCGACCTGTCCGCCTCTTGATACGGCGCAGTTCACCGGGTATCCTTATCTCAAGTTATGGGACAGGATCACCAGAGAAGCTACCAAAGATTTTCTGTTCCGGTGCACTTTCTGGTGTTTTGCTTTTTGATCGGATTTGTGAGTGCGGTCGCTTGAGACCGCTTTTGATGGCCAGGCTTAACTGGCCATGAGGCGTACGTCAAGCCGCCCGTCCAAAAGCGGCGTCGAGCCGCCGCACTCAAAAATTAAGTTTATAGACATGCCCAACAAACGGATTTTATGCGTGCTTCGAAAAGGGTAAAGAAACGGCCACTTACCGGTGATGTGTTCCAGCTGAGAGGAACAGTCACACCTTTCCGCACACCCGAAAGCATCAAAAAGGTAAGAACCGCGGCAATGTCACACGTGGCAAGAAAAGCGGGTTCGAAAAAAGGATCTCAATCGTTAATCGTCTGGAATGATTTCAATACCACCAACGAGGAATAAGATGAGCACTTCACAGTTGGAATTGACACGGGACGACGGAATGCGGCTCCGGGTGTCCGCCCTCGCTGACGGCATACTCAGAATTCAGGCGGGCGGATACGACGGCTATCAGCAGAGCCTTCTGGAACGCTACGGTTTCGTGAACGAGCTTCCAGTGGATGAAAAAGCGACCGTTTCGGCAAACCGCATAGAACTGCCCGGCGGAATCGCGCTGAGCGTCTCCGCCGATTTCTCGTGGACCTTGAACAGAGGCGCTGAAACGCTATGCCGTTCATTGCACGGCTCGAAAGTCGCCACGGCGCCGACGGTCTTCAAGAACCAGGGATTTCAGCTCGATCTTCCATTGCATGGCAAGGAAAAGCTTATTGGCTTCGGCGACCACCAGCGCGAGAGCTTCACGCTCAACGGGCGCAAGAACGCCCTGTGGATACGCTATCCGATCCAGCATGTCCCCGTGCCCTTCTTCATGAGCAGCCGCGGCTACGGGATCTTTTTCAACACGACCCGTCGACTCCACTATGACGTCGGAGCGACTCAACCCGAGCTCGCCCGCTTCGCGGTCGAGAAGGACTTCCTCGACATCTTCATCATGACCGGCAAGCCCTACGACGAACTGATCAGCAAATACGCCCTCCTCACCGGCTTCCCCGGCCTCCCGCCGTTGAAGAGTTTCGGCCTGTGGCTCATCATGCACACCCGCGCCAACGGCCACGACGTCCTCGCGGTCGCGAAGACGCTGCGCGACGCCGAGATCCCCTGTGACAATCTAAGCCTGGAACCCGACTGGATGGAGAAGCGCTACGACTACTCCGCCGACAAGGAATGGAGCGCGGAAAAATTCCGCGGCTGCCCACACGACTGCTCCTACCGCGCCGGCCCCAACCAAATGATCCGGGCGTTGAAGCGGATGGGCTACGAGCTCGGTCTCTGGATCTGCTCGCGCTGGGACTTCACCTGGGAGGAGGAGCGCAGGCGCGCCGCAGCAGCTCCAGCTGTCGCTGATCACGCCGTCATGAGCCTGGCCGGCATTGAGGTCAGCCACGTCGACGCGAATATGGGGCATGGCGCCGAGCACATGGACTCCGTCACGAAAACTGACCAGCCATGGTTCGAGCATCTGAAGAAATTCGTGACGGACGGCGTGCGCTTCTTCAAGGTCGATCCCGCCGTGCTCATCAACGAGTTCCCGGACCGCCTGTATGGCAACGGACGACATGACGACGAGATGCATAACATCGCTTTCCTCCTGTGCTCCAAGCAGATGTGCCTCGACTACGAGGCGTTCACGGGGCTCCGCTCCTTCGGCATCGCCGTCGCCGGATGGGCCGGCCTGCAGCGCTTTCCCGGGACATGGGCCGGCGATACGGGCGGCGGCAAACAATCCATGATCGGCATCATGCAGGACGCCGTGGTCGCCCATCCGTACGCCACCTGCGACATGAGCACGGAATCAGCTCAGGGCATTCATCTGGGATTCCTTCTGCCGTGGGCGCTCATCAACTCCTGGGCCTCTTTCCACTATCCTGGCTATCAAGGAGATTTCTTCGACGGCGTCTTCCGCGACTACTCCCGTCTCCGCATGAGCCTCCTGTATTATTTCTACGGGCTGGCGCACAGGGCCGCGCGCACCGCGAAAGCGATCGCGCGCCCGCTCTGCCTCGCCTATCCTGAGGCCGACGAGGCGTACGGCCTGACCGGACAGTACCTGCTGGGCGACGGATTGCTGGCAACCGCCTACCAGGACGACATCACCCTGCCACCGGGACGCTGGTTCGACTGGTGGACCAACACGGTGGTCGAGGGCAAGTGGGATACCCACGCGCTCAGCGTGCCGCACAACCGCGGCGGTCATCTCCTCGTCCGCGAGGGCGCGCTCATTCCTCTGATCGAACCGCTGCTTCATGTGGGAGAGAAACTCATTGACGAAATCAGCTGGATCATTCTGCCCTCATCACACCCCGGCGAGTTCACGCTCTATATAGATGAAGGGGACGGCTTCGGCCATAAGGAGGGAAAGTACGCCTCAGCCACGTTGCGTTGCGAGCCGACCGCAGATGGCCTTCGACTGAAATGGAGCGCCATCGAAGGGAAAGAGCCCGAACGAATCGCCGCGCTGAAACACCGTTTCGAATTACTTGGCGTGCAGAGCCTTACTCACGCTTCGATCAACGGATCCACCGCCGAATGGATCTACGACCATGTCCGCAACAGGACGGTCTTCGGCACGGCGGCGACCGGAGAGGAGATCGTCGTCCGGTGGTGAAGCGGACGAACTGCTCCACACCACACGTGGCAGACAAGAAGCAAGGTGTTTCCCCGCGGCCGCAACCACTCGTTCACACTCGTGGCTCTGTTCAGACACCGTCAACCGAGCCCCGACAGTGATGGAGGGGTCACCGCGAAGCGGCACAGATTGAATTTCCTTAGCGTAAAATTCGCCTTGGTGCCCTGAAGGGTTATTTTAGCAGGCAGCAATCAGACTGTAATAGAGAGGACACCTCATGAAGCCCCAGCTCAAAACGATCGCCGGACAACCGTCGTGGATCATCGCCGTTGACAACGTCGAACTCGCCGTCACCCGTCTGGGCGGACACATGGCCCCCGTGACCTTCTACCGCGATTCGAAAAACACGGTCCAACCATATCATATCTCACCATGGCAGAATGAGAAGCTCAAGATTGGCGAGCCGGTTCTCGTCCCGCTCCGCGGCGACTTCTTCTGCCTGCCGTTCGCAGGCGGCTCCGACGGCCGCAAACGCTATGTCTGCCATGGCTATCCCGCCGGGGCCGAGTGGAAACTGGCGGACGCCGTCCAAACCAAGGCGATGGCGCGGCTGCGGCTGGCCATGAACTGCGCCGACTCCGATGGGTGCGTGGCGAAAATCCTCACCTTGAAAAAAGGACATAATGTCGTCTATTCCTCGCATCTGCTTGAGGGCTTCAAGGGCAAATTCCCCTTCGGACATCATGCCACGCTGGCAATGCCCGAGGAGCAGCGGTCGGCCACCCTCTCCACCAGCCCGGTGGCCTTCGGGCTCACCTCTCCGACTCCCGGCGGCGACCCCGCCAAAGGCGAGTACTACAGCCTGCAGGTGAACAAGAAGTTCCAGAGCTTGGGAAAAGTGCCGACCATTTGGAAGGATCAACCCTACGACGACTGCACACACTATCCCCGGGCGAAAGGCTACTGCGACGTCTACGGCGTGCTGTCGAAGCCCGGACTGGAGACGCCGGCGTGGAGCGCGCTCGTCTTCCCCCGCCTTGGATACGCATGGTTCTCCCTGAAGAATTCCCACACGCTGCCCGCCTTGACGATCTGGTCCGAGAACCACGGGCGCTGGAGCTTCCCCTGGAACGGACGCAACAACTGTCTGGGGCTGGAGGATACCATGTCCTACCTGGCGACAGGGCTCGCGCCGTCGACATCCCCGAACCCCGCGACTAAAGCCGGCATTCCGACCGCGATGGCGTTGACGCCGAACAAGACCGTGGCGGTCAACTACATCCAGGGGGTCTTCAAAATCCCCAAAGGCTTCACCCGCGTCGCCAGCGCCCGGTTCGAGGATGACGGCGTCCACTTCACAGGCGACAACAAACAAACGGTGACGGTCCCAGTCTGCCACGAGTTCCTTCTTTCGGGCGAGGTCGAGTAGCCGTCGGTTTCTGCTTGCGCAGTAGTCGACGTACAACACACGCTTTCTTACCTCGGCACGCAGTCGTTCAATACCGCTTTTGATGACCGGGTTCAACCGACGATGCGGTTTGACATGGAACGAATTCCGTTCCCCCTCTTGACACGTGCGCCGCATGTGCTATAATTAATGCTATATAGCACTACGGGTGCCAGTAATCCACCCTGGAGATCACTGATGAAAAGACAGCTTGAAACAGCACCTTCACGCATGCGGCTTCCCCATGGCCGCCTCTCGGCGGCTTGGCCGCTTCAGATCGACCACCGGGAAAGGAGCGGAGCCTTTACCTTGATCGAACTGTTGGTGGTCATTGCGATCATCGGCATTCTGGCCTCCCTCCTGCTCCCCGCCTTGAACCAAGCGAGGCAGCGCGCAAAAGGCATTCTCTGCTCCAGCAATTTGAAGCAATGCGGCCTCTTGATGTTCAATTACGCCGACGAGAACAGCAGCTATGTGCTTCCGCGCTACTGCGAGGGCAATCCGCTGGACCGGGCGTTTCACGGGCAACTTCTCGGGATTCAGCTTGGCATGACCCCCGCCCAAGCCGGTGCGGAGCCGACAACGATGGATGTGCGCTTCTGCCCTGTGTTCTGGAGCGAGGACACCGACCATACATTGGTCTCAGCATCCCCCACACGGTACCGCACCAGCTACTTGGCGAACATCCAACAGCAGTACATGCCGTCTTTGAGCTACCGAGGAGCGAGACTTGACGCAGCCGACGCCCAAGCCGCGGCGATGCTGGTGGACTCCGAGCCCAACAATGATGGCGTATATAGCGTGGACAAGTGGGGAAGTTTCTGGCTCGGCCACGCCAACCAGACGGCATGGGGAATCCATGCGGGATCGGCCAACGTGCTTCACCGCGACGGGCACGTCGTCCCCGTGCGCATCGACCCGTTAGGCGAGCCGGCAAAATACCTGGCAAACAGCGCGAACCCTAACGTGGGAACCAACCTTAGACCGTGAGAGGGGTGCGCTCCAATCACGCCGACCTGAGTGAAAACTCTCACCCTACACTTCAACAGAGGAGGCAAAGAAGATGCTGATGGTTGTAAAAGCTTGGATGCGGACCGCCTTGTGCGCCTGCCTGTCGGTATCGGCTGTAACAGGGAAGGCGTCAATGGATGAGTGCCGGATTCCCGTGGTGCGGAGCGCCGAGCAGGCGCCGGTGATCGACGGCGTGATGAAAGGCGGAGAGTGGAAATATGCCTTGGCAGTGACTGGACTGATCTCCAACGAGGGAGCGTTCTCGCAACGGCAAGCGACGATTTATTATGTCAGCGACGGATCATCCTTGTATGTCGGAGCCTACGCTCCCGCGGTCCCTGAAGGCACGGCTCCGCAAGTGTGCCAAGGGCCGAAATATGACGGCAAGAACTACATGGATTTCGTTCAAAACGATAGAATCGAGGCCAAGTTCAGTCCTCCAGACAGGATCGACTCTGGAGATCTGTACATAGTGGCGGACGCCGCCGGCAACAAGCTTGTGTTGAAAATTAAAGGTGAAGAGCGCCCCATCCAGCCGGACTGGGAATACAGAACGTCGTTCGACGAAAAGGGGTGGACTATCGAGATGCGCGTCCCTCTCGCCATTTTCGGCAAAGATCCATTGAACGGACACTGGGGCCTCAACTTCACCTTCGCCCGCCTCTTCCCACGCAAATACGAGGGATTGTCAAGCGGTGGCCCGCACGGCCTGTGTGGCGCGGCGCTCGCTCACGACGCTCCGGCTGTTCAGATCAGCGGCTTGACTGATCTGCCGAAAGGGAAGGTTGACTTTGCGGTGTCAGTCCGCGAGTACGAAGGTCTGGTGGCGACCCCTAAGGAAGGAGCGTATGACGAACGGGAAGTCGAATCTGGCGGCATGGCGCTTAAGGGCGGCGGCAAAATAGCCAGAGTTGCATGGGAGCTGCTCGACGCGGACGGCAAAAAGGTTTCGGAGGAATCCAAATGTATCGAATTGCGGCCGGCTCGCAAGCTGTCGGCGTCCTTCTCCAAAGAGTTCTCGCCGGCGGCGAAAAACACATTGAGGGTGAAGGTGGAGATGGCCGACGACGCCAAAGCATTCGACGGAAATGG
The DNA here is from genome assembly GCA_964436735.1 of uncultured Victivallales bacterium. Lineage (GTDB taxonomy): Bacteria > Verrucomicrobiota > Lentisphaeria > Victivallales > GWF2-38-69 > CAYTFM01. The sequence goes on along the minus strand of CAYTFM010000094.1, from coordinate 17,211 downwards.
CGGCACCGCCAAGATCGCCAAGATCGCCACGCTCTACGCCGCCACGTTCCCATTCAGACCGTACGATGAGAGCGAGGCGAAGCAATGGCAGGAACGCCTCACAAAAGGGACGCTGCTCAACTCCTGGCGCTTCAATCCAGCGTTCTTCCCGTATTGGGGGAAAGCCAAGGTGCAAACGGTGTTCTTCAAGGGAGCGGTGCGGGACCAAGCGAGAAAGCTCCGCGTCACAATCACATCGGACAAGGGATTCAAAGCCGAACGCGAGACGCCGATCGTGGATGGGGTGATGCAGGCTGACACGCCCGACCGGCTGCTTGACATTCCAATTCCAGGATTGCCGGAAGGCTCCTACAAGGCCTGTGGCGAAGTCCTGGACGCCGATGGCAAGCTTGTCTCCCGTCTTGAAAGCGAATATGTCCGTAAAGTATTTCCTTGGGAGCATAACACGCTGGGCTTGTCGCGGGGGGTGATCAAGCCATGGACGCCCATGAATGTGAACGGAAGCTCCGTGGAGTGCTGGGGACGCTCATATGAAATCGGAGCTGACGGACTGCCAGCGTCCATAAGCAGCCAGGGGGGCTCGCTACTCGCCCACCCCGTGTCTGTCGAGATTCGAGGCGCGGATGGCGTGGTCGCCAAGGTTTCCACCAGCGGAAAGACAACGTTCACGGAAAAAGCCGAAGACCGCGTAACGTGGCACGCCCAGGGAAGCGTCGGAGGAGACGTGGCCGTCAAACTGACCGGCATGGCCGAATATGACGGATTCACGTGGTATGAGCTGACTCTTGAGCCAAGAAAACCGGTGGAGACGTTGTCAGGGCGCATCGTCATCGCTCTTCCGGAGAGCCAGGCGCAGCTGATGCACTTCCAGTCATGCTGGGCGCGCAGCAATTTCTCAGGCGCCATTCCACGCGGCGAAGGAGTGGTGTTCCGCAGCCTGGACACGAAAAACTACGGAAGGACCGGAGGGTTTTCTCCCCATGTGTGGATCGGCAATCCGACAAGAGGACTCTCGTGGTTCGCCGATTCCGACGAGGGCTGGAGCTCCGCCGCCGACAAATCGGCCTTGGAGATTGCGCGCTCTGAAAAGCAGGTTCAACTTGTCATGAACATCATCGCCAAGCCGACAACGCTTGACAAGCCCCGGACAATCAGATTCGGACTCATGGCGACGCCGTTCAAACCGTTAATGCCAATCCGCGACATCCAGACCCGGGCGGTGAACTGGCTTTCATTCAAAGACAATAAGACCGTGGTCCAGGATCACATGTACGCCACGTATCCGCCGAAATTCAACTATGCGCTCATCGACGAGCACGTCCCCGGTAAACGCCTGTATTTCAACAAGCACGAGATGGGGGCGGCGTTGCCGGAGCGGGCCGTGTTCGACAGCGAGTGGGGAGGCATGGAGCCGGCCGGCGACTACCCAGGCGCGCCAGAGCGCTTCGGCCCCGGGTTGGCGTCCCGCGTCATCAACCGCTCCCACACCGACAGCCGCATAGACATGCTGGTCTACTACATAGCGGAAATGGCGAGGAAGAGCAGCATGGCGGCCACCTACTGGGATCTCACGGGCATCAGCACCAGCGGGCCAATGCTCGAGAACGGTGCCTACGTGAATCCCGAGACAGGCGAGATCCAGCAGACGTTCGACATCGTCAAAAGCCGGCAATTGTTCAAGCGGGTCGCCACCATGTGGCAGGAGCTGAAGGGTGAGCCGGATCTCATGGAGATCCACTCCACCAACCATATGGGCGTGCCGTTCTACAGTTTCGCATACAGTTGGCTGAACTTCGAGTGGCTGTGGCCAAACGACAAGGCTCTGCGTCCTGATGGCCGCTGGCAGGACTTCATCGATCTGCGCCCCCTCGACCTGTTCGCCACCGAGGGGTCCCCCAGCCAATTCGGCGTCTGGATCAACTCCATCAACGCCGGGGGACGACCGGACGATCCGGCAGAACACCGCCGCGTCGCCCGCTCCGCCAGCGCTCTTGCCATGCTGCACAACCACAACAACGCCGGCATGGGCGGCTCGGGTCTCACTCCGCCGCCGTCGATCGGGCGGCGCGACCAAGTCGAGTTCGTCGGCTACTTGGACGAGAAGGGCCGCATCACAACAGACCATGAGCTGGTGCGCGCGTCGTATTGGAGGAAGGACGGGAAAATCGAGTTTGTGGCGGTCAATCTGTCCTTGGAGCCACGGACCGCCACCATAACCATACCACTTGCCCCGTTAGGCTGGAAGGAGGCGGGAAACGTGGTTGAGACAACCGGCGAGCCTGAGCTTACGGCAATCTGCGACGCGCTTCGGCGGAAAGGAAATGGCGACAAAGCCAAGGAGGTTGAGGGATTGATCGCCTCCACCACGTCCGCACGGAACACCCCGACGGTGAAAGTGGTTGACAACTCATTGCGGATCACCTTCGAACTGACTTCGCACGACTATCGGCTGTTTACCGCGGAGGGCAGGTGATCATGCGCCGCGCGCTGAGCATAGTAGTGCCAGGCTTCCTCTTGCTTTCGGCATCTCATCCAGCGGTCGGAGACGAGAGCCCTGTCGACATCTGGGGGCCATGGCGTAGCGCGAGCCGTCCATCCGTGGAAGCCTATGCGACAGATAGCGTCCCGCCCCTTGTGACGCCAATCGGCGCGGCGGCCGACGCGGCCAGTTTTCCGGCGTCGCGCAACGCGCTCCCGGTGAAGGTCGACCTCGCCGCCTTTCCACTGTCGGAAGTGGAGGGCGTGGAGCTCATGTTCCGCTTCCGCGTCACCAAAACCCCTGCGGCGAAACTGGATGCCAGTCATAGCTTGGCAAAGTTCGAGTTGAAGGGGAAAAACACAAGCCGCGGGTTCTATTTGCACGCCTATAGTCGTGGATCCGGCTTCTGCCTCAACGGCATAGCTTCCGCCGCGGTCGGCTCTCATGGAAAAAAACTATTGTCGAGAGGAGTGGCCGATCCGCATACCTCCCCTCGCTGGGACACGCAATGGCACACGGTGCGAATCGCCTGGTGCCGCAGCCAGTTCGCCGCCAGCTGGGACGGACTGCCAGTGCTGCGCATGGTTGGAGAAGACATTGACTACAGCCAGTTGACGCTGGGGGCGGCCGATCCCGGCGACGCCTTCGGCACTCTTGAGATGACCCCGTTCGAGGCGCGGCGGGCGCGGTTCGCCTTACCACCAGTGAAAGCAAATTTGAGCGATAGTCCATGAAGAAGGAACCTTCACTTCTCCCAACAAAACTATGCTGCGACCTGTGCGTCGTGGGCGGGGGCGTGGCAGGCATATGCGCGGCTTTGGCTTCCGCCCGGCAAGGGATGCTCGTGCTGCTGGCCCACAACCGCTCAGTGCTTGGCGGCAACGCGTCGAGCGAGATTCGGCAGCACATAGGCGGAGCCGCCTTCTCCGGACACTACCCCGACGCCAGAGAGGGTGGCATTGTTGGCGAACTGTGGACCAGCCTTCGACGGAATTCCTTTGGCGACAACGGCAATGACTATGCGGAAAGCAGCGTGATTTTCTGGGATGCCTGCCAGCGGGAACCCAATCTGCGCCTGTTGCTGAATCTCCAGGTAGACCAGGTCGATTCGGAGGGGAGCCGGATCCGTTCTGTCGGTGGAACCCAGCAGAGCACCGGCATGCGTTACCTGATCGAAGCCGGGCAGTTCGCCGACTGCACTGGCGACGGCCACGTGGCGCATCTTGCCGGCGCCGCGTGGCGCCGCGGCCATGAGGCGCGTGGCGAATACAACGAGTCACTCGCTCCGGAGTCGGCGAACACCCACACCATGGGCAACACGCTGCTTTTCCAAGCGGAAAAGCTCGACCGTCCGGCCCCCCCGCCCGCGTTCGACTGGATCGAGGATCTCAGCGGCAGGGACATCTGGTGGACGATGCATCCACCCAAAAGTCCCATGACGCATGGCAGCTGGGTGTTCGAGTTCGGCGGCGAATCTGACACTATCGCCGACGCCGAGTCCATCCACGCCGAGTGCTTGAAAATCCTCTACAGCGCATGGGCCGATCTGAAGAGACGGCCCGAGTGCGGCATGGACAACTACCGCATCAGCTTCATCAGCAGTCTTCCGGGCAAAAGGGAAAGCCGACGAATCATCGGAGATTATACGCTCATCCAGAATGACATTGTCGAGACTCGGCGGTTTCCCGACGACGTGGCGTATGCCGGCTGGAGCCTCGATCTCCATGACCCGAAAGGTTTCTATGGCAGGGGCAGACCCACGACTTTTTATTTCTTCCCGGAAATCCACTCGATTCCGCTCAGGTGCTTGTACAGCAAAGACGTTGATAACCTGTGGATGGCCGGGCGCTGCGTCAGTGTCACGCATGTCGCGCTTGGCGGCGTCAGGCTCATGGCCACGTGCGGACTCACTGGCGAGGCGGTGGGGATCGCCGCATTCGTCGCGCGTCACAACGGAAGGAGCTCATGCCGGGACTGCGCCGCGTCCGACATTTCCACCATCCAGCAGACGATCCTCAAGCAGGGAGGTCACATTCCCGGGGTGCGCGGCGACGACCAGCTTGATCTCGCCCGCTTGGCAAAGATCGACGCAGATTCCGAGGAGGCGCTTGATACCGGACTTCCCGCCGAATGGCTGCCGATCGGCGCCGGAACCGCGGTGGCGGTCCCGATAACCGCCGAAAAACTGGAGACAATCGCATTCCCGTATCACAACACAGGCGCAACAACGATTTCCGTCACCGCCATCCTGGCTCCGATCAAACGAATCAGGGACTTTCACGCCGTTCCCCCGCTCGCCACCGCCCGAGCGATGGCGGCGCCGGGCGAAGGCGTGCTGAAGTTCGATTTTGCGGCCGCGCTGCCTGCCGATTTGCACATGATCCACCTTCATGCCGACAACCCGGAGCTGCTGCTGGGACACACCAGGAGGCGAGTCACCGGCGTCCACGCCGCGGACTATCGACCTGAAGGATTCTCCGACGAGTGGGCTGTCCAGCTTGGCATGCGCGATCCACCATTGTGGTCGCGGCGGTTCAATCCCCATCGGGCGAGAAGTCCGGAGGAATTCCATGCGACTCCCTGCTTCGCATTGACACCGCCTTCGCTTCCCTATGGACCCGCGAACGTCGTCAACGGATTCGATCGTCCCGGCAGAATGCCGAACATGTGGGTGTCCTCGAAAGACGCTGATCTGCCGCAGGAGCTGCGCCTCGTCTGGTCGAAACCTGTCGTGGTGGGGGAGGTGCGGCTTCTTTTCGATGACGACATGGATCTTCCCGCGCCGCCAACAATCCCGAGCCGCACTTTGGTGGCCGACTACGATCTGTTCGGCGTCTCCTCCGATGGCGAAGTCGAACGACTCGCTTCGGTGGACGGAAACAAGGCACGACTGAAGACACATCGCTTCCCGCCACGAACGCTTGCTTCGCTCCGCGTCCGCGTGCGGCGGATGAACAGGGAGGGGCCGCTGGAGCAGGCGAGAATCATCGAGGTGCGCTGTTATGCATGACAAGAGCAAACCGCAAAAGGTGGCGCAGGATCTGGAACGCATGCTGGTCGGAGGCCGCTGGCGCATAGGCGATCAACTCCCCGGCGAGCGGGAACTGGCGGCGGAATGCGCCGTCTCCTACGTCACCATGCGAAAGGCGGTCGAAGAGTTGGTCGAGAAAGGACTGGTCGAGCGGCGCCATGGAACTGGCACCTTCGTGGTCGGCGACAGTCTGACTGGCAACATCGGCGTCATCTTGGCCCCGCCGTCAGGCGAACAGGCCGCGCGCCCGTTCCTCGGCACGCTGCTGGATCAGCTCCGACACGCCTTCCACGAAAACGGACGCAAGTTGAGGCACTATCTTTTTTTCGGCGAAGGCCCCATGTCTTCAGAACCGTGCCACGCGCAGCTCCTCGAGGACGCCCGACATGGGCGCATGCGCGCCGTCATCATGGAGCCTGTCATGCACAAGGAGGAAATCGAGCGGTTCCACAAGGAGATCTGCCCTGTTGTCATCATGAGCGCCACGGCATTCAACGTCCACACGCTCCATATCGACTTCACTTCGATGGCGCGCGACGGCGTGATGGCTTTGGCCGCCTTGAACTGCCAGAAGATCATCTTCCTCGATCCATATGCCGACTTCTCTCCCTTTCCAGGGCGCACAATGCTGAGCAATGGCGCGAAAGGGTTCCATGAGGGGATTCGCATTGTGGGAAAGAAGTCTGAAAGCCATGCGGTGCTTCCTCTCAATGAAGCTTCGGTTGAAGACGTCGTCCGCACCCTCCGCGGCACTGACTTCGACGCGCTCCTGATTGGCGACGACGTCTGGGGAAAGATGGTTTTAGATCTGCTTTTGCTGGATGGGCGAGTCCCAGGAAAGGACTTTTCCGCCGCCATCCTTGCCAATAAAGGATCGCCTATCCTCCGCCCCTATGAACGGCAGTTGATCCAGTTGATGGTCGATCCGCTTGAGATCGCGACCACTATGCTTGAAATCGCCACCCAAGCCCCTGCCACTCCACGGACTGACTACGTGCGCAGAAGCGTCAAAGCCTCGATTGTGTATGGCAAGAACGTGGGCGCATGACAACAAATTCGCCTTATGCTGACGCATGGGGCATGGCCTACACACCCCGCATCTCCACCACTTGACAATCCGCCTGATGGCATATATAATATATATATTGCAATAAACCACCATATGCCGGCGGACTCAAAATGGCAGGCACCTCCTTCAACGCGCTTCTCGACTGGCGGCCGCGGCCGGACGAACCGGTCAACGCCCAGATCACCCGCTTCGTCAAGGCGTTAGTCGTCGACGGCGCGCTCGACACCTCCGCGCCTCTTCCCACCATCCACGACCTTGCCAAACAATGGGGGACCAACTACTTCACCGTGCAGTCCGCCTTCAGTCCGCTGGTCAAGCAGGGGTTGCTCACGCGCCGCCGCCGCGTGGGCACATTCGCGCGTTCCGCCGCAAAACGCCTCCGTTCGGTCGGCATATTCTTCGGCAGTGACGTTCTCTCCACCCAGGACCACCCTTTCTACCATCTTCTGCTTTCGCTGCTGCAGCAGAGGCTATCCGACGGCGACATCGCCTGCAAGGTCTTCTTCGATCGTCGTTCCGAAAAAGAGTTTTTCAATCTTCATCCGTCGGTCGGAGCCGCCATCGACGCCGGCGAGATCCAGGCTCTGATCGTGGCGGTGGGCGACATGCGCCACAACCAGTGGCTTTCGAAGCTGACGGTGCCGACCGCCTTTTGCGGTTCGAGCGAGGGGGACAATCGCATCTGGTTCGACCACGCCCAGTTCGCCGCGCTCGCGCTACGGCATCTCGCCACCAAAGGCCATCGAACCGTTGGTCTGATCACGCCGGTCAACGAGAAAAAGACCGACCATCACGCGGCAGCGAGAAACGATTTCATCGCGAAATTCCCGCCCGCCGCCGCCGCGCATGGCGTGCGCCTTGAAGAGAAATGGATTCTCTCCGGCAAGCCCGACAGCATCAGCCATCAGCAGTTCGGCTACGAGCAGTTTAAGAAATTCGCCGCGCTGAAGAACAGGCCCGACGCCCTCATCGTCTTCCCCGACGACTGCGCGCGGGGCGTGGTCTCCGGCATCCTCGAGACCGGCGTCCGCATCCCTGACGAACTCGAACTCGTGTTCCACAAGAACGAGGGCATAGACCTGTTCTGCCCCTTCCCCGCCGCGTTCATAACGAACAATCCCGTGAAGGTCGCCGACGCGCTCATCGACCTCACCACCAAGCAATTCGAAGGTAAGCAGATACAAAAAATCATCCTCCCGTACAAACTGGAGGATAATACGTGATGGCAGGCAACAACCATGGAGGATATAGATATGACAAAACTTGAGACCGCGTTCGCCGGCGTCGCCTTTCTCGCCGCCGCGTTCGTCGCCGCGCCCCGCGTCGACGCCGAGCCCCCCAACCCCGGGTTCGAAGACGGCAAGGATGGCATCATGGCGTCATGGCTCCTCGAAGGCAAGACCGCCATCCCGGAGAAGGATGGCGCGATGAGCGCGAAGAACGTCCGCGTCATCTGGGACGCGGGATCCCACGGTGACGGCGCGCGCTGCTTGCGGATGGAGACCGACGGCAAGACCGGTGACGAGTTCGCCTTGGTCGGATCAGCTCCGCTCAAACTGCTGCCCGGCTTCGAATACGAATTCTCCTTCTATTATAAAGCCCAGGGGCTTCTGCCCGAGACCGGCGACCGCTCGAAATACGCCGCGCTGATCGTCGACATCTTCTGCAACAACGACAAAGGGCGGATTGGCAATGAGCGGATCATGACTTACATGAATTCGGCGGGCTGGGCGAAGCTGTCGAAAAAGTTCGTCATACCGGCCGGAACGACATGGACGCAAATCAGGCACCAGCTCGTCAATAAATTCCCCGACAACAAAGTGGCGGTCTGGATCGACGACGTCGCCGTCGTCCCCACCGACGCGTCGCTGCCAAACCCCGGCTTTGAAACAGTCAACGACGACGGCAAGCCTGCTGGCTGGACACCCTATGGCGCGGCGAAAACGGCGCTCGCCTCCGATGTTTTCCATGGAGGAAAACTGTCGGCGGCGGTCAGTGACGGCCCCGACGGCATGCTCGCCGGCTGGTCGACGTTGATTCCGGTCCGCCCCGACCGCTCATACAGCTTCAGCGGTTTCATCAAAGGAGGCAACCTGGCGGCGAACGGTTTCGTCGGCGGTGGCGCGCTGTCCATGGAATTCCTCGACCGCGAAGGACAGCCGATCGGCAAACGGATCATCTCGCCACCAGTTCCGGCGAACACCGACTGGACCAAGGTCTCCACGCCGAAAGCACAGCCTCCCGCCAGTGCCCGCATGGCGCGGCTCGTGGGCGGTCTCGAGTACTGCAACGGCACGGCGTGGTTCGACGACCTCGAACTCGGCTTCGAGGAGGCGGCGCTCAAAAACGCCGTGTCGATCACCCGCGAGGCCACACCCGACCCCAAAGCCCGCTACGCCGTCAATCTCCTGAAAAACGGCGGCGTTGAGGAGGGTGCCGATGGTAAGCCAGCCGGCTGGACCTACGTCGGCAAGCCAGACGCCGACTGGAGCAAGGAGAACGTCGAGAAGTTCCACACCGGCGGCCGGCCAGAGTTCTCAGTCGGGCGCGGCCGCGGCGAGTGGAGCCAAGACCTCGTCTACTCCGGCAAGGGGGCTCTGCTGAACATATCGATCGATCCGCCGATTTCGCCCAATCATCAATGGTACGGACGCAATCCCGTTGACGGCTACTGGTTCTCCGACCCGATGCCCTGCGACCCCGGCTCCGCATACCTCGCCTCCGCCTGGATCCGGCCCGGCAATGCGATCAGCGAGTCGTGGTACGGCCCGCTCGAACTGCAGTTTTTCGACAAAAACGGCAAAAAACTCGCTCCGAAAAACCACGTGCGCAGCGGTCTCGATGGCATCCCACCCGGCGTCTGGTCGTACTGGGCCTCGATGCCGTGGGTCGCGCCCGACCACGCCGCGTCGATGCGCCTGCGCTTCGGCCAGGAGTTGAAAGCCGACAAAGGCGGATGGGGCCGTACCTACGCCGACAACCTCGCCGTATGGAAACTCAGCGAGACCGCTCGGATTCCCACATCTGAGGAGATCGGACTGCGCACCGAAGCCTTCCGCGAGTGGTTCCTTGACGCGCATTCCCAAATCAAACCGCCCTACACCCCAGCTCCCGCCACCGCTTCCGAATACGAAAGCTGCTGGGGCAAAACGCTCAACACCACCATCGGCAATCTCTTCCACTCACCCGCCGCGCCAGTGGATCTCACCTTCCAACTCGCCAACCTGCTCGGCGAGGCCCGGAATCTTTCGCTCAAAATCACCCGCTACGACTGGCAAGGCGCCGCCGGCGAGCCGGTCGAAGTGAAGAACATCGCAATCGCCGGCTACGGCGAGGCGAAGGCCACCGCCACGCTTCCGCCGACCAACAGCTATGGATCATTCTATCTTGCGGTGGAGGTCGTCGAGGGGCAGGCCGTGATGGGCCGCTTCAGCGGACGCTACGCGGAGATGCCACCACTTGAACGCCC
>CAYTFM010000094.1:3762-7153 GCA_964436735.1 uncultured Victivallales bacterium | reverse complement strand
CCACTGGAACGCCCGCGGACGGCGGAGAACATCTGGGCCGTGACGCCTCTTGTCCATGTGTTCGGCGACGGCCGCCCCTTCGAGCGCGAAATGGGTGAACTGATGCGGACCGCCGGATTCGGCCTCGCCTGGGTGAGGATCCACGCCAACAAGATCGACCCCGAGCCGCTCCGCGCCGAACTCGCCAAGACCAAGACCGTACTCATCTGGTACCGTTCGCTCGGCATCAAACCCGTCCTCCAGCTCGGACTCGAATGGCGGCGCCCTGTCGACCGGAAGCTTTACGAGCAGGTCGGTAAAACCATCGCCGAGGAGTGCAAGGGGCTTGTCGCCGCCTACGGCAACCACGGCATCGAGCAGGCCAACTCGGCCTCCCCCTACCGCGGCGGCGGCAAGGAACGCCTCACCGACGAGGACTACGACACCATCATGGCGGGTATCTACGACGGCATCAAGTCGGTCGACAAGGACACCCCCGTCCTCACCGGCAACATCGCCACCGACTGGGAGGGCAAGACCATCCGCCGCCTCTACGGCAAGCCCGGCGAGGGCAAGTTCGACGGCGCCATCCTCAACGCCTACTTGGGCATCCTCATGACCGCGCAGAACTCCCTCAAAGAATTCGACGCCCGCGGCGACACGACGAAAACGGTGTGGCAGGAGGAGACCGCCGAGCAGCGTTCACCCCAAAGCGGAGAGACCCGCCGCTACGGCGAGGCCGACGGCCCCAAGAACATGGTCCGCATGTGGCTTTCCATGGCGGGGAACCTCGGCCCGCGCCTCAAGTCCATGACCTTGTGGGGCTTCGCCACGACCGGCGCCGGAGACTCGGAGGGAGGCGACATCTTCATGATGACCGCCACCCTCCAGCCGCGGCCACATTTCGTGGCGCACGCCGTGATGTCCGACGCCCTCGCCGACGCCACGCTGGCGGGCAACCGCTCCGTGGGCGACGTGTCGATCTTCGAATGGACGCGCGGCGACGGCCCCTTCTGCGCCGTCTGGGCAAACGCCGGCGAGCGCGCCGTGACCTTCGAGGTTCCCGCCGGAAAAATCACCATGATGGATCTGATGGGTAACCGTTCCGAGATCAAAGCGGAGAACGGCATCGCCACCGTCAAAGTCACCCCCACGCCCGTCTATCTCTTCGGCGGCGGCGCGATGGTCGTGAGCCGACGCCTCGAAGCCCGCGTCTCACACGGCGACAAGAAAGCTGGCGAGCCATGCATCCGCCTGACGCTGAAGAACAATGACACGGTGGCGATCAAGGGAAAAAGCACGTTCTCGGGTCCCATCGCCGGCGACGCGGCGATGCCTTTCGAAATCAAACCAGGCGAGTTGGCCTCGTTCGAGCTTCCCGTCAAAAAGAATCTTCCCGAGGGCACCCGCTCCACCTTCAGCGCCGAATGCAAGACCGAGGCCGGGGCCGTCTACGCCGCCACTTCCGGACTCAACTTCGCGCAAGCGGTCAAAGCCGACACCCCGCCCGCTCACGACGGTTCGTGGAAAGGCTGGGAGAAGGCGCCCGTGGTGACCTTCGGGCTCCATCCTGATCAGGTGCGGAAATCAACCTTGCCTGACGAAAGCTATAACGGCCCCGCCGACATCACCGGAAAATTCAGGCTGATGTGGGATGAGAAATTCCTCTATCTCGGCGTCGAGGCCCTCGACGACGTCTTCGTGCCGCAACCCGAGCGCGGCATGAGCGGCTTCATGGGCGACTCGATCGAGTTCACCTTCCAGCCGGACAACCTCATGACCCAGCAGGCCGCGCGCTACGAGTACGAGCTCTACCTGCCCGGCGGCAAACCACCCTACGCCGCCAGCTGCCGCTTCCCGGTCGAGAAAGCCGGCATGATCGACAAGTGGACCGCGTCGGTCACCCCGACCGGCACGCGGGGCGACGTCAACTACCAGGTCGCCATTCCCTGGAACGAAATCGGCGTCGACAAGCCCGCCACCGGAAAAACCATCTCCTTCGCCCTCGTCCTCAACGACTGCGACACCCCCGGACGCTTCGGCGGCGGCCGCGGCCGCGTCCTCTGGTTCGGCGGACTTGACGGCGGCAAGAATCCCGAAATGTACGGCGACGTGACGCTCGTCGAGCCTAACAATCCGTAGCCTGTCATTAGGTAGGAGGGGGTGCCCCGATGCAACCAACCGAGTCAACGGGCCGAGGGTCGGATTGTTAATAGTTTGGATGATCTTTCAAAACCATGAAAAATCTGGAGTGGAGGTGCCTTCGCATGCATAATTTTCTTTCTATCACGCTTTTTCTTAATCGCATGCGACGTCAGATTTTTAGAAGTCGAACATATAATAATTCTATCAACGTGAAGGCGGTCGCCTTCACGTTGATAGAATTATTAGTGGTCATCGCCATCATCGCGATCCTCGCCGCGCTGCTGCTCCCCGCGCTGGGCAAGGCCAAGGAGTTCGCGAAGTCCGCCAACTGCATCAGCAATCTCAGGCAGATGGGACAGACCTGCCACCACTACGCCGACGAGTTCGGCGACTACCTGCCGCCGGGCGACTATGTCGACGAGGCCGGCAACTACTGCCGCTGGTTCATGTACAGCGCCTATTACATCGGCATGACCAGTGTGCCGACGCAAACCGCCTGGAACCCTTACGCCAACAAGCCGGGCATCTTCCGCTGTCCATCAGACACCACGAAAGCCTCGAACGGGAATTTGTACGCGAACTACGGAATCAATGGCGAGGGACACTGCAGGACAGGATACAACTCCGCGCTCTGGCTCGGCGCCACGATGGTAAAACGATCGAAGGTGACAAGTCCCTCCGAGCGCATGATGACTGGCGACGGCACCAATAACGATCAAGGTGGTGACGCCACCTCGTTCCGCCTCAAACGGCAATGGATACAATCAAACTCCCAACTGCCCTACATCACGCGCCACAACAACTCGGCGCAGTTCTGCTACGTCGACGGCCACACCGACCGCCAGACCTACGCCTGGCTCTTCGCCACCCTCTCCTCCGGCACCACCGAGTTCTGGGGATATTGACCAAGGCGCACAATAGATTCCCAAACATCCTGCCGCAGATGTTGTCGCGTTTTTGCACGCCGTAGGTAAACCTCGCCCTCCACGCAAAACAATATTGAAGCTTGACGCACGTTGCACATCTCTGACATTTCACACATACTACTTAAGTAGTTAATTGAATTATCACAAACTAATACATACTTGTTTTTTGCTTTATTCTTTCCTCAACGATACAGTAGCTTGTCCGCTCTTGTTGCCTTTCCACAATATATGAACGCAACACGCACTCAACGTATCGGAGGTTAAGAATGAGAATGAATCCTCAGCTCCAATCCAGTGATGTCCCCCGCATGTCAAACTCTGCACGTCTGCTGATTTTCATC
>CAYTFM010000094.1:0-3752 GCA_964436735.1 uncultured Victivallales bacterium | reverse complement strand
TCCGCAGAAGCCGCCGTGACCGGACAAGGCTACATCTTAAGCAAAAACTCAGACTTCTCGACAAACGATCGTTCGTATTTGACCGTCGACAACCTGAACGTCAAGGTGTGGAGTCAATACATCGACTACAACCGCATTAAAACAAACCAGTATACGCTTGTCGACGCAACCGGCAAAAGTACTACCGGCTCACTGGTCAACAAAAAAAATCAGACCTACACCACAACAATATCCCTTGCCTCTGCGCCCGAGGGAAGCGCCAAAATTTCTATCACATTGACCGATTCGAAAGGTAAGAAGTTCCAGTTGACGAACGAGCCTTTGACCATTCAAAAACCGACAGTCTCCTCGCCGTCGTTCACGCCGGCTGCCGGACTGTATTACACCTCGCAAACAGTGACCTTAAGCTGTTCGACAACGGGTGCGGTCATCCACTATACCATCGACGGATCTGCACCAACCTCCTCATCCCCTTCCTATTCGTCTCCCATCCAAGTCACGTCCGACATGACAATCAAGGCGCTCGCCACCAAATCCGGCTGGAAAGATAGTTCTATCGCGTCCGCCGCGTACCGGATCACCGCCACCGTCGCCGCTCCCGCCATCTCACCCGCCGCCGGGCTGTACTACGTTCCGCAAAGCGTGACCATCAGCTGCGCCACGCCAGGAGCCGCCATCCGCTACACCATCGACGGATCGGAGCCCACCGCCGCGTCAGCCCTCTACGCCGCCCCGATCAACGTCGCAGCCGACGCCACCGTCAAGGCCAAGGCATTCAAGACCGACTGGCTTGACAGCGTAACCGCGGCCGCCGCGTACCGCGTCACCGGAACCGTCGCCGCGCCCGCCATCTCCCCCGCCGCCGGACTGTACTACGCTCCGCAAAGCGTGACCATCAGCTGCGCCACACCCACCGCCGCCATCCGCTACACGCTCGACGGATCGGAGCCCACCGCCGCGTCAGCCCTCTACGCCGCCCCGATCAATGTCGACGCCGACACCACCGTCAAGGCCAAGGCATTCAAAACCGACTGGCTTGACAGCGTAACCGCGTCCGCCGCGTACCGGATCACCGGCACCGTCGCCGCTCCCGCCATCTCACCCGCCCCCGGGCTGTACTACGTCCCGCAGAGCGTCGCCATCAGCTGCGCCACGCCAGGCGCCGCCATCCGCTACACCATCGACGGATCCGAGCCCACCGCCGCGTCAACGCTCTACGCCGCCCCCTTCAGCGTCGACGCCGACGCCACCCTCAAGGCCAAGGCCTTCAAGACCGACTGGCTCGACAGCGCGACCGCATCCGCCGCATACCGCGTCACCGGCACCGTCGCCGCGCCCATCATCAACCCCATCGCCGGACTTTACTATGCGGCGCAAACCGTGACCATCAGCTGCGCGACACCCGGCTCCGTCATCCGTTACACGTGCAACGGCAGCACTCCCACTTCGTCATCCCCCGTCTACGCCGCCCCCTTTACTGTCTCCTTCAACACGACGGTGAGAGCCATCGCAATAAAAACGGACTGGCAGACATCCAGCGTCAGCACCTCCGATTATCGGATAACCGGAACCGTTTCCACGCCTTCATTGTCGCCCGCTTCGGGGACGTACGCCACCGCTCCGACGGTTTCGCTCTCATGCGGCACAACGGGTGCCTCCATCTACTACACCCTTGACGGTTCCACCCCCAATGAAAATTCCATTCTCTACGCAGCCCCATTCACCGTCGCGCTCGACTCAACCGTTAAAGTCATCGCATTGAAAACAGACTGGCTTCCCAGCGGTGTCGCATCCGCCACCTACCGCTCGCCGGCACTCGTCTCCCTCGTTTCAACCAGTTATTCATCGAACGAGGGAACCGTCCTAAACATCGCCGTACGACATGCGGGGAATAACACCACCCAATCGGTCTCGGTTCCCTACACGGTGGTTCCAGGCTCCGCAACCGCCGGCAGCGATTATTCCTGCGCGGCCAGCGGCACTCTGTCATGGGCCGCCGGAACCTCGGGGGACAAAACCATTTCCATCTCCTGCCTTACCGACACCATCGACGAGTTCGATGAAACCTTCTCCGTCGTTCTTGGCGCGCCAACCAACGGAATCCTGCAAGGCTCAACCACGGCCGCATGCACCATCATCGACACAAACGCGCCATTGCAACTATCGCTGAACTCGACGGCGATGGTGATTGACAACCCGCAAAGCGAAGTGTCGGTCGGCGTCTGGCTCCCGCTCGCCTCGTATCAGTCAACCACCAAAACCATCACCGCCGACGTCTTGGTGACCGGCGGCGACGCCGTCGCAGGGATCGACTACGAACTACTCACCCCCTCAATAAGCATCGTCCCGCCCGCCACCAGCGCGGCCATCATCGTCAGAATCCTCGACAATCCAAACAGCACGACTTTCAAGCGCCACCTTCTCCTCTCGATAGCCACCGTCCAGAACGCCGTCGCACCCAGCAACTCCTGTGACATAACCATCCAGGAACTCGACACTGACAACGACAAGATATCCGACGCCTGGGAGATGGCGCATTTCGGCTCACTCACCAAGAATGGAACGGAGGACACTGATCATGACGAAATGTCCGACTTCTTCGAATACTACCACGGGACCGATCCCAACGATCCCCTGTCTTTCCTCGACCCGTCCGAGTACCTCCACGTGGAATGCTGGGGCGACGACGTCAGCGGCGATGGTACCGCCGCACATCCGTTTCTGACGATTCAGAAGGGGATTGACGCCGCCCCATATTGCGGCGTGGTCATCGTGGGCGATGGCATATTTGGCGGCGCGGGGAACACCAATCTGCATTTCGGGTCGATGGGCGCCTCAAAGGTGCTTTGGCTCCTTTCCCAGAACGGCCCCGAATCAACGACTATCGACGGCGGGGGCGTTTCCTCGGGATTCAGTTTTTTATATGAAGGCGACAGCAAAGCCAGCACCATCGAAGGATTCACGATCCGCAACTGCTTCATGAGCGGCTGGCGCGGAGCGGCCGTGTCTATTCATGGCTCGAGCCTCACGGTGAAAGAGTGTGTCTTTGAAAACAACCACTGCACCACCGAAGGAGGCGCGGTCTCGGTCTTCAACGGCGGTGCAGGCTCCTCCAAAGTCGACATCATCGACTGCACGTTCACCGGAAACTCCAGCGGCTATTATGGCGCCGCCATGAGCTTGATGGGTGAAGTCAACGTCATTGACTGCCTCATATCTGGCAACTCCGTCACCTCCACCCTCGCAAACCCGCCGGCGGCGGGAGGCGGCATCGCCATTTGCGGCGGCACCGCCCTTATCGATCGGTGCGTCGTGCAAAGCAACACCATTAATCAGGCGAACTCCAGCGCCCCCTCCGCATTGGGCGGCGGTATTTCCGTCATCAATAATTCGACGGCCACGATTCGCAACTCATGGATAACGGACAATCACGTCACTCATGTGGGGGGAAGTGGGGGAAATGTCGCCGGCGTCTACTCCTACTATAATGCGGCCACCACCATAACGAACTGCACCATCACCGGCAACAATATAGGCACAGGGTCAGGGATCGGAGGAGTCTTCATGGGAACCAACCCCGGCAGCAGCACGACCAACTCGATCATATGGGGAAACAGTTCGCCTCAGATTGTCTCGCCCGTCTCTCCGGTCAGTCACTGCGCCGTGGAAAACGGCTATGCTGGAGACGGGAATCTTAGTCAGGATCCCTGCCTCGACGCTGACGGCCTCCATCTGCTCTCGTCCTCTCCCTG
>CAYTFM010000093.1:21434-27296 GCA_964436735.1 uncultured Victivallales bacterium | reverse complement strand
GGCACAGACCCTTTTTCCACTGATATGCGGTGTTTGATGGAAGCGCATCAGGAACTCTGAAATTGTGTTCACCAATGCCCAACGACTGATGACCAATGACACCACCTTACTCCGCGGAAACGACAGCGACTCCCTTGGGGATTTTGAATGCGCGCAACTGCAAGGGTGCGAGCTCCACTTTGAGCTTGATCTCCGCCGCCTTGAGCTCCTGCTCCACACCAAGCTCGGAGACCGTGGCGGGGGCGCGGTCGAAGACGATGGATATCGATGATGGCTTATAGTCCGTGTTCACCGCATAGAACCACGTCCCTTCGGGCATCTTCAATGACCGGACCTTGGTCGTCTCCGTGGAGCCGGCGAGGTCGGCGAATTTTTTGGCCGGCAGGGCCCTGAAGGCTTTCGCGAACTCCACCAGCTTCCTTTCGACGCCGTAGGTTCCGATCAGAAAGCCTCCCTTCGTGAAGCCCAGCACATCAGTGTAGCGCAGAGGCAGGATGAAGTGCTCCAGGAAGCTGTTCTCGTTCGGGTTGAGGGTCGAGACGCGCCAACTTGTCTCGTTGAGCCAGTCCGCCACGAGCGGATTGTTTTTCGCCGACCACGTGTGCATGGGTCTTTTACTTCCTACGGAGTTCTCGAAATAGCGGTCGTGCATGTTGATCCATGGGGAGGAGGCGTCGCGCAGCATCGAATAGACGCCCGGCTTGAAATGGTCATCACGGATCGCCGCGCGGTTCGCTTCGTAGTACTTGTTGCCGGCCGTCCACCGATAGTCGGACGGGTAGATGGTCTGGCTGATGATGATGTTGGGGACACCCTCGTACAGCTTGGCGTCGATTCCGCTCTCCCGGTCGATGATCCTGGCGAAGTCCGGTAGCGAGTATCTGCCGTCGTTGTTGTGGTCCGTGATGGTCGGATTGTAGCTGCAGAGCGAGAGTTTGAGGTCGGATCTTTTGGCAGCCATCCTGACGGCGATGGCGGTGTACCACGCCGCAAGCTTCTGGCAGCGCCACTGGATCCACTCGTCCCGCGCGTTGGCCATGAGCCAGTCGAAGTAGGCCTTGCCGCGCAGCGGGTTCCCGCGGTCGGCTTGGACCTTCACGCCCGTGTCCTTCTCGAAGGCGTCGATGTTGTAGTCGTTGTAGCCGGCCTCGATTGAGCCGAACCACGGAATCGTGTGCTTGGTGAGGTGCATGACGATGCCCTTGAAGGCTGGATTCCCCGCATAGCGTTCGATCATCTCGTCAATCTGGGCGTCGACGTATCCCTGAACCGCCGGGTGCAGCGGGTTGAAGTTGGGCGGCGTCCCGTGCCATCCCCCGGGATTAGGTTCGCCGCTGGAGAAGATCATCACCGGCGAATTGTGCAGAGAGCCATCGGAGAAGGACTGTTTATTGATTACGACGTCCTTCGGAATGCTTATGTTCTGGAGGTTGACCGTCGGCATGAACCCCAGGCCGTTCTCTTTGAACTTCGCGAGAATGCAGCCGAGGTAGTCGTCGGGGTGCAGCCTGGGCTGGTAGCTCGTCCCTATTCTGCCATGGTACCACACGGCGGGATAGGTGAGGATGTTCTGCCCGCTCCACTTCATGTAGGCTATCAGCCTGTCGAGGATCTTCTCGTAGTCCGGCATGAGCTGTCCTTCGATGCCGAAGTCATACCCGACGGCCGGGTCCTCGAAATGGATGCCGACGGAGCGCGCCCACAGGATCGAGCGGTGCGTCATGGTCTTCATGGAGAGCGGATATTCGTCGCCGCAGAAGACGCCTGCCTGAAGGCCGTAGTCGTTGCTTGGATTGAGGGCGTCCTGGCCAAGCATCTCCATAGTGCGCAACTTGTCGTCCGGGTAATCCCATTCGACGAGGTAGGGGACTCCCGCCTCGGGGAGATCGACCTTCACCGCGAAGCGGTCGTTCCTATTGGGGCCGGCCTCGAAATAGCTCCTGCCCTCCAGGCTGCCCTTGACGCAACTCCCGATGGCGACGAGGCGCGAGTCAGGAACTCCCTTGACGAAATCGATGGTCTCGATGAGTTTGGCTTCAAGCTTCGCGCCGGGCTCTTTGAGATAGGGATTGCCTTTGCCAAGAGCCCATACATTGGCTGAAAGGACCGGTCCAGAGCCTGTCTCGACGATGAGTTTGTACTCGCCCTTCACCGCCACCTTGAACTTCGCCGCGAACTGCCGGACGGCGCCGGACGCGAGACTCGCGCCTTGCTCCTTGCCGTCGGCGACCCGGGTGCCGGAGGAGTCTTCCACCCTCCAGGAGAAACCGCAGAGCGCATCCTGTGTTGAGAGATTCTTGAGGGCCCATCTGATCTCGGCCTCGCCTCCCGCCGCAAGGTAGGGTGTCAGGCAGTCGATCCTGAAGGAGGCGACACGCGCCATGTCGGCGACAACCTCATCCTGCGCAAGCGCCTTGTCGTAGATCCTCAGATCGTCGATCAGGCCGTCGGCCTTGGCGTTCCCCTCCTGGCTGCCGACGAAGAAGGATTGAAACTTGTTCTTGAGGGCCGAAAAGTCATTTCCCTTCTTAACGTTAAGCGGCGAGTCGCCGTCTCCGGACACGCCGACGGCGATGCCGTTCATAAAGAGGCTGGCGCCTTTGTCGATGTCCCAGGTGAAGGCGATATGGGCCCACTTGCTATGGTCGAGTCCTTGGGCCCCAGCCGTGATGTACTTGTCGTTCACATCGCTGATGTCGCCTCTGAAGAAGGGACCCCAGAACCACAACCAGAAGGCGCCGGAACCATGCCGCGTGTCCTTGCCGTCCTGCTCCTTGGGAAACGGCTCGGAGAAGAGGCAGTGCCACTGCGATTTGTCGTCGCTATGCATGTCCGCCGCACGCCAGTTGGGTTTGAACCAGAGGGTCACGCTCCCTTTTTCCTGATTCAGGTTTCCCTGCGTGGCGTATTCCAGGAGGGAGTCCTTGCCAATCAGGACCGCGTTACCTTTGAGCCCTTCCTCATAGCGAAGATTCTCGGCCTTAATTGGCTGCGCCTTTCCTCCCGCCACGACGGCGTCAGCACTGCCGTCGAAGGGGACTTCGAAGATGGGGGCTGTTCCAGCCATGACGCTCCGCGCATGCGCCAAGGCGGCCATGCTGAAAGCCAGAACCAACACCACTTTGACACCTGTTCTCATGCTCCTCATCCTCCATTTCGGCGATTCGCCAGCATTATTTAATTCTATTGACATGCGCCCAGACATCGTTGTCGTTGCCGAGGAAATTCACCTGCCGCCACCACTCGGCATGGCCATCGAAGAGCACCATGTTCGCTCCCCCCTGATGCCGCGGATCGGTGACGCAGCCATCGCTGCCGCCGGTCGGATAGCACACGGGGCACACGACGTACCAATTTGACATGTGGAGTGTCGTGGACGCCGCGTCGACGAACTCCATCGTGGTCGAGGGCGATCCGATCTGCGACAACTTGCGCGGCGTGATTTGCGGAGCGAAGGTCGCGTGGTCTGTCTGGTTGGTGTTGTTGAATCCGTAGTCGCTGATGTTGACGGCGCTGTTGGTGATGTTGACGCTCTCGCCGACGCTCGGGCAACGCGAGAATATGCTGTTGCGGTACGATCCCCCGTACCAATCCTCATAATGCCGCCAGTCGGAAGAGCCCCCCAGTAGGGAGTCCGCCGCCAGCGTCTGCTGCACAAGAGGACGATTCCAGTTGGGCGGGACGTAGTAGTATGAGCATGGCAGGTAATCGTTGTAGGTGGAACAATACCCCAGCACCACGACACCGATCTGCTTGAGATTGCCGGAGCAGTAGACGCGCTTCGCCATCCCTTTCGCCTGGGAGAGGGCGGGCAGCAGCAGCGAGGCGAGGATGGCGATGATCGCGATCACCACCAGCAGTTCGATCAGGGTGAATCTGACGTCTTTGCGCGTGCGCATGCCATCATCTATAATACATGTTATATTACATGATCTTAATTAATTATAGCACATGATTCACATCAATGCAAGTTCTTTAGCTATGCACGGCCACGCTGCCGTGGAGCACGAGACGCGGCCTGAGCAGGATTTTCATCGGAGGGCGTGAGGCGGGCTCGCGCCGCTCCATCATCTGACGGAGCAGCAGGTAGGCTCGCTCCGCGATCTCGGGCCAGGGCTGATCGATGGAGTCGATGTCCCTCTTCCATTCCCTGGGGACGTTCACCATGTTGTCGAAGCCGGCCACGCTCAGGTCGCGGGGCATCGCGAGTCCGGCGCCGTCCATGGCCTCGAACAGCGGCTTCGCCAACATATCGCTGACCATGAAGACGGCTTTGGGCCGCGACTTCATGCGGAAGATCTTGTCAAGCGCGTTTGGGCCGAATCCGAGTTCCAGCGCCTCGACTCCTCCATCGTCGCCGAAGCGTTCCTGGTAGGCGCACCTCACCCCCAGTTCCCTGCTTTTGAAGCCGAAGAGCCCGCCGCAGCCCGGAAGGGTGAGCATCAGGAGCTTCCGGTGCCCCTTGGAGGCCAGATGGGAACCGATCATGTAGCCGCCGGCGAAGTCGTCGGTGGCGATGACGTTGGCCGCCAAAGGACTGCTGCTGTTGACGTGGATGGAGGGCATGCCGCAGGAGTCCACCTTCGCGATGAGCTTCGCGTCATTCACCCCCACGCAGAGTAGCCCGTCGGACTCCTCCGAACTCATCATCCTCTCGAAGTTCGACTGGAAGTAGCTCTCCCCGACGAAGTGCACGGAGAAGACCGCGCCGTCATCCAGCGCCATATTGTTGATGACGTTGATGAGCAGTTGATAGGCCTGCAAACTCGCGTTCTCCACAGCGCAGCTGATTCTGAGCTTCCGTCCCGGCTTACCCGCGCGTCTGGGTGGTCGACCCTGGCCGGCGATCCTTCTGCCCTTCCCTGGCACGGCCTCCACCAGTCCGGCTTCCTCGAGGATCTTCATGGCGCCGCGGACGGTTATCCGACTGGCCTTGAACTCGCGGGAAACCTCGCTTTCCCCGGGTATGAAGCCCTCCGCGCGGTAGAGCCCGGCCTTGAGCCGCGCGGCAATCTCGTCGGCGATCCTCTTGTAAAGGGGAATTTTCCCGTCCGCTTTCATGTCAATCCTCGTCTCTATATGTCCATCACAGTGTTTGCCAATACTATAATACATGTATTATAACATTAAAAGGCCGTCTACTGTCGGGCTGGCGTTTGGACAATCTTCCCAATTGAGGTTTTGAGGTGGGGCGCAACACCTTTTGCGCCAATTTTCAGAGGCGCGGAAGGTGCCGCGCCCCACCTAAGTGCACCTCTGCGCGCACGTTGTCCAATCCCCAGGACCGGCTACTGCCGGTGCTGCTGGCGGTACTGGCTGGGGGACAGTCCCATCTTCTTGCGGAAGATGCGGGAGAAGTAGTAGGCGTTGTCCAGACCGACCCGACAGGCGATCTCGCCGATGGGAAGTTCGGTGAAATTCAGCAGTTCGCACGCAGTCTCGAGGCGCTTGCGGATCAGGTAACCGAGCGGGGCCTCGCCCACGTTCTGACGGAAGATCTGCCGCAAATAGTCGGGGGAAATAAAGAGCTTGCCCGCCAAGGCCTTGATGTCGATATCCTCGCGGAAGTGGGCGTCCAGCTCGGAGCGGGCCGCCGCGACCACATCACGGTGCTCGGGGGGGGCGGGACAAAGACGCCGGACGAGCACGAGCCCCAGCAGGCCGGCGAGGAAGTCCAGCTTTTCGGCGTCAGGCGCGCCGCCCTCGCCATGGATCGTCTCGGCGATCCGGTCCCAATACCAATCCGCCTCGGCGAAGCTTTCGTAAAGGCCCGGCGGAAGGATCTTAGCTTCCGCGCTCTCGATGCCGACGCACAATTGCAGCCCATTGGTCTTCGGACAGTCGCGGTGCCCCGTCCCGGGC
>CAYTFM010000093.1:20297-21424 GCA_964436735.1 uncultured Victivallales bacterium | reverse complement strand
TAGACGGCGTACATTCCTGGACGGTAGGGATAGCGCCGCCCCGCCTGCTCAAGAGCCCCCGAGCCCTCCAGATAGCGGACAAGCTCGCAGCAGGCGTGCCGATGCGCGCCGCCACTGGATTGGGCGGTCTTGACGGGAATCTCCGCGGCGAACACACACGTTGCCCCAGCCATAGGTCAAATCCTTAAGAATCCGAAGTCCGAATATCAAAATCCGAAATCAATTCTCCAAAATGTGCAAACACATTCCCCGTTCTGTGCATTTACCTGGAAGGAGGTGTTGCCGTATACTATATCGCACCGAACACCGAACACCGAACACCAACAAGACTAAGGGGATTTTATGAGCAAAGTCAAGGCAGTGGTGTACGAGGCCCAGAACAAGGTGGCCATCCGCGACGTCGAGCTCGCCAAGCTGGGCGACAAACAAATCCAGGCCAAAACACTCTACACGTTCGTCTCGCCGGGCACCGAGCTGCGGGTGCTGGGTGGACACTACGGTGCGGCGGACAAATATCCTCTGATTCCGGGCTATGCGACGGTCTGCGAGGTGATCGAGGTCGGCTCTAAAGTGAAGAACTTCCGTGTCGGCGACTTGATCAGCGGGCGCAACCCCGCCGCCGTCCCCGGCATCAACGCGATGTGGGGCGGCCAGGCGGGCGGACACATCTACGAGACCATCGGCGAGGACCGTCCCGTGCTGCTGCCCAAAGGCGCCAATCCCATCGACTACGTGATCGCCGAGGTCTCGGCGATCAGCCTGCGCGGCGTCGAAGCCGCGAATCCCAAGATGGGGGAGAACGCCGTCGTGATTGGACAGGGATTGATCGGATCGTTCTCGGCGGCGTGGCTGCAGCTCTTTGGTTGCCGAGTCGTGGTGGCGGACGTGGATGACCGCCGCCTTGAGCAGGCGTTGAAACGCGGGGCGACCGCGGTGGTGAACATGAAGGACGATGGCGCGATGGAGCGGCTCGCCGAGTTGGGCAACGGCGGGTTCGACCTCGTCGTCGAGTCCAGCGGCTCGCCTGCGGGCGCCCTCTCCGCCTACAAACTGGTCCGCAAGAAACCACAGAACTACGGCACCGCCTACAAGGTCGAACCCATCCGTTTCTACAACCAGGACTGGCC
>CAYTFM010000093.1:0-20287 GCA_964436735.1 uncultured Victivallales bacterium | reverse complement strand
ATCCTCGCGCCGAAGGACCGCGGCATCGAGGACCGGCAGAAGGCGTTGGAATTCATCCGCACCGGACGGATCAAAAGCGCGGACTTCATCGACGTGCGCGCCACGCCCGACGAGATGCCCGACGCCTATGCGAAACTGCAGAAGCGCGACGCCTTCTCCGTCACCTGCAAGTGGAACTGACGTATGACGCATCGTGAACGGTTTGAGGCGGTCTGCCGCGGAAAAACGCCCGACATGATTCCATGGTTGGGCGATCTGACCTACTGGCACGCATCCCATCAACTGATCGGCGATCTGCCGCCCCAATGGCAAGGTCCGAACGGACTTCATGAGATGCACCGCGAGTTGAACGTCGGTGAGTACATCCCCGGCACAGTGGCCTGCGACACGATCGAAGGCGACGACGTGCGGCGTGAGGTCGCCGAGGCGGACGGACGCCGCGTCATCCACTGGCGGACGCCCGTAGGCGATCTGCGCGAGGTGCAGGAGTATTCGCCGACCTCCTACTCATGGGGGTACATGGAACATGCGGTCAAAAGCGTCGAGGACCTGCGCACGCTCCGCCACATCATCGCCAGCCGACACTATATTCCCTGCCCGGAGCGGTTCACCGAATCGGACGCATCGTTCGCCGCATACGGTTTCGGCCCCACGCACATCGGATCGCCGCCGACACCCATTTCCGAACTGAACAAGCACTGGATCGGCGTGATGGATCTAACCTATCTGCTGGCCGACGAACCCGACGAGGTGCGCCAGACGCTGGACGTGATCGCGGCGGCGCACGACCAGATCTACCGCATCATCGCCGATAATCCCTGCTGGCACGTGATGATCTGCGAGAACCTCTCGGCGGAGACGATGGGGGGCTACTTCGACGAGTTCATCGGTCCGCACCTGCGCCGCTGGACCGGATGGCTCCACGAGAAAAGCAAATTCGCCCTGCTCCACAACGACGGCACGATGCGCGGCACTGTGGAAAAGCTGGCGGCCGCCGGCGTGGACTGCATCGACTCCATCACGCCGAAGCCCGTGGGCGACGCGGGAATGGATGAGGTGCGCAAGATGGCGGGCGACGACATCATCCTTTTGGGCGGTTTGCCGGGCGCGATGTTCGCGCCGCCCTTCACCGCCGCCGATATCGAGCGGCACGTCAAAGAGGTCATCCGCCTGCACAAGGACTCGAAGAAATTCATGTTCGGCGTCGCCGACCAGGTGCCGCCCAACGGCGACTTGAAGCTCGTCCGACTCGTCGGCGAACTTATCGAGGAATACGGACGATATTAGCATGGCCCGCGGCGGCTCACGACTTGAAACTCGCATGGTTCGAGTGGAAAGTTATGAGATGGGGATTTTGGTATACTTTGGGCCGCAGTAATTGTGAATGAACGATCTGACATGAAACGGCCGCCGCGGCCGCTTGTGGCGACGTATCGCCTGTTCGAGGGACACAAATGGCGGCTTGGCTTCTCCGCCTTCATGTACGTGATCAAGTACATGCCCGTCTGGCTGATGCCGATCCTGGCGGCGGACATGGTCAACGTGGCGGTCAACCGTCTGGGCAATCCTATCGGTCATCTTCTGTTTGACGGTGGGCTCTTCCTCCTCGTCCTTCTCATCCACGTGCCCGCCCATGTGTTTCACGCCCGCGCGTTGAGTGAGATTGTGCGACGGATCGAGGTTGAGCTGCGCCACCGCCTCGTCCACAAACTCCATCAACTGTCGCTCGTCATGATCCAAGAGCAGCACAGCGGCGCGCTCCAGTCGAAACTGCTGCGCGATGTCGAAACGGTCCAAGGCCTGTGCAATCTTTTCGTCAACCTCTTCTTCGCGTCGACGATGAACCTGATCGTTGGCATCGGGGTGACGCTCTACAAAGAGCCGATGTTCTGCGTCTTCTATCTTTTCGCGATTCCGTCGGCCGTCGCCATCGCCCGCATGTTCAAGGCGCCGATTTCCCTGAACAACCGCAAATTCCGCATGCAATTCGAGCGGCTCTCGGCGCGGATGACGGAAATGATCTCCCTGCTGCCGGTCACCCGCGCGCATGGACTTGAGGACGTGGAGGTTCGCCGCATCGACCGGCAGCTTGACCGGGTCGAACGGCGCGCGCTTGAGATGGATCTGGTCCTCTCGCTCTTCGGCTCCGCCACCTGGGCCTTCTGGCAGTTCATGCAGATGTCCTGTCTGCTGGTCGCCGCCTGCTTCGCCGTCCGTGGCGTGATCCTTCCCGGCGACGTCATCCTGTATCAGAGTCTTTTCGCCATGATGGTGGGGGCCGTCAACCAGATCATCGACGGTATGCCGGCGATCTCCAAGGGGTTCGAATCCGTCAAGTCGCTGGGCGAGATTCTTGACAGCTCCGACGTCGAGCTCAACGAGGGGAAACTCGGCGTCCGCTATGTGGAAGGGCGGTTCACTCTCGAGGATGTCAGCTACACCTACCCCGGCGCCAGGGAGCCGTCCATCCGCGAGGTGAACCTCACCATCGAACCGGGCGAGATCGTCGCCGTGGTCGGCGAGTCGGGCTCCGGCAAAACCACGCTGATGAGTCTGCTCATCGGCTTCCGCCGTCCGACCAGCGGCCGCATCCTCCTGGACGACCTGGATATGAATCTACTCGATCTCCGCCAGTACCGCCACCACCTCGCCGTGGTCCTCCAGCAACCCATCCTTTTCGCCGCCTCCCTCCGCGACAACATCACCCATGGGCTGAAGGATGTCAGCGAGGAGCGGCTCATGGAAGTGGTCCGCATGGCCAGGGTGGACGAATTCATCAGCCGCCTCCCGAAAGGCCTCGACACCAACGTGGGCGAGCATGGGGACAAACTCTCGGGCGGACAGCGGCAGCGCGTCGCCATCGCGCGGGCCCTGATCCGCAACCCGTCGGTGATCATCCTCGACGAGGCGACCTCGGCGCTCGACGTGGTCTCCGAGCGTCTCGTGCAGGAGGCGATCGACCAGATGATCAAAGGACGGACGACCTTCATCGTCGCCCATCGGCTCTCCACCATCCGGGCGGCGAAAAAGGTGCTGGTCATGAAGGATGGACGCGTCGTCGAGATGGGGCCGCCGGACGAGCTCATCGCACGTGGCGGCGAATTCGCCAAACTCAAAAGCCTGCAGGCATAATGCGGTGCCTGACCGCAACTCAATCCGGAACCTTTCCGGTGGACACCGGGTGTGCGATGACCGTGTGAACGGCCCGCATTATATAGTCTTGAACTTCTTGTTTTTCATAGCGGATTTTGGTACGTAAGTCGCTAAGAAAATTCAGCCATGGTTCAACGGTTCCAAGTTCACGGTTCAACGGTTGGAGGATTATGAGTACGGGAACACTTGAACGTCGAACCGTGCCGAAATCCAGTGCTGCAACCCCCTCCCTCACAGTCGGGGCTCGGTTCACGGCGTCTGAACAGAGCCACGAGCGTGAGCGAGTGGTTGCGGCCGAACGGCCGCCTAAGTTTAGTCTTTCTTCTGCGCGAACAGCCACGCCAGAGCCTGCTGGTCAGAGTAGGCGGGGTTCCACGCATCATGCCCGACCCCTTTGCATTCCGTGTAGTTCGGATTGCCGCCGGCGTTCTTGATGGCCTCGACCATCATCCGCGAGCGCTGCGTCTTGACCACGCCGTCCTTGTCCCCATGGAAGATCCAGATGGGAAGCTTGGCCAGGGCTTTGCCGAACTGCGCGTCGCCGCCACCGCACACCGGCATCGCCGCGGCGAAGTAGTCGGGCTTGCGCTGGATGGCGTCCCACGTGCCGTAGCCGCCCATGGAGATACCAGTGATGTAGATGCGCTTCTTGTCGACCGGCATGGTGTCGGCGATCTGCTGGCACAGCTCGAGCGCCAGTTTGAGCGGATAGGACGGGAACTCGGGCATGACATGCGAGTCGGCACCCCATGGGACGTTGACCCACTGCATCCCGGCGGGGCACTGCGGGGCGACGAGAATCAGCGGCTGGTTGTTCTTCTGCGCATAGGAGATGATCCCCTTCACGCCATGCGTCATCTGCGCCACGTTGTTGTCGCCCCGCTCACCCGCGCCGTGCAGCAACAGCACCAGCGGAACTTTCTCTCCCTCCTTCAGTCCAGGCGACACATAGATCCGATACTTCAGCGTCTCGCCGTAGGCCGTCTTGTACTCCTTGGCCTGCGTCACAGTGCCAAGATCGATGTCCTGCGCCTGCACCCCCGCGGCGACCGCGAAGCTTCCGATGATCACTCCCGTCGTTATTCCCCTAAACATGCGAACCTCCAATTGGTTATTCTCTCATACTATCGCATGCGGAGGAACGCTGTCCAGCCCCTCCTACACAAACCATTTTTTGGGAAGGTACTTCCTTTCGCTGGCGAGCATCTCTTCCATACAGTTTCTGGCGTCGGGGATGCTGACGGCGACCATGCTGGCGAGGAACGCCTTGAGGAGTGTGGCCCGGTCGCAGGAGACCGCCGCCTCGACCGCCAACTCATGCTCGTCCAGCACCCGCTGCGCGTAGCCGAGGATCGGCCGAGGTATCGGCCCGAACGGCAGCGGCATCACCGCGCTCATGTCCGCCACGCACGGCACCTCGACGTACGCGTCGTCCGCCAGATTGGTCACCGCGCCGTTGTTCCTGACGTTGATGTAGAATTTCCGGCTCTTCCCGGACCACATGGACCCGATGATGTCGCTGGCGTGATCCGCCGTGGTCTTCTCGAGGAAGTCGCTCGTGGCTCTTTTGCCTGACGCGATATCCTGCATGTCGGTCCAGCATTCATCCATCCACTTCCGGCGCACCTCGATGTTCCATTTCCTGATGGTGAGGGCCTCCTCCTTCGCCACGTCATGTCCCTGGAAATAGGGCAGATACTCCTGGGTATGCCAGACGCATTTCGGGATGTAGCCGACGGCTTCGGCGAGCTGATGGGCGATTTTGTTGGTGAGCGTGACCTTCCCGTCCTCGGACGAGGCGATATGCTCCGACTGGCTGGCCTTCTTGAGACTTTCCTTGATCCGCGGGATCATGTCCTTCCCCTTATGCGTCATCTCGAACAACCAGTTGAAGTGATTGACACCGCCGGAGCGGATTTTCACGGAACTGCGGAGGGCGTCGGTGATCTGGTCGGCGGACTTCACAATCCCCGCCTGCACGATCAGATCGTTGTCGAACCGCGGATTGTGCGGCCCGTCGCAGATGGCCAGCGTCTTCAGACGCGGGAAGTTCCGCATCATGGCGATGCCCATGGCGGCGGTGGGGTTCACCCAGTTGATGACCCAGGCGTCAGGGCACAACTTCTCGACGTCCTTCAGTATCTCGTTCTGCCGGGGAACCTCGCGGATGGTGCGCATGATGCCGCCAGGCCCTACGGTGTCCGCCGAGCACATGATCATGCCGTGCTTCGTGCTGATGTCGGCGTCGTTCCCGCGGAGCTTCACCCCCTCGTTCGCGAAGGCCAGCACGACGAAGTCCGCATTCTTGAGCACCTTCCGCCGATCGTCGCTCACCTCGATCTTCAACGGGGACTTCGCCTCCTTGACGCACCGCTCGGCGACCGCGCGCATCCACCCCAGCTTCTTCTTGTCGAGATCGACCAGCGCGAGCGTGCCGCCGCGCAGCGACTCCTTCATGACCATGCTCCATATCGTCTGGCGTCCGAAGAAGACGCTTCCCGCGCCGATCAACACAACCTTGGGACCCTTCATGCGCTCACCCCTTTATTAGCATATTAGTGCTTGTCATGCTCTTGTTCATATTTTAGATTATAAGAGTATTTCACCTCTCCCACAAGAAGAATAATGTGACGGTAACTGGACTTACGTGACCATCAAAACGCAAAGATTGTTTTTCCGGCCAACGCCCACGCCATCGGTAGATGTCCCCCTTGGGGCCAGAAGCGTCGGACATTACAAGGTCGACGCGGATTTCAGCGAACCGCCGGCGAAAAAACATTTCGTCCAGTTGTTCTGGGGTATACGGGGATGCGGCACGTTCGTGATTGACGGGGTGGAGAAGTCGCTGGCACCGGGATTCATCGCCATCTATTTCCCCGGCATGGTCCATGACATCAGTTCGGGCAGCGACGAATGGGAGTACCGTTGGTGGACGATGGACGGTCCGCTCGCGGTTCCACTCGCAACAGGTTTCGGGCTGGCGCGGGCCGACCTCTACGAGACGGGACCAGCCCCTGTCGAACTGTTCGAGGAGCTTGAAGAGGCGATCGCGGCGACAAGCACTCCCGCCAGCGAGCGCTACGCGAGCGCCGTCGCCTTCAAACTGCTGGCCCATGCGGCGGGCGGCAAGAGGGCCGACACCCCGCGGGATCCGCGGATACAGGAGTCGTTGCGCATCATGCAGAACGAGTGGAGCGATCCCATGCTCGGCGTGGAATCGCTCTCGGCAAGAGTCGGCATGGACAGGTCGGTCTTCTCCCGACGCTTTCATGCCGCCATGGGCATCGCCCCGGTGAAATACATCGGCAACCTCCGCCTCCAGAACGCCTTGTCGCTTCTGAAGCAGGGCACGGAGCGGATCTCGTCGATCTCCCGCACATGCGGCTGGAGCGATCCCAACTACTTCTCACGGCGGATCAGGGCGGCGACCGGCCAGTCCCCCGAGGAGTTCAGACGCTCGTAGCCGACAACGCCCGAGGGCGTCGCCAATTTCCTCAGTCGATCCGAAGGCGGAGTATGCGCTTTCCGGTGGCGTCGGCGACAAAGACCCACTTCCGGTGGACGGCGAGCGCGGTTGGCTTCATACCGCCGGGGATGTCCTTGGCGGAGAGCGATGAAAGGAGTTTCCCTGAGGCGAGATCCAGAACGTCGATGGATACGGCGTCCTGTCCCGCCCGGGCGAGAAGCAGAAGACCGTTACCGGTGGTGGCGATGCCGACGATGTCGCTGAAGCTCTTCGCGTCGTCCCAGACTTTCGTAAAGCTGTCGCCGGCTTTCTTGAAGACGACGAGGCGTTTGTCGGAAGCGAGCGCGAGCAGCGAATCGCCTTGGGCGGAAGCATGGGTGATATCGGAAACACTCTCACCTTCAGGCAGTTGGACGCGACGACATTTCGCCGGCTCATTGATGCTGGCTTCGAGAAGCGAATCATCGTCGACAACCCAGAACAGCACGGAACCCGATGCGATAGTCCGCGGATTTTTAAAGGTGTTCTTCTCGCTCAAAGAGATCCATGGCTTCTCGGCCCAGGCGGTGCGCCACGGATCGAAGCGCCACAACTGCTTGCCACCTTCATCGACAACGAGAAAGAGTTGCCCGTCCCACGAAAGCCCCCGAGCCTTGCCCGACCACCCGCCGCCGACGCGCCAGGGCTCGTTGCCGTCGCAGAGCAGCGGAGCGTCGGGATCGTCGTCGATCATGAGCCGGAGCAACCGCTGTCCACTCTCGACCGCCGCGATAAGCGAACCATCAGGCGCCACCGCCATTCGAACCACGCCATCGACGCCGCCAAGGCGCGTTCCCGTCTGCTTCCCGTTCCTGTCGAAGCCGACCACTCCCTGCGAGGTCGACAGCCAGAACACGCCTTCTTTCGTTTGAGCAAGTCCCGACGAGTAGTAGAGCCACGGACCGTCAATCTTGGCCGCGTCGTCCATTTTAACAATAGACAAAGGCAGCGAGACGGCCCCCTTGTTGACCGCCCACGCCACGCCGGCGAGTGACATGATGCGGTCCGCCCCGTTGCTTCTCGGCCAGGAACCTTTCACGACCTCCGCGCCATCAACTCCGAAGCGGTGGATTTTCTGGTCTGGATAGTAGCCGCCGATCAAAAGATCTCCCGTGGACGGTTCGACGCCAATCGAGTTGTAGTGCCATGTCGCATCAGCCGGACGGGTGAGCTTCAAGACGACGCCCACCGCCACACCATCTCCGCCAAAAGCCGACACCTCGTCTCCCGCCAGCGAGAAAAGTTTTCCCTTCGCGGCGAACCCCTTGTCGAGTCCCACCGGCACGGCGGTGATCGACCGCGTCTTTGCCGGCAGCGGGCAGAAGGGAGTTACCGTTGGCTGCCCGTCAGCGCCGACAGAGACGGCATACACCTTTTCATCACCGCCAAAAACAAAGACCCGACGTCCGTCCCACTGCATCATCCTCGCGCCTTGAGGAAAGGGGAGCTTCAACGACAAAGACAGTCGGCCATCTTTCGGGACGAACTGATACAATTCGCCGCCGGCCCCGACCCAGAGACGATTCTGCTCGTCGACGACCACGCCGCTGGCGCCGACGAACGGAAGCGGTTCCTCGCCGACAAGTTGACTCTGGCCGAGAACGCCAGAAAACTTCAGACACGGCGAAGGAGCGTCGCCCGCGCCAAGCGGAACAACGGACATGGTGATCGCGGTGAGCACGGCGACACACGTGAAAAACCGCTCCATACTTCATTCCCCCAGAAACAGCATGCCGAACTTTCGTGGATCCTTGAGCGAGAAGAGGCCGAGCGCCTTCGGATCCGGCTCGGTGGGGCTGTCGGCGTCGTTGACGGTGGCGGCGACGCCGATCAGCGCGCCGCCGGCGGGCGCGGCCTCCGCGCCGAGCGCCTTCCATGGAATGGCCGCCTCGTAGAAGGTGACGTCGCCATTTCTTGTGACGGACAATTGGAGGTCCTTGGCGTCAACGAGTCCCTCCGCCATGAGCTTAGGATAGGTGGTGGCAGTGCGGTAGACCTCCGGACCGTTCTTGGTCAACGCAAAATCGATCTCGCAGCGACGATGCCGACGCTCCTGGTCGACCAACTCATTTCCCGTGAGTTCCTCCTTTTTCCGCGGATCAAGGTCGAACGCCAACTGGAGGCAGTCCTGCTTCCACGTCGCCCAGCCGGTGTTCTCCTGCAAGTGGACATCGTCGCGGACTTCGCACGCCACGTACAGCGCGTTCGCGTCCCATGCGTACCTGAAGGTCGATGAAAGGTCGGCGCCGCCCTTGAAGAGCTGCGGATTCCGCGCCATGTCGCCCGGCCCCTTCAACGGTATGACGGGAACCTCTTTCCATTTCGCAGGAGAGCCATCGATCTTGAGGGAGGCAGCCAGCTTCCTGGCTGGTGTGAAATTGATCGGGAAGGTCTTTTCGAAGGAATACCCCTTCTCGGTTTTCAGCGAGATGACGGCATCGTAGATCTTCGAGGGCGACACGTCGAGCTTTCCAGCCTTCACCTGAACCGTGCCACCTTTCTTCGCCGCAAGGGCGAACTCGGCGGAAAGCCTGCTCTCCGGGACGCCCAGGATCCTGAGGCCGATAGAGCCTTTCGCGTCAACACCCTCGAGCTCCGTCAACACGACGTTGACGCCGACACCGCCATCGACGGAGAGCATCGGATCGACGTGTTCGATCCTGATCGGCGTTTCCACCCGCGCCACACACCCCACCGCGGCGAATGGAACACCGTCCTTGACAAGTGCGAGCGTGACGGGATACGTCCCCTCTTTCGCATCAGCGGGGACGCTGATCTCGAAGTCGACCGGTGAAGTTCCGCCCGCCTTGACAGAGACGCTCTTCTCCGTCTTCTGCGCGCCGAGACGCGGATCAGGCTGGGCGAGGAGGGTGGCATCGATCGGCGCGTCACCCGCGGAAATCGTGGCGGCGACGTGAATCTTACCTTGAGGATACGCAATGACACGGGACTCCTTGAGGGCGAGCGGCTTGACGGCCGACGCGCTCCAGATCTTTGGCGAGACTCCTTTGACATACAGCGGATTCTGGGTGAGCGTGAGCTTCAGAGAACCGTTGCCCGCGGAGGCGTCGAGTTTGTTGCCCATCCAGTCGAACAATTCGACCGCGCCCGTCCCCACCGGGATAGAAACCTCCCGCGGGGCGTCACCGAAGTCCCACAGCGCCAGCACAATGTCATCGCCGCGCTCGTAGGCGTAGCCGAGAGCCGTCTCGCCAAGCCACTCGATCGCCCCCGCGCTTTTATGCCCCTCAAGCAGATAGGTCATCGCCGCATAGGCTGGCGCGACAGGTTTCGGCGCCCACTTGTCGGTGCCCCAATTCATCTTCGGATTGAGATTGTAATAGAAGCCGTAGCCGCTCTCGGGCCCGGCGCGGTAGTCGACGGCGTAGAAGGCGAAGTTGAAGCGCCACCCCTCGCCCAGCATGACGAGGTTGGCGCGTGTGAGCCCCCGCGCCTGGATGATCTCGCGCTCGGTCTTCTCCTCGGTGGAGTAGCCCTGCTCCGTGCCGAACATCGGCAACAGCTTCCCGAACCTCCTCATCATGAATTCCTTGAATTTGACCGTGTTCTCCCTGACGCCGTAGTATTCGGGTGGAAGGTTCACGTACGGGTGGTTGGAGAAGCCGTCGAGATATTTGTCGAGCCCCTTCTCGACCATGCGCTCATAGTAGCCGAGATTGCCGATCGACGCCTCGCAGGGGCCGATGATGAACGCCTTGGGGTCGTTCTCATGTATGGCTTTATAGGCGATCTCGTAGATGTGGATGAGGTCCTCGTCGGTGCCCTTGAAGCCCCAGGGGTAGACGGGTTCCCAGGTGATCTGGTAGAGGTGTTCCTCCTGGACGGGGTGCATCTCGGCGTAGGCGATGGCGTTCTCCTTGCAGTAGGCGGACCACGCCTTCTCACCCTCGGGCGTCAGTTTGCCGGTCGTGCATCCCAAGGTCTCGGGAAAGATAGGTTGGGCGTCCTTCCATTTTTTCGGAGCGGAAAACATCGAGGCGAAGGTGTAGATGGTCCACGGAGTTTCCTTGCCCTGGATCTTGTAGGTGAACGTCTCGACTTCATGTCTTTTGGGGAAATCCTGTCCTTTCGCCTTGGCTGCCGCCCGTTGTTCGGCGAACTCGCCCGGGTGGTTTGGCTCCACCGCTCCCCAGGTTGGCCAACCCGCTGCTTGGCGTACGCCAAGATACGGCATGATGTTGACCTTTGAGCTGAAACCTCCCGACAAGCCAAAGAACGATTCCTTCTGGCTATAGAGCGGACGAGTGGCGGGATCCGGCACCACCGCGTAGCTGATGTACCCGGCGGGACGGCTGCCGAGTTTCTGGAGTTGAAGGCCAGTGGAAAGCTTGGCGTAGACGCGGTAGAAGCCAAGAATCTTGCTGGGGGCTTCGAACTCGGTCCGCCAATCGCCAGTGGCGTCAGGAGTGACCGGCACCTCTTTTGTCTCCCACGCCTTGTCATGCTCGTCGCAGATGCTGAGGAGCAGCTTCACATCCTTTTGATCCTGGGGAAGCCCCGACGCCTTGAACGAAAGCCTCACCGGCTCCCCGATGGCGTAGACGCTCATCTCTGGGCGGTTCGTGTCGCCCGACAGAATGGGGCTGGTGGCCGCTCCTGCCGCGGCCCCCCCCAGCGAAAGCAAAACGGCGGATAGCAGGTGTGCCATCTGCATTTTCATCGTCATATCCTTTCTGTTTCCTACTGTATTAGGACACTTGCCGGCTTGGCTGAACCGCCTTGAACTTCACCCGCAGTTCCCGCGGCTCCTCGCCCCGCTCGGCGGCGGCGAGGAGGGAGACCAGCGAGGAGGCGATTTCCTTTATCGAAAGTTCCAGTCGGATGAACCCTGCCAATTCGGGGAAGTCGAGTTCCTCGTTGCACAGGACGGCGGCATGGATATCACGCCCCGGCGTCAGCCCCCGCTCCTTCAGCGCCGTTGCCACGCCGATGGCGAACACGTCGGGGTAGATGACCACTCCGTCCGGTGTGCGGTGGCGGAACAGGAGCTTGCAGATCTCGTAGCCGGCCTCCTCCGTGGTGCGGATGCCGCAGCGTTCGTCATACCCGCTCTCCTGAAGCATTTCCGGGCGTAGCCAGCACTCCGGTGGTGGCAGCCCCGCCTCGCGCATGGCGTTGGCCATCCCCGCCCGAAGGGGGCGGTTTGATTTTGCCGCGACATCCGGGCGGAGCCATTCATGGACGTTTCCGCTCAGCAGTTCTATGTTCTGGCATCCCGCGGCGATGAGCGCTGAGGCGGCCGCGAACCCGCCGTCCATCATGTCCGTCCCTGTGCATCCCCAGCCGAAGTCGTAGTCGTGCGCGACCACAGGGACTCCCGCCGATGGCAGCCACGACTTGCCCTCCTCGTCTATTCCAAATGCCACTATTGAGGAGATGCTTCCCTGGTTGATGTCGTCCCGCAGCGACGGCGGCGCGCCTCGGGCCGAATCTATACGCATGTCGGCGTAGTGCCGCAATCCGCGGCCTGCGGCGCCGAGCTCCTCCTGAAGCATGGAGTTGAGCCTGTCGTAGAAGAGCCGTGACTTCCAATTCGCCGTGACGCATGGACAGCGGGTGTAGATCCCCACATCCCCCTCGCCGTGCGCGCCGCGCGGAAGCACGTAGGTGCCGGAGCCGACGCGCTTTTCGATATAGCCTTCGTGCTCAAGCTCCTGCAGAGCCTTGTCCAGTGTGCCGACGTTGACGCCGTAGCGCTCGGCCAGCTCTTTTTTCGACGGCATCTCGCCTCCGTCGGGAAGCAACGGCCTGACCAATTCCTTGAACATCCGCTCTTTGACTCTGCGGTAGAGCCGCGGGGCCTTGGCGTCCGCCTGGGGGGTGCATGCGATTCGAGTGTGTGCTGGTGTGTTCGTCATTGGCGCGTCATTCCAAGGTCACGGTGCCAAAATCCTTCGGGACGGTGTACCCCATGCCGCCGAACGCCTCCATGGCCTTGCGGGCGGTCTTGGTTCCATTGACGACATCGACATCATTCACGAAGACCCCCATGCCGATCTTGCGCTCCGCCGGGAAGGACGTGAGTGACTTCTCCAGGCTCCGCCAGGGAACCGCCACGGTGTAGAAAGTCTCGTCGCCAAGCCGGGAGACCTTGACTGTGGCGTCCTCTCCCGTGAGCTTGCCGGAAGGCAGCTCGGGCGTCCCGTTGTGCCGGTAGGCGATGATGGCGTCGTCCGTGGTGGACTTCGCGAAGCAGAACTTGTGGAAGAGCCGCCAGCCGTTCGCGGCATCGGGATGCAGTCCGACCGCGATCTGGATGGAGTCCTCCTTCCATGAGTCGCCAGGTGACTGCTCCTGGCAATGGTTCTGATCCCGGACTTTGAACGCCAGGTAGAGGGCGCTCTCGTCGTACTGGATGGCGAAGCGGAAGGAGAGGTTGGCGTCGCCGCCGAAGACGGTGTCAGGGCCGGTGACGCTCTTGAAAAGCTCAAGCTGCCAGTCGGAAAGCGTCCCGTCCATGGAGGGAGGACGGAAGGCCTTCCGCGCCACGTACGAGCTTCTCAGCGAGCAGTTCGAACTCGTCTCCGAACCGCTGGCGTCGGTGAATTTCATGGCTATGTCGATGTCGGAGGCGGAGGAGAGCCCCGTCTTCTCAAGGTCGACTGCCACCTCCGTCCCACCCTGCGCCGGCATGAGCAGCTCCTTGGTGAAGGCGGCGCCTCCCGCGCCCGGCTTGGCGATTGAAAGCGTTCCTTTCAGCTCCTGCGCCGTCAGATTCACGACCTTGACCGTCGAGCCTGAGAGCTGTAGCGACACCGTCGGTTTGACCTCCACAAGCGTGCTTGAGACCCAATGGGCATCCTTGGGGTCGGCGGCGACAAGCAGGAATCGTCCCGCGGAAGCCGCGCGGGGTATCGTGAGCGTCCCGCCATCCCCCAGTTCATAGGATGCGGAGCCGCGCATAAGGAGGTATTTCGCGCCGGGTGGCGCCTCGATGGGGGAGCCGGGGAGTTGGGGTGCGATCGGAGTGGCCACCGGGATCGCCGCTTTTGAAAGCCCCATCAGATAGCAGGGGATGGAGCCTATCCGGACTTTGGCCATTCCGCCTTGGCATTTCAAGGAACTGCCGTTCCCCATGGAATCGAAAAAAGTGATCTCCGGGACGCCGACGGGAACGGAGACCTCCCTGTCGACATCGTCGACGCTCCACAAGGCGGCGACCGTGACGCCGGCGCGGTCGAAGGCGTATCCCCAGACGCCGTCGCCAAGATGCTCGAGCGATCCCATGGTCGCGGATCCCTCCAGCAAACGGGTGGCGAAGGCGGCGGCGGCCATGACGGGTTTGGGTGCCACATTGGTGGCGCCGCAGCCCGGATTGGGCGCGTTCAGATTGAAGAACAACCCCCAGCCATGGTCGTCCATGTCGGCGGTGTAGAAGAACATGGTCGTGTCGCAGGCCTCCCCCAGGGAGATGATATGGCCGCGCATGAACCGGGCGGTTTCACCGATCAGGGCGGAATGCTGCTTCAAGGCTGGATAGGAGCCGTAGTTCGTGCCCCACTCAGAGTTGATGATGGGGGCGGCGGGTTTGAGATGACGCCGCGCCATTTCCTTGAGCGCGCGCATGTCCTGGATGAGGTTCCCCCTTTCCGGATTCTGGAACTCGGGAATGTAGTAGCTATGGGTGATGATGCCGTCGAGCCATTGCCCGAGTCCCTTGCCGAAAAGCCGCTCGAGGTGTTTGTTGCCGGCGGCCAGGACGCCATAGTTCGCCCCGAGGAGCAGCCCGTCCGGATCGTTGGCGTGGATCGCCTTGTGGGCGGTCTCGTACATCTTGATGAAGTCCTCGTCGGAGCCCTTCCAGTGCCAGTCGGGCTCCCAGTGGATGAAGTAGTAGTTTCTTTGCTGTGAAGGGAAGTTGACCTTCCTGTTGACGGCCTGCTCAGCGGCGACCGCGCCGATCAACTGGCCGTATTTCTCGAAATCGTTCGGAGGATACGACTGGCCGTTGGTCGTGGGGGAGACGCCGTCGGGAGTTTTCAGGTTGTCCGGATATTTGGTGAGCCAGGCGGGAATGCTGTGCGCGTCGGTCAGGATGCAGAGCCCCGCCTTTTGCTCGTAGGGCAGTTTCCCTTTGATCGTTCCCGGGTCGAGAACCGGCTTGTAGTCGGTGGCGGCGGTTGGCGCGAGTTCGGCGAGGCGCCTGCCCCGGTAGCACCATTTCATGCCGACAAGCGAGTAGACGGGGTCGAAGTAGTCGCCCTGCATGAATTCGCCGCTCACGATGAAGTTGGTGCCCATGCCGCCAAAACGCGACTGGTCGACATGCTCCAGCTTCAGGGCTTCCAGCCTGGGCAGCACGGCGAAGGCCACAAAACCTTCGCCCCTGGAGCCCATCTGCGGGATGGTGACGCCGGTCTTCTCAAGCTTCAGACTCACCTCGAAATAGCCGGATGGGGTTGCGGGAAGCTCCATGACGTTCTCCCAGGGAGTCGTGCCTTTCGGGATGGGAAAGGAGCCCTTGCCGAGGCATCTGCCACGTAGGTCGAGAAGAGACCAAAGAAGGGCTTCGTCGATGACCCGCCGGCCATCCACCTTCAGCCAGAGCGAGACTTTCTCGTCGGGTTTGAAGACGGGGCAGCGGGTGTTCTGGACGAACTCGGCGTACAGCGTCAGTCGCGGGGTCTGAGGAGGCGCCGGAATCTGAGCGGTGCCTGTTTGTGCGGCTTGGGAGAGGGCGGAAAGCCCAAGCCCAAAGATGAGAACCGTTGCGGTGTGCTGGAGGAAACGCTTCGCGCGGCTCCATGAGTCGGCTTTACGGCGGGTCGGGTTGTTCGCGTTCATCCTATCTTCCTTTCCAGAAAATGCTGGTGGTGGACGGTCCTGCCTCGCGGAGCTGGTTCCAGTTCATAGCCCCCTGATGCAAATCCATATAAATGATGTTCGTGAACTCCCGGTGGGGGAAGAGGACCGGCATGCCGCTCAGAAACGGTTCGGTCCAGAACCAGCCGTTGATGTAATGGTTGCTGCCCTCGCCGAGAAGAAGCGTCTGGGAGGGGCTCGTGCCCAATCCCCGCTTGTGGCCGACAAGGGGGTCGGTTGGGGAGCCATCCGGAAACCAGCCGTTCATCGCGTAGGAGGAGCCGCTCGCCCAGTTGGAGGTGGGGACGACCGTCTGCGAGGAGACGGGGCAGGCGAAGACGCTTTTGATCCAGGCGTTGTAGTCCTTCTTGGCGTTCGGCGGGGATTGGTAGATCAGCAACCAGACTCGCGTCTTGTCCCAATAGTCATCCCAGTTGACGGTGTCAGTGACAACCGGAGGGAAATAGTCGACGTTATCGTCGGCGTAGTAGTTGAGGGCCGAGCCGACCTGCTTCATGTTGGAAGTGCACAGCATCTGTTTGGCCACGCTCCTCGCATTGTTCAGGGCGGGCAGAAGCAGCGCCGCCAGGATGGCGATGATGGCGATGACCACCAGCAGTTCGATAAGGGTGAAACGTCCCCCCGCCGATGATCGATGAATAGGCATGCGTTTCCCTCCGTTCGTGAGTGCGTTACGTCCTGACGGCTTCATCGAACAACCGCCCTTTGCCACGCGGGAGAGTCTCTGGTGTCTTGGTGTCCGTTGGCGGGGGGCGTAATGTTCGATTATCGGATAACTTTGTTCGTGATGCTTAATTATAGTAAATAAAAAGTTTATTGTCAATGATGATTTAAGAATATTAGTATTGTGGAAGTGATTCGACAACTATATCGCTTCGGAAATTGTTATGTGGGTGTGTTCAGTGTTCTATAGTTTTTCAGGGTACTAGTCCCCGCAGGGGATGGCACAAATGTAGCCACGGATGTGAGCCCGTGGAAAGGGGGTGCGGATAGCTCCAAGCCCCCGCAGGGCGGCGGCACCGAGACGCGCGCATTGCGTCGCCGCCGCGGCGGATCATCGCGTTCTGCGTCAACGACGGCGACCGCGGCATGACACCGCGTGAAGCCGGTCGAGGTCAAAGAGCCGCTGGCGACCGCCAAGGGGGAGAAGGCGTTGAAAACGTATCCGCTTCCCGATAAGTGGCGGGACGTCTTGCGTCACCTCTTCCCGTGCCGCTTCCTTCCGCGGAATCACCGCCGGTTTTGTGATACCGTATTTCCCACCTATAAATTCTCGTGCGTAAGTGAAATCAGCGGCCCGAAAAACTATAGTGTTGTGGTTGAACTCCGAGGTGCTATGAAACTGACGATTGCCATACCTGTCTACAACGAACGCAACACTATCGCGAAGATCCTCGAGATGGTGGAGGCGGCCTCGCTGCCCCTCCAAATCACCGACAAGGAGATCGTGATTGTGGACGACTGCTCCACCGATGGCACCGGCGCGCTGTTGGACGGCCTTGCGGGTGGCGTCCGCAAGATCCTGCACCACGCGGAGAACAAAGGCAAAGGTGGCGCGCTGCGGACCGCGTTCGAGAACGCCACCGGCGACATCCTGATCATCCAGGACGCCGACCTCGAGTATGACCCTGAAGAGTACCGCAAGTTGCTTGCCCCGATTATCGAGGGGAAGGCGGACGTCGTGTACGGCTCGCGCTTCATGGGCGGCGCGCCTCACCGCGTCCTCTACTACTGGCACATGCTTGGCAATCAGGTGCTCACCCTGACCTCGAACATGTTCTCGGATCTGAATCTGACCGATATGGAGACCTGTTATAAGGTGTTCAAAAGGGATATCTACCGTCAGATCTCCATCGAGGAGAATCGCTTTGGATTCGAGCCGGAAATCACCGCGAAAGTCGGCAAGCTGGCGCGAGAACAGAGCATCAGAATCTACGAGATGGGCATCTCCTATCATGGACGTACCTATAATGAGGGCAAAAAAATCGGCGTGAAGGACGGTTTCCGCGCGCTGTGGTGTATCTATTTCTACAACGACTCCCGGTTCGCCATCGCCTGCAAGACGTTCGCCGCCGAGATTGTGGGCGCGATCGCGTATGCCGCGCTCGTCGCGTTCCTGTTGAAGTTGATCAGCGGCGGGACGATGCCATTTCAAAACGTGGCGAATGTGGTTGGCGCCGCGCTGGGGTGCGGCATGGTGATCGCGCTGGTGCTGCTGACGGTCAGGTGGAACCAACGGGCGGATGGCACG
This sequence comes from uncultured Victivallales bacterium, assembly GCA_964436735.1. GTDB lineage: Bacteria > Verrucomicrobiota > Lentisphaeria > Victivallales > GWF2-38-69 > CAYTFM01. The sequence continues at coordinate 2,534 of CAYTFM010000093.1, read as the reverse complement.
TGGGCGCGTCCCGCATCCGCCCCGCACCCCGTCCAGTTTGCGGGGTCGGCGCTTGCGAGGCTGCTGTTGTTCTTCGGCCTCAGCCTGGGCCATGTCCATTATTTGTTGAACACCGCATCCTGCGCGGTTGTCGGCGTCTGCGTGGGGATGGCGATCTGGTTCGTGAAGAGTTTTCCAAAGAAAAAGTGACGAAACGGGTTGTGGCGAGAAGCCAAGGAGGGCGATGACGATGACAATGACAGGGCATGATCCAGACTGGGGTGACAGCTACTCGGCGGCGAACACGCTGTTCGGCGACTTGACCAAGGAGGATCCGTGGCGCATCTTCCGCATCATGGCCGAGTTCGTGGACTCATTCGAGTCGATGTCGAAGCAGCGCGTCCCCCTGGTGACGGTGTTTGGTTCCGCGCGGACGGCTCCCACGCACAAATATTACAAAGAGGCGGAGAAGATGGGACGGCTCCTCGCCAAGAACGGCTATGGCGTGATCACGGGCGGCGGCGGCGGCATCATGGAGGCCGCCAACAAAGGAGCCTGCAAGGCGAAAGGCGTCTCAATCGGTCTGAACATCCAGCTGCCGTTCGAACAGAAGCCAAACCCGTTCCAGACGAAGGGCATCGAGTTCCGCTACTTCTTCATCCGCAAGGTGAACTTCCTCAAGTACTCCGTGGGCATTGTGGTCTTCCCCGGAGGATTCGGCACGATGGACGAGATGTTCGAGTGCGTGACGCTGGCGCAGACCAACAAGATCAACCGCATTCCTATCGCCTTGGTGGGCAAGTCGTTCTGGACGCCCATGGAGAACTGGGTGCGCAAGACGCTGCTGGCCGAGAAGCTGATCTCGGCTGAGGACATCGACCTGTTCAACATCTGCGAGACGGCCGGTGACGCGATGAGCCACATCCTCAAATGGCACGAAAGAGGGATACAGAAAACGGTGAAGGACACCATGTAGTTATTTCCGTACCCGCCTATGGATGTGGCGCTGCGTGCGGGATAGTTTTTTTCTGTGAATTAGGCTTGGCGTTCGAAACGGAAATAACTGTAGAGAGATGTATGAGGAAGTTTTTGTTCACGTATGACGAGTTGGCGGAGGCGACGGGCGGGGAGTGGGTTTCCCGCGGCGGTGGCAGGAGTGCGAACGACCCAACTGGCTCTGCCACATTGGGCGTCGAGTTGGTTTCGACGAGCACGAAAGCGGGCTGCGCCGGCGCGCTGTTCGTCGCCCTCAAGGGCGAGCGGCTCGGCGCCCATGAATTCCTGCACGACGCCGTCGCCGCCGGAGCCGCCGCCGTGTGCGTGAGGAAAAGCTTTCCCCGTGACCACATTCCCGCGGGGGTTGACGCTTTGCTGGTGGACAACACGCTGACGGCCTTCCAGGCGCTGGCGAAGTATCATCGGAACCGTCTCCCGAATGTGAAGATCGTCGCCCTTACCGGGAGCAGCGGCAAGACCAGCACCAAGGACATCCTCCAGAGCGTCCTCGCCGCCGGTTTCGGCCGGGATGCCGTGTACGCCACCGAGGGCAACACGAACAACCACGTTGGCGTTCCCCAGAATCTTTTACGTTTGAAGGACACCCACAAGGTGGCGATCATCGAGATGGGAACGAACCATCCCGGCGAGATCGCCGTCCTGACGGCTATGGCGAAACCCGACCTGGCCACCATCGTCTCGATCGGCCCGGCGCACTTGGAGTTCTTCGGCGACACCGATGGTGTGGCGCGGGAGAAGGGCTCGATTTTTGCCGGGCTTCGTCCGGACGGCGTGGCGGTGATTCCCGCTTCGGGGCCAGGGCAGGGCATTCTGTCGATGCTGTCCACATCATTCACGACCAAGACATTCGGTGACGAGTCGGGTGCGGATGTGCGGAGTTCCTATAAGGGGGGCGCGCTTGAGGGCAGCTCCTTCACGTTGACGTTGGCGGATGGCCGTTCCGCCGAGGTGTCATGGCGTTTGCGCGGCGCGCATCAGGCGAGGAACGCCGCCGCCGCCGCCGCCGCCGCGATGTCGCTGGGCATGAGCTTCGAGCAGGTGACCGAGGCCTTGTCGGCGTGTGAGATCGGCGGGATGCGGATGCGCGTGCGCGTGATCCGCGGCGTCACCTGGATCAACGACGCCTACAACGCCAACCCGGACAGCGTCAAGGCGGGGCTCGAATGGCTTTCCGGCTTCTATGCGTCCAGTCGGCGGGTGTTTCTGGCACTCGGCGACATGCTCGAGCTTGGGGAGTCGTCCCACCGCGGGCACTGCGAGGTTCTTGAGACTGCCCGCCGCCTCCTGCCTTCCACCGCCTCCTGCGAGGTGCGGCTTATCGTGGTGGGGGCCCGGATGGCGGAGGCGCTCCGCTCTGTTGGCGCGGTGGAGACGGCGGTTGCGCACGCCACCTCCGACGAGGCCGCGGTGAATGTGAATCGTCTCCTGCGGGAAGGCGATATGATATACTTGAAAGGGTCGCACAGCATGGCTCTGGAGAAGATCGAGTCGTCTTGGGAGAAGGGATAAATGGTCATTAGTCATTAGTCATTAGTCAT
>CAYTFM010000092.1:13520-28095 GCA_964436735.1 uncultured Victivallales bacterium | reverse complement strand
CGCGGTTGCGATCTTTTGAGTTTGGATTCGCGTTCCTCGAGAGCCTCCGATACCTGGGTATCGAAGGCCACTCCGACCGCAAACCGAGGGTTCAGGGATCAGCGCGCCCACCATCGCCGAGGCAAGGTTCAACCATGAGAGAAACACCACCGCTCCCGGGAATGACGCGGGGAGCGTCCGGCTTTGCCGCGCTCCCGTGGGCGCACTTTGGTTTTGTGGTCGTTTGTTTCAAGGGAGTTGTTTGTTGTCGGTTGTTGAAATACACTGACCAGTGACCAATGACCAAACGCTCCGGCGGCAGCCGGTTTTCAAACAGGAGGACGCATATGAAGGTGGTCGCATTCAACGGAAGTCCGCGCAAGGACGGCAACACCGAGTTGTTGTTGAGAAAAGTGCTGGAGCCGATCGCCGCGGCGGGGATCGAGACGGAGATCGTACAGGTTGGCGGAACCACGATCCGCGGCTGTTTGGCATGCGGCAAGTGCATCGAACGCAAGGATAAGCGCTGCGCCGTCACCTCGGATATCTTCAACGACTGCATGGGGAAGATGATCGAGGCCGACGCCATCATCTGCGGCTCGCCCACCTACTTCGCCGACATGACGTCGGAGATGAAGGCGCTTATCGATCGCAGCGGTTTCGTGGCGCGGGTCAACGGCTTCCTGTTCGCCCGCAAGATCGGTGCGGCCGTCGTCGCCGTCCGCCGCGGAGGGGCGATCCACGTCTTCGACTCGATCAATCATATGTTCTTCATCAACAAGATGATCGTTCCTGGTTCGACCTACTGGAACTTCGCCTTCGGGCTTGGAAGGGGGGAGGTTGTCGAGGACAAGGAAGGTGTGGAGAACATGCGCGATCTCGGCGAGACGATCACCTGGCTGGCCAAGACCACCGCCGAGGGACGTGCGGCATCGCCCGCGGCCTCGGCGCCGAACTATAAATGACCGCCATATGTGATTTTCGGCAGTTCGACACGTCGAACTGCCGAACATCACACGTAGATCATCTTTTTCGTCATGCCGCCATCGGCCACGAAGTTCTGGCCGGTGACGAAGCCTGAGGCGTCGGAAAGCAGGAATGCGGCGAGGTTGGCGATGTCCATAGGGACGCCGACGCGGCCGCACGGATGCTGGGCGAGGTCGGCGGGCGTGTGGCGGGGCGTTGTCCGCTGGTTGGTCTTCTTCCATTCGGACGTCTCGATCCAGCCGGGGCTGACGCAGTTGACTCTGATCGACGCGCCGAGGCTTACCGCCAGAGCGTGCGTCAGCGCGACGATGCCGCCTTTCGACGCCGCATAGGCCTCGCCATTCGTCTCGGACTGCAATGCCCTGGTCGAGGCGATGTTGACGATCGACCCGCCTTGCTTTCTAAGGTGAGGAACGGCGTACTTTGTCGTGAGGAAGCATCCCGTCAGATTCACGGACAAGATTTTCTGCCATTCCGACAGCGAGAGCGATTCGACAGGTGTCCCCATCATGGCGATACCGGCGTTGTTGACGACGGCGTTGAGATGCCCGAATGTCTCGATAGTCAGTTTGACGGCGTGCGCCACCGAGGACTCGTCGGCCACGTTGCAGAGAACGGCGAGCGAGTCGCCCTCGTTCTCGAATTCCGCCGCCGTCTCCTCAAGCGCATCCTCGTCGGCATCGGCGATGGACACGCTCATCCCCTGCGCGAGGAGGTGCTGAACGGTTGCCTTGCCGATTCCCTGGGCTCCGCCCGTCACAATGGCCACTTTCCCCCGCAGATCCGCGAACTTCGCGGATCTGATTGTCGTGTCTGTTGGCATGTGCGCATCTCCTCTTTAGTTATTGACCTATACCTGCGCTCCCGCAGTGCCTCCATATAGGCAAACGTATGGGATGTATGATTGGTTGTCATCCCACCATGCGGCGAACCCGCTTGGAATGCTTAGGCAAGCCGCTGCGGCGGTGCGACTGAGCTTTGCTTAACCGCGATGCATCCTCGCGTTCGAAACCGCTTTGCTGTGAACAAAAGCGGCGTCGCGCTTCACTTGCCGCACGCACCAAAGCCGCTTTACGGCGAAAACACCGTGTACGCTATAACTCCATGCGGCTAAGGGGGCATAATCTTCCCGCTGGGAATAGTGCGGATTTCCCCGGTCTACACCTCCACAATCCGCGCCGGCTCGCAGAAGCCGAGCTCGCCGTTGGCGTTGGCGATGTGGGCAATCTGCCGCCAGTTGCGTTTGAGGAGCGTCGCTCCGTATGCGTCGACGGCGACCGGATCGAAACCGGCGGCGATCTTTTTGGGTCTTGGGGAGCACATCCCTCCCCACAGGTGGGCATCCTTCATGCCGATGGTGGCGTCGAGGATGGTGAAGTCGGGTGTCCGATAGCGGTTCAAGTCGAGAATCGCCTCGTGGATCCGGTCATGGAACTCGGACTTCTGCCACCCCCCCGCGGTATAATGCTGTGGCGGCGCCACGCCAAGCATGTTTTTCATGGTCAGCGTCACCTCCGAGAAGGAGTGCGCCTTGAGCACCGGGACAGAGATGAGGAAGCTTTCCATCACGATCTTCGGAATGTGGAATGTGGGAAAGCGCGCGCACGCCGTTTTCGAGAGGGTTACAAGCGGGGCGTGGTTCAAATCCACCAATGCGAGAGACTTGCGTCGGGCGAGGTCGGCATAGCCTAGCTTCGCGAATGGCTCTGTGGTGTCGTAGTCGAGCGAGCCGCACCCCTCGCCGACAACTATCGTGGCGGACGGGAGTTTTTCCAAGATGTAATCGACCATCGCCTCGACGAGTTTGACGGGAGTGGTGATCGGCGGGGGATCGGTCGTCACCAGATTCGGCTTGATCAGCAGAGGTTTGCCGATCGTCGGCAGGACGCTGGCGAACTTCACGGCGTCCAGCAGACAGCGCACGCTTCCCTGCCAGTCGCCGTCGAACCCGACCACGTATAAAGGCTGCTTAACCACCGATTAAATTCCCTTGAAGTGATAAAGAGATTGCTGTGCCCGTTGCGAGTTAACTAATTTATACTTGGCCCTTATATGTAGCCTAACGCCTGGGTCTAACGTGGCGCAACGTCTACGGTAGCACCCTTTTGTTGTGCATATTAGTTCCCGTATAGCAATAACGGAATGTGTTTGCTAAGGTGGACGAAATGCTTGTCGCGGGCAAGTAGTTGAAGGTCATGTTGGACCGCGTTCTGGGCGATGATAAGGTCTGGAATACCAATGCCGTTTATGCCATTCCTCAGACAAGTAATTTGCATAAATATTAAGTCATCCCAAAGTGGAGTAACTGGGCACCTCTCAATTTCTTTCAACAGTGAGATAAGGTGGCTCTGCTTACGAATGTGAAGAGGAGGGATGAGCTCGGTAAGAATTAAATCATTCGTGACTACAAGGTTTTCTTCAATCAAGAATTCGATTATATCTGAGTGGGCTTCACCTCTAAAGTAATCAATCCAGACAGAGCTGTCGACTAAGACGCTCATCTGCGATCCCTTAGTACATTAAGATTTATGTCCAAATCTATTTTTCCACGGTATTTTTTCAGCCCTTGGATTCTGTTTTTGCGTAGAAAATCTTCCAGAGCAGTGATGATTACAGCTGTCTTAGTTTTCTGGTGTGAAACCTTCAGTGCTTTATTCAAGAGTGGCCCGGGAAGGTCAAGGGTTGTTCTCATAATGTCCTCCATGCATATACATTTAGCTTAGCATGCATATAAGATATGCGGTAATGGCATATTTGTCCAGCCGTCTTGTAAACGCAAAAGCTCAGGCACAGGCATGGAAGCGGGCGTGGCCTCCCATGATGATGTTCGAGTTTCCAAAACGTTTAATTGCCCAGGGCAGCGGCTGATGCCTGCAGCGATTTGTTAGACCTCACATGCTGTCTGCACCAGTAAATCCAACTGAATAACAAGGGGCCAATCTGGGATCGCACCGATGGTCCGTGTGGCGCCATTGTCATGAGTTCAAAAAGTGATTTTGTCGTTTTGCGTTTTTTATTCCTGTTTCATTCCTGGCTGCGGAAGGGCTTACGCCGGTTTTTTTCTTGAAGATGTTGGAGAAGTAAAACTCGTCGGAGAATCCCAGGTCCGAGGCGATTTCCTTCACCGGTTTGACGGTGCCGGTCAAAAGCAGTTCGGCCACCTCGATCTTCCGGCGCAGCAGATATTGGTAGGGTGTCATGCCCCATTCCCGCTTGAACGTCCTGATGGTTTGCGACGGGGATTTGCCGGCAAGGTGGCACATCTTGTCGAGGGCGACGTTCCGCGACACGTTCTGATCGAGGTAGTTTTTCAGGGCGATGGTCTCTTTGGGGCGGCCACCCATGGCGCGCTGGCGGAGCGTCAAGGCGACCTGGATGATTATCTCGTGGATGGCCACCGTCACGATGTCGTGCGCCGCGAGGGGATCGGCCTTCGCCCGCTCCTGCGCCGTCCTGAATGTCTCCTCGACGCTGGGGCAGTCGGGGACGTAGATGCCGCTGGACAGTCCGTAGAGGTCGAGCAGTCGTATGGCGAGTGGACCGCGCACGTTGAACCATATCTTCGTCCAGGGATCGTCGGCGCTCGACCAATAGCGGTGCGCACTGCGTTCCGGGACGATATACACGCCACCCGCCGCGGGTTCATAGCGGGCGGTTTCTATCTCCAGGACACCCTTGCCTTTGACGACATACTCGAACACATTCACGGCGCTGCCGCTTCGCGCGATGCGGTACGTGCCATCGCAATAGGAGGTCCCAAGCATTTCGACGTGGAGCGGACGGCCGTCGTCGTCGTCATGCGCGAACTGGGTGATATCCTCCCGCATGGCAATAAACCTCATCCATATGCTGATTTCGCCTATTCACAGAAGTGCTGTGCGGCAATATAATCTATCCGTAAAGCGAATCAACAAACCTTTGCGGGTATACAAAAGCTGGAGCCACACGACATGAGCAAAGCAAAAGTCCTTCCAAGACCCGAGCATCCCCGTCCGCAGTTCGAGCGCGCTTCCTGGATCAATCTCAACGGCGAATGGAGCTACGAGTTCGACGCAGGCAAATCGGGCATGGAGCGGGGGCTGTGTTCCAGCACGGGGTTCAAAAACAAAATCCTTGTCCCGTTCTGCCCGGAGAGCGCGCTGTCGGGCGTGGCCCACACGGACTTCATCGAGATGATGTGGTATCAGCGCGAGATCGAGATTCCGAAGACGTGGAAATCAGGCAAGGTGTTTCTCCGATTCGGAGCGGTCGATTTCGAGTGCGAGGCGTTTGTCGACGGCGCATCGGTCGGACGGCACTGGGGTGGATCATCCTCGTTCGCCTTCGACATCAGCAGCCGCGTGAAGGCGGGTGGACGGCACTCGCTGGTCGTTTATGTCCGCGACGAGCTCCGCTCTGGGGCGCAGCCGTATGGAAAGCAATGCGGTCAGTACACGTCGTGCGGCTGCAGCTACACTAGGACCACCGGGATCTGGCAGACGGTATGGCTGGAGCAGGTCGACCGCCGCGGACTCGAGAGCTGCCGGATCGTTCCCGATGTTGACGGATCCCGTTTCGTCTTCCATCCCCGGTTTCTGTCGGTCGAGCGCGGGCAGCGCTGGCGCGTGACCGTGGGCGAAGGGGCCATGAAGGTCTCTGCCGCCGAGGGTGCGGCCCTCAACGAGTCGCCGATGGTGTGCGAGCTGAAGAATCCCAAACTGTGGTCGCCTGAGTCGCCATTCCTCTATGACGTGACATTTGAAGTGATTGATGGCAAAGGTGTTGTCGTCGACACGGTGAGGAGCTACGCCGGATTGCGCAAGGTGCATGTCGAGGGTGATCGGATATTGTTGAACAACAAGCCATACTACTTGCGCCTTGTGCTCGACCAGGGGTTCTATCCCGACGGCATCTGGACGGCTCCGAATGACGCCGCGCTGCGCCGCGACATTGAGCTTTCGATGAAGGCCGGCTTCAACGGGGCCCGGCTGCACCAGAAGGTGTTTGAGGAGCGCTTCCACTATTGGTCCGACAAACTGGGCTACCTGACGTGGGGCGAGTATCCAAGCTGGGGCATCACGCTGTGGCGGGGCAACAGCGCCGGCTCGGGCGAGAACAAACTGCTCTCAGCGTGGAACTTCCTTTCCGAGTGGCGCGAGGTGGTCATGCGCGACCGCAACCATCCGTCGATCATTGCCTGGACGCCGCTCAACGAGACGCGCGACGGCACCGACTGGCGCGTCCACAACCGCATGCACGCGGACATCTACGACCTCACCCGCGAGCTCGATTCCACCCGGCCGATCAACGAGGCCAGCGGGTACGTTCATGTCAAGACCGACCTCTGGACCGTCCACAATTACGAGCAGGACGGCGAGAAGCTCAAAACTCAGTTGGCGAAAAGCGCTGATGGCGAGGTGTGGAGAAACTATCCGGACCTCGAGGCGCCCTACACGGGGCAGCCGTATCTCGTCGACGAGTTCGGCGGGATCAAATGGGTCGTCGGCAAGCCTTTCGCCGAGAACACCTGGGGGTACGGCAACGCTCCCAAGACGCTGGATGAAGTGTATTCCCGGCTCGAGGCGCAGGTCGACGCCATTCTCGCGCACACGCACATCTGCGGCTTCTGCTACACCCAGCTCACCGACGTCGAGCAGGAGCAGAACGGCGTCTACAACTACGACCGCACCGAGAAGTTCGACATGGCGAGTATCCGCGGCATCATTTCGAAACCCAGGTAGATTCCCTCTGCCAAGCAGCAGTTTGGTGTTTGGATAAAGTGTGATTGGGGGGGCCGCTACGTGTGGCGCAGCACCCTTTGCGCCATAAAGATTCGGCGCAAAAGGTGTTGCGGCCCACTAAAAAGCCTCGCTTTCATTCCCTCCTTGTCTCAAAGATCCTACTCGTCGAAATCTTGTTTTGAGTCAATGTGCGGCTACGTTGTTGCGCCGCAAGTCTCGCTGGATGGGTGTCCGGCATGCCGCGGAATCAATGGGGACGACAAAGGAGGACGCATGAAGAAAGTGCTTATACTCAGTGTTTCGGCGGGTGCGGGGCATGTGAGAGCGGCGGAGGCGTTGAGGGTTGCCGCGCAGGGTGCGGGGCTGTCGGCCGAGCATCTGGATGTGATGGACGTGTCCACGCGTCTGTTCAGAAAGCTGTATTGTGAAAGCTACATAAAAATCGTGGAGCGGAGTCCGGAGCTGTGGGAGTTTTTGTACCACAAGACGGACAAGGTGCAGGACAAGCGTTCGGCGAGCGTCTTGATGCGTTCGGCGCTGCAGCAGTTGAACACGAAGGAGTTTGCCAGCGCGGTGCGCGAGCGGGAACCCGACGTGGTCATCTGCACGCATTTCCTGCCCGCCGAGCTGCTATCAGGGCTGATACGGAAGGGGAAGTTCTCGACGCCGTGCTGGGTGCAGGTCACCGACTTCGACGTCCACTCGCTTTGGGTTCATCCAGGCATGACGGGCTATTGCGTGGCGAGTGATGAGATCGCATGGCGTCTGGCCGCCAAAGGCGTCTTGCGGGAGCATATCCGCGTGACCGGAATTCCTGTCATGCCCGGCTTCGGGAAAACGCATCCGCGGGTCGAATGCGCGCGGGAGCTTGGCATCGACCCCGCGAAGAAAACCATTCTGCTGATGTCAGGGGGGATGGGGGTTGGTGACATCGCCTCGATGGCGAAACGGTTGCTGGCGCTGGGACGCGATCTTCAGATTGTGGCATTGGCCGGGAAGAACGCGCGTCTGTTGAGTTCGCTCAAGAGTCTGGCTGCGGAGTATCCGGGAAGACTCTTCCCGCAGGGATTCTCGACGACAGTCGAGCGGATCATGGCGGCCTGCGATATCGCCGTCAGCAAGCCGGGGGGGCTGACCGCCTCGGAATGCTTGGCGATAGGGTTGCCGATGGTCGTGATCTCCCCGATCCCGGGGCAGGAGGAGCGAAACTCCGATTATCTCCTGGAGAACGGCGCGGCGATGAAGGCGCACGACTTGGCCGGGCTGGAGTATAAAATTCTTACTCTGCTCGACAATCCGCAGCTTCTCAAACAGATGGCGGCCCGCTCCGCTGCGTTGGGGCGCCCATCCGCCGCGGCGGCCGCATTGAAGGCGGCGCTGTCGTGAGCGCCTTCGAGTTCCGTTATCGACAGCTGGCGGGGATGGTTGCCTGGACGCTTCTGCTGGCGTTCTTCTTCGCGCAGGTGGAGGTGAGCATCGAGGGGGCGGCGGGGTGGGCGTCGTCGCTTCCCACCTGGCGGATCGAGAAGCATTGGCTGCTGGATCTATTTTGGGGCGGCCGGCCGCTCACCGGCTACCACGCCTGGGTATTCCCCTTCATTTTCCTCGCATTCCATCTGGGCTTTTTCATGGCGGGCAGATGGACGTGGCGGCTCGAGGCGCGGGTGCTGGGTTGTATCGCGTTGTTTTGGATTGTCGAGGACTTCCTGTGGTTCGTTCTCAATCCCGCGTTCGGGCTTGAGAAGTTTTCGGCTGCGTCCGCCCCGTGGCATGCGGGACGATGGGTTCTTTTCATGCCGATGGACTACTGGCTGTTCATTCCTGGATCTATTTTCCTGCTATGGCTGTCGCGGCATGATGGCGTCGTCGCGAAATAGTAAGGAGGTTTCTATGCGGTATGCGAATGTCTTGTTTGTATCGGCACTTCTGCTGGGCTGCGCTGGTTTTGGGGCGGAGGAGGGGAAGCGTGAGGCGACAGAGCGTCCCGCGAAGTGGGCGCAACCTATGAAAGTCGAAGGAGTTCCGAACCTTCATAAGGTTGACGCCTCCCTATACCGGAGCGCGCAACCCACCGCCGAGGGAGCCAGAAGGATCGAGGCGCAAGGCGTCACGCGCGTTGTCAATCTCAGGGCGTTTCACTCCGACGCGGACAAGCTTGCCGAGACTGACTTGGAGTCCGAGTCGGTGGCCATCTGCACCTGGCGGATAAAGGACGTCGACGTGGTGGCGGTTCTCAAGATACTAAAGAAGAGCGAAGGCGGCCCGTATCTGATCCACTGCAAGCATGGAGCCGACCGGACCGGACTGATGTGCGCCATGTATCGGATCGTGATTCAGGGATGGAGCAAGGAGGAGGCAGTCAAGGAGATGGTCGATGGTGGCTATGGTTTCCACTCGATATGGAGCAATATCGTCAGCTACGTGCGGGAGGTTGACGTGGAGAAGATCAAGAAAAGGGTTGGTGAATGAGGGCTGTCTTCCCGCCTGACGCAGTTGGTGCCCCTCGCATCTTTTGCGGGGGCAAGCCTACTCTGGCATCTTGAGCATCTTCTCCAGCGTCTCCCGAAGCTTCTTGTAGGTGTCCTCGACCCACACTTCCCTATCTTGGAACGCATGGTCGAACCACTTGTTGAAGACCTTGTCCCAGCCCCTCGGCGTCAGCTCGCCGCTATGGCTGAGATCCTCCGGCGTCACGGAGTACTCCTTGATGAGCAGGAGGTTGTTCATACCCATCTCGGCCATCAAATCCTTGAAGTGATCCGTGTCCGGGCAGTCGTTTTCTATGATGATGTCGTCCTCGGCCATCTCCATCGGATCTTTATGGATATGCTTCGGCGGCCGATGCGTGAAAACGATCTTTTGCTTGTCGGGGGAGAGGCGCAGCAGTATCCTCCCTCTGCAGGGGCATGGCCGCCACGACGATTTCAGGTAGATCACGACCGCGTTGCGCCCCTCATCGATAATCCTGTCGATCTCATGCGAAGTCTTCATGATATCCACCTGTCCGTCCGATAATTGTGTGTGCGGCTATTGCTCTGATCCGCATCTCCAGCACAGCTTGTCGCATCCTCCGTGGATGCACCTATTTCATTTACCACCGGTATTGAAAACGTCAAGGGGTATTTGAGGGAAATAATCCCCGCGCCGTCATTTGACGAGGAAGGGATCGTCTGAGAAGCTGTTGTGGCCGTCGGCGTCCTTTTTGATCTCGAAACGGTCGATCGGCTGTTCCTTGTTGTCGAGAGCGGTGAGACGCAGAGTTTCAGCGTCGAGTTCGATGACGCAATAGTGGTCTGTCTTGGTCACGACCTTCGTTTGGAATGGCTGGGGTTCGATTTCGTAAGGGGTCGCGCCGGCGATGCCGGTGACGACAAAGACCACGGGGTTGCCGCTTGCCCCCTCACGCGCCATGGGCCGCGTCCGCTGGTAGGCGTGCTCGTGGCCGTTGAAGACGAGGTCCACCTTCGCCTCGACGAGGTCGGCGAGAAGCTGCTCCCTGCCGCCATACGCCAAGGGGTTTTTTCCGTGTTTGCCGCCGGCCCAGGGAGGAACGTGGAAGTAGACGATCCGCCAACGGGCGTCGGGGCGGGATGCCACCTTCTCCTTGAACCATTGACGCTGCTTCTCCTTGAAGCCGAGGACGCTTTCCGGCATGTAAAGACAGATGAACTGCGATCCGCCCCAGGCGAACTCGTACATGTATTCCTTTGTTTTTGGAAAGGCTTTGAAGAAGGCCGACTCCTTGGCTTCGCTCTCCACATCGTGGTTTCCGAGCGTCCTGAAGATGGGGATAGAACCGAAGAAGTCCCTCGGCACGGGCGTGAACACGTTGTTCACCCAGTCCTTGCTGAAGATGTCGCCGTCCTCCTTGGGCACGTCCTGCAGTTGGTCGCCGGTGGAGATGACGAATTCGGGGTTGTGGGAGGCGAAGTTGATGGCGAGGGCGTGATGGCGATGTGGCGACTCGGCGTCGCGGCTGTCGCCGTAGGCGATGAAGGTGAAGTCAGTGCGCTCCGCCGGGGCGGTCTTGAAGGTGAAGGTGCCGGTGGCGCCGTCACCTTGCAGCCGGTAGGTGTATGCGGTACCGGGAGTCAGCCCCGCAATAGAGAAACGGTGTTCGCCAACGCCATACCACGTCGTCTTCCCAAGCTCCGCTCCCGAGGGGCCGCCTGAAGTCATCACGAGGTTGACTTCCCGCCGGTCTTTTGTCCAGAGCATAATCTCGGTGCTCGTGCCGTCAAGCCAGGCGAGATAAGGTCCGAGCACCTTGCTTGTCGCCGACGCGCGCATGGTGGAGAAGAGAAGGAACACAACTCCGCATAGGAGAAGCGCGGCGAGAAGCGCGGCAGTGGCGAGGAGCATTCTCTTTAGATTCATAGAAGTGAATGTAGCCTGTCAAGGGAATTTCTTCAAAAACCATACTGATGGCAATTGAAAATTAGCAGGACGGCGCCATAGTAAAACTCTTTTATTTGGATAATAACGAGAAGAAATAACAACACCATACTAATGCAAGGTGGTCCTGTCGAGGAAAATTTGGAATCCGAATGTCGAAGTTCGAAGCTGTTTCGATTTTCGAGTTCCAGTATTAACCTGATTGGGCTGCGGGCAAGATCCCGCTTGCACAGGAGAAGTCGCACCATGTCGCGTCATCCAAGTTTGAAGGGCAGCACGAAGATCCGGAAGACGAGAAACGTGCTCAAGAGGTACGAGAGAATCGACATCCTCACGGCCGACGGCCGCTGGAAAGAAGGGAAAAAGGCCACGGGTCTCCCCAAAACCAAGGTCGGGCAGTAAGACTCTTGCCCATCCCACTCATCCGCCTGGTGTGCCTAGTCGGCACAACCCGTGGCCCTATAATCAACGCTTGCGGGCTTTTGCGCCCCAAGCGTTTTTTTGTGGCGCGTCAGATTTTACTGTGCTAACATCCGTATCGTGAATTACTCTGACGCGTCGTTCACTCCACTAATTCATGCCTTTGCGCTGAGCGCATCCTCGTCGTGGATCTCGCTCTCGTCCGCCGGAGCGGTCTTCTTCTCGGTTTTTCCACTCACCAGCAAAGCACCGAGAGACGCCCCGGCGGAGTAGACTATCGCAATCGTCCAATCGGACGTGTTAATAAAATTCGACAACACCCACAATCCCAAGAGATTTTCGATAAAGACAAGCGTTATCAGGGTGAACTTCTCGCCACGAGCGCACGCTAAGGTACGCCGCAATGCGAGATACCATTCGAGGCAGCCGACCGCCGCGTAAAGGATCAGGTTCGAGAGGAGATCCATAATCGTCCTCCTCTCTGCTCAATCCCGAGTCGAGCCCGAGAAGGCGTCTTATCAGTTGTACGATTGCCCGCAACATATCCCACCTCGCTTCCACGAGTTCTCTTATACCGGTCTCCGGGGATTTACAACCCCCCCCAGGGCAAGACGGCAACGTGGTTTCACGGAGGAGATTTAATGCGACATGGGATTACATGGATCGAGATGCGGAGTACTCACGAAGCGCATACCCCGAATCAGTAATGTGGGAAGTGGCGTGGGGCACTCCCCATTGTAGTTTCGTCAGTATTAAGCTACCATATACTAGGCATATGTGTCGATATTCGAAAAATTGCCCAATCTCTTCGCATAACCACCCTGCCGTTCTTTGTGATTTCGCCTTGCCGGGCATATACTCACACTAAGAGAGTTCCATATTTTCACGAAAAATAACCGAATTATAGTACAACAAGCGGGTGCTTCATGAGCGAGCAAGAGTACAACGAGAATCCCGAGTTGGATCCCGAGCAGCAGCAACAAGATGAAAGCCAGCAAGCATTTGAGGAGGCGATGGCCAAAAAGGCCATTGAGTGGGAGGACTTCAAAGAACATCTCGCAGGTCCCGTGATCTCCCTCGTCTCACACATCCTCGTCGTCACGATCGTGCTTATGTGCGCGGTCAACTCCGCCCCTCAGACCAGCAAAGACGTGGCGGTTGAGATTACGGAAATGGAGGTCAAGCAGTTTGAGCCTCCGCCAGAGCCACCTCCACCCGAGGAGGAGGTCGAGACGACTGAAGTTGATGTTGAAATCGATCGTCCGTCCGCCTATGTGGCCGACTCGCCATCGACGGCTGTTGGCAATGCGGGGGTTTCGGATGTGATGGCCGAGCCCGCCGGAGCCGAGGTTGACATGCCCAACGTGCTGAGCGTCAGGCCCACCACCTCTTCAGTCGTGATGCCGGGCATCTATGCCAACCGCGGTGGCAAGGGCCGCGGCAGCGCGCTTGGCAAGTTCGGCGGCGGTGGCACGCACAATCCCGTGCTCAAGGCCCTCCGCTGGCTGAAGGAGCATCAGAACGAGGACGGTTCCTGGGGTGCCAACCCCGGCGACATCAACACCGCCATGACCGGCTGGGCGCTGATGTGCTTCCTCGCCCACGGAGAGACCCCGCAGTCCGTCGAGTTCGGCTATTGTGTCCAGCGCGCCATCCAGTGGCTTGCGGCCTATATGGAGGCGAAGAAATATGGCACAGGGTACTCCCACGGAATCGCCACTTATGCCATCTCCGAGGCCTATGGTATGACGCAGATACCGATGCTCAAGGGCTGTATGAACACAGGCATGGAGCATATTGTCAAAGGGCTCAACAGCGTTGGCGGGCTCACCTATGCGTACGGCACTGATGGGCGGTCAGACCTGTCCGTCGCCGCCTGGAACTATCAGGCGATGAAGGCCGCCTACGCCGCCGGCTGCGACACCCCGGGACTTGAGGAGGCCATCTATAAGGCGATCAAATGTCTCAAGACTGTCTCCTATGTGAAGGGTGCCGACCAGTACAGCAGCGGGTTCGCCTATGCGGTGACGGGTAACGACAAGGCTGCCTGCGGTTCGCTGGCGATGGTCGGAGCCGGCACGCTCTGCCTGCAACTGTTAGGCGAGGGAGGCTCTCCCGAGGCGATGTCCGTGTCATCCAGGATCGAGGCGCAGATCGAGCCGAAAAAATTCTGGATCTCCTACGGTCAGGACGGTGGACCGAGCGGACTGTATGGTTGGTACTATATGACACAGGCCGTCTTTCAGTCCACTGGCGGCGGGGGTGCCACTTGGGACAAGTGGAACAAACAAATGAAGCGCGGTCTGATCGCCGCCCAGCAGGCTGATGGTCACTGGGAGAAGCCGCCGACCGAGGGACACAACAATTGCGAGGGTCTTTCCGGGCAAGTCTACGCCACGACGTTGGCATGTCTGTGTCTTGAGGTCTATTATCGCTTCCTGCCGACCTTCAAGGGCACCGGTGGACTCACCGCCATGAAGGCTCATGGCGCCGAAGGCGCGAAGGACGCCAAGGACGCCAAAGGTGCGAAACCTGCCGCCGGTGGCAAGAAAGATGGTGGAGACGAGGACCTCGGGCTGAAGATTCTTTAAATCCTCACGTAGCGCGTTCAAAAACCTTCCTCCGCCAGCGTGGGAAGGTTTTTTTGTGCCTCGACAAGCAGCGTAAAACGTAATATGCAACACGTATGGCTGCGGTAGTACGCATCACGTTTTTTTTTTTTTTTTTTTTTGCTGTCAACCTTCACCCAAATGCGGTTCTTTGCCGAACGATGGCATGTCTCGAGCAAATGTTGCAGGTGGATGCCATGGCGTAGACCGGGGTCGCCTGGCTTGCCTTCGTGGACCGCTTGAAGGAAGTTCGCAAGGCAGGCGGCGTGCCCGCGCATCCAGCCGATGACGTTTTTCGGACTCGGGATCTGGGAGGCGGGCGCAGGGTAGCGCTGACCGGTGTCGATGGCAGTCCATCCCCGCACACCGCCTGCCGGCTGGTCGGCGGCTTTGCGGTCGAAGAACTCCAGATGGTGGGCGTCCATCCCGTTGTAGCGGATGGCGCCGTCGGAGCCGTGGATCTCG
>CAYTFM010000092.1:4667-13510 GCA_964436735.1 uncultured Victivallales bacterium | reverse complement strand
TCGTAGCCGTAGGTGGCCCGGCGGCAGTTGTCGATCGTGCCCAGCGCGCCGTTCGCCATGCGGGCGAGAAGCATGACGCAGTCCTCGGCCGTGACGCGCTGTCGCTTCTCCGCATGGGTTGGATCGGGCCGCTCGGGATAGGCAATGCTGCTTTCCGCCAGCAATTCACGGTAGTCACCTACGAGCCAATGGATGAGGTCGAGAATATGCGGTGCGAGGTCGGCGATGACACCACCACCCGTCTCCGCCGAAAGCTTCCATTTGAGCGGCGCATCGGGATCGGCGCTGCCGGCGTGGAGGTAGGCGGCGCGGAATTCGAGGATTTTGCCCAGCCGACCCTCGTCGACGAGTTGACGGGCGCGCATTGTCGCGGGGAAGAAGCGGTTCTGCAATGTCATCTGCGCCGTGCCTTTGTACCATGCGAGAGCTCTCTCTATTTCTTCGGCCTCTCCAGGGAACGCCACAAGCGGCTTGTCGCAGTAGATGTGCTTCTGGTGCGTCATTGCCGAGAGCAGTATGTCCTTATGCAGATGATTCGGGGCACAGATGTGGATGATGTCGATCTCGGGGTTTTCGGTGATGATGCGGTAGTCCGTCACCGCATGGGATGCGCCAAGTTCATCGCCTGCGGCCTCGGCTGTTTCCGGTCTGCTTGCGCACACATGGGTGATTTTCGTGCGGAATGGCAGACTCGGATAATAGAGCGGCAGCGTGAGGTGCCCATAGGCGTGGACTCTGCCGATGAATCCGCAGCCGACGATGCCGATGCGGTATGTTTTTCTCTTTTTCTTCATCTCAGGATACCTCCTGTGAATGCAGTTTGTGATGCGTGAATCGCAAAACGTGAAGGGTGCGTGGCTTAACTTCCTGCTATGGCGTGTGCTACGGCGGCGCGGAATTCGGGTCTGACCGCGTCGCGTATCGAGCTCCACCCCTTGTGCTGCTCCTCGCTCTGGATAACGGGGAGAAAACCGAATTTCAGATAGAGTGTAATGGCAGGAATTCGTCCCGTTGATGTCATTAAGAACGCTTTGACGCACCCATTGTCGCGGAGAATGCGAAGCGTCTCGGCGAGAAGCGGTTTCGCCAAACCCTTGCCTTGATAGCCGGGGAGGATGGCTACCCAGTGGACTCTTCCTTCTTTCGGGTTTCCGCCCGGATCGCTCCAGGCGGTCGAGGTGCCGACAGCCTCTCCGCTGGTCGTGTCGATGAGAAAGATCATTCGTTTGCCGATGATGTTCTCGTCGAAACCGAACTCCCGCCGGAACAATTCGGGGGTGATGGTGTTGTAGATGTCAGCCGACTTGTAGATGTTCACCCACACATCGATATCGTCCATCTTGTACATCCTGAACTGATAGCCCGTCGGTAATGGCGCGCTGGGGATAGTGTTCAAGTTATCCACATCCATCCGCACGCTGATATTGTCGCTCATGTTCAGTATTCCTCCCGTATTGAATTACTTCGCAACCTTTTCGCGCCATGCGCGGTAGAGCCGATCATATCGAGGGCTTGAACCGCGCTCAGGCTCGATCGTCATTTGGGTGGCAGTTTTCAGTTCCGCTGCAGCAGAGCCAACCGCCACCGCCGCGATCCGCGCGGCTCCGACGGCTCCCGCATGCTGGGCCGCGGCGACTCGGAGGGGGATGCCAAGGACGTCCGAGAGAATTCTCATCCACACACGATTCGCCGCGGGACCTCCCGCGGCCGCCGCCGATTCTGGTTGCGCCATTCCCGCCACCGCCAGTCCGTCGAATCTTCGCCGGATAAGAAAAGCTCCGGATTCCATGACGGCTCTCGCCATGCGTCGTCGATTTCCTCCCGCCTTCCCCACTATCGTCTCAATCGAGTCTGCCATCAAGTCCGCACAGCAGCCATCGGCGCCGGGGTCAGTCAGAGACGCTTCATCGCTGAGAATGGCATATCGTGCCGCTTTATCCGTACTGGTGCCGGCGATGAACGCGGCGCACTCGTCGATCTTCGTTCCAATCATCGCGAAAGAAGACATCGCCGCCCACGGCCCGTGTGGTTGGAGGAACGGATCGACGAGGAGCTTGTTGTCGATCGCTTTCTGACGATCGTGTGTCGGCAAAAGGATCACCCACGAGGTGCCGCAAGAAAGAAGACATTCATTCGGCTCTCGCACCCCCATGGCATGGGCGGCGGCGGGATGATCGAAACAACCAAGGGCGATCTTCGTGTCGGCGGCAAGTCCCGTCTCGGTCGCGGCATTATCTGTCAGCGTCCCAATGATCGAACCTGTGGGCAAGATGGACGGCAGGGCGTCGACGCCTATCCCTAAGGCGTCGAGAAATGGTATGTGCCATTGGGCGTCGATCTGTCGCTGGAGGTAGAACGGCGTGGCCGTGGAGGGATCGACCACCCAGCGTCCCGTGAGACGGAAAATCGTGGACACCGTGCTGTCGGCGATCCGCGCCGCTCTTTGCGTGATCTCCGGGCGATTGGTTTTGAGCCAGGCGAGATGGGCGAGTGGAAAGGATCCGCAATAGGGCCAGCCGACAATGTCGTGAAGCGCGGTGAAGTCGATTCCAGCAAGGGCTGGCGGGATCGCCGCTGAGGCGCGTTTGTCCATCCAACTCAGGCAGTTGCAAAGGGGATTGCCGTTTTGATCAAGAAGCGCGGTGTTGCCGCTGGCCGCGGCGATGGAGACCGCCTCGACATTTCCCCCAGTAGGGACGCGCGCCGAGAGAGAGCGAAGCAGGCGGCATATCCCGTGGTGGAACGTCTCGAGATCGAACTCGACCCATCCTTCTTGTGGGAAGACGAGTTGTGTCGAGAAAGACTCGGTGGCGATGACGGCGCTATCCTCCGCCACCAAGACGCCTTTGACTGCGCTTGTCCCGAGATCAAGTCCAATCGTGTAGAGATTGTGGCGTTCCATAGTATCCTGTTGATCCTGTAATCCTGTCAACGCTTCTCTTTCCCCCTCACACGCGTTGCAGCGCGTCGGCGATTTTCCCGACAATGTAATCCACCATCTTGTGAGTTGCGGTGATGGGGATTTTCGTCAACGCGCTGGGGGGGCAGTCGGCCTTGTAGGTTTGGGCGCTGATGTCGATGCACCACTCGTTCAGCAAGGCGCAGAGTTTGATGGCGTCGTCTGTGGAGCGGAATACGATCGTGGAGAGATGGGCAAGGCCTTCAATGCCAACCACTTTATTGGGGTACCGCATGGCGAGCGCTCGCAATGCGCTCCCGTAGTGTTCGGCCACGTCGCGGGTGTGCGCCGCGTTCGCCGCGGCGAACTCCATCGTGATGAGATAGGCGAGCGACGCCAGTTCCTCCTGGCCGTTCGTGACCAACGCCCCGAACTGACTGAGGTTGTCCATATGACTCGACAGGATGATCTTGGAGGCGCAGTACTGACCGCCGGGAAATCCCTTGCCGACAGCGACGAAATCCGGTTTCAGCCCGTATTCGCGGAAGAGGAAAAGCTCGGGATACCACATGCAGGACTGGATTTCGTCGACGCAGGTCGGGATGTCATGATGATGGCAGATCGCATAGGCGGCCCGCAGGAAGTCCGTGGTCAGTTGGACGCCGCCATAGTTCATCAGGATGATCTCGTGAAGGAAGGCGGCGATTTTGTAGGAGCCCTTGTCGAACTCGTTGACGGCGCGGCGGAAGTCGTCGATGTCGTTGATGGCGACCGCTCTGACCTTGAAGCCACCGGCATTCTCAACAATGCTCGACAGTCCCGGCCAAAGTCCGCGCATGATTTGAGCTATCACGCTAGTGCCGTGGTAGTTGGCCTCTCGTCCTCCTTTGCGGTCGGACATCACGAGGAAGACGGGCGTCTTGCCATGGTAGGGCGGGTCCGGGAGTTTGGTGTCGAGGCGGTGGAAGCGGGCGAGCGCCATTTTGATGGCCGCCTCCATCGCGAGGCTGCCCGTCTCGAGGTTGATGACGCGGTTGAGGACGTGCGGGGCGTCCGAGGTGGTCACGGCGTCGAGTTCCTCGCTTTCGGCGGGGAGTCCGTTCGCCGTCCGCACCAGTTCGCGCTCGAGGAGGCGGGTGATATGCCCGCGGGTGTTGTTGTGCGTGGCGTTGAGGATGCCGATTTTCGAAGCGTGGTCGAGCAGTGTATAGCCGGGGAACTGGTGTCCGACCGATGTGTGGTAGTGCTCGCTTTTCGCTGTCAGGTAGACACGGCCGTCCTCCCCGAGACGGGTGAAACCGAGTCCCGACAGCGGCGCCATGGCGGTTTTCGTGGCGGCTCCGAATGAGCGCGTCCCCGCCCCTGAAGACGATGTTGGTAGTCCTGTTACCACTTTCCGCCCCACCTGTTTCAGCAAGCCATCCACACGCTGTTGGAAGGCGGGCGGGTAAAACGCCACTGGTTTCTGGGCCAATGAGCGTAGTCTTTCCGCTGAGCCGCCTGTCAGAAAGGCGGTGGCTTCCCCTACCGCATCCGTGTAGGGCGTTCCAACGAGGTCGGCGAGTGATTTGACGGGATTGGCAATTTCCGCCGCAGTCTTGTGGCTTCGCATTGGGGGAGTGCCCATCGATTTTGTTTCTCCCTATTTCGAATTCCGAGATTCGGATTTCGGATTTTTGAGTTTTCCCCATCCCGCGTCGGCGAGGAGGCGGGTGGCGTTGTTGCGGAAGACGTCTTCGATGTCACTCCGAGAAAGCCGTTTCGCCTCGGCGGCGCGGCGGAAGGCGTCAATCTCCTCGTACAGGAAAAAGGTCAGCGCCTCGGCCTCCGCCCCTTCGACCTCGCGCACGTGCGGCACGCCGAAAAGTCCGCCGAGGAAGCCTTTGGGCACGAGATTGATGTAGTCGCCCTTTTCGATGATGCGGCGCGAACGCATTTTGAAGATGG
This sequence comes from uncultured Victivallales bacterium, assembly GCA_964436735.1. Lineage (GTDB taxonomy): Bacteria > Verrucomicrobiota > Lentisphaeria > Victivallales > GWF2-38-69 > CAYTFM01. The sequence continues at coordinate 8,664 of CAYTFM010000092.1, read as the reverse complement.
GCAGATCGCTTCCGAATAAGATGCGCCGTGGGCCGACGGTATCGATCAAACGCTCAAAGACCCACTGGTTTGTGTTCGCCGAAATGTCGAAGAGCATCCGCTTTGTGCCCGCAAGACGCGCGAAGGCGTCGCCGACGTCCTCCTCGCAGTAGGCTCTCCCGACGTGGGCGATGACGAGGCGCACGTTGGGGAATCGAGCCTCGATCTCGAGCATCTGCGCGAGGTTGAGCGGATCGCGAAGGCGTCCGTCCCGGGGGATGTGGAGCATGACGATCCATCCATGGCGGTTGGCGACCTCGAGCTGATGAGGTGGCAGAAAGTCGAAGATCCTTACTTCCTTCCGCGGGATGTGCAGTGGTGCCAGATTGAGGTACACCTTGAGCCCAAGGAACTTACCGGACGTGACTGACTTCTCAAGTTCCTCCGCGGTCCATGCGGGGGAGGCGTAGATGAGCGCGGGCGCGCTGTGCTGCTCCGCTGCCTCCGAGACATAGCCGTTCACCCAGGCGAGGGCGCGGTCGAGGTCGTCACCTGGCCGCGGCGTGGGGATGTTGCCGAAGATGAGCGGTAGGACTGTTTTCCCGGGGAACATGACGGCGTATGTCGCCATAAGTTCCTCATGGCTGTTCTCGGTGGCCGCCATCGCCGCCCAGTCGCCACGCGGTGAATACGGCGCGATTCCCGGAGGCCACCCCTTCCAGACATGGGTGTGGAAGTCGATGATTTGTTCGGGCAGGAAATCTTTAAGCCGTTCCTCGTAGAAGGCCGAGTCCTGTGGAGTGGCAGTAAGTTGATATGGCATTATTAAGCGAGCTCCTTCACATCCCATTTCATGAGACTCCCGAATCTGCGCAGCACCTCGGCGGCGTCCTTGCCGTATGCCATGACCGAATGGTGCGTGCCGCCGAGACGGCAATACTCCTCAAGCATCCGCTCCAGCGGCATAGCAGGTTTTGCCCACGCCCTGATCGAATCCTGGAAGCCGGGGCCGTCGACGTCCTCGACAGTGACGGGGACGAGGATGAGCCGGAATTTTCCCTCCGCGAGCGGCGCGAGATTGACGATCACCGCGGTTCCCGGCTTGCAGCGCGCGGCGACGGCGCAGGTTGGCAGTTCGAGATATGTGCGGCTGACAGGGATGATCCTCGGTTTCTCCGCGGCCGCCAATGGATTGATCTCCGCCATGTGACTCAAGAAGATCCGGCCGCCCTTCCAGTCCGGACAGAACATCTCCGTGAAGGTGGCGTCGGGGAAAGCCGAAAGGATGGCGGCGGTGAGCGACGCTGTGAGGATATCCCCCTCTCCGGCGTAGCCGATCCCTTCGGCCATCGCCTCGCAGGCGAAGACGAACGGGGCCGGCATCCCGTTTTCCTTGGTCGACTCGGTGAATGACATGGCGAAAGCCCCAAGCCCTTCTCGCTTCATCCACCTCCGGACGGTGATCCCGGCTTTCACACTCATGCGCAGCACGTCTGTGTCGATGGTGGGAAGTTCGAAGGCCTCGGACAGTTTTCTCACATCGGCGTCGATATCGCCCTCGCTCACGCCCGCCATGAGGTTGGCCACTTCCCTGACGGTTGTGTGGCATGCGACAGGCCCCACGCCTGTGTGGAGTGTCGTGTCATTCACTTGGAAGTCACCCATCGAGGGGAACGGCGAACCGATCAACCCGACCTTCAACGAGCGGATGACACGTCTCATCGCCGCCGCCCTGCACCAATGCGCCGTCCGCGCGGCGACGTCGGACAACCCAAGATGTCCGGCCTCGATCGCACAATCTTTACCTCTGCGGAGCAATATGTTGCACAGATCCTGCGCGCCGTGGATGCCATGGTTGCGCATAAGTGTTGAACCGTCGGCGGTCTCGGGGCCGAAGTCGAAGTCCGGTGTGGCCGACATGACGATCAGCGGAAGATCAGTCTCCACCAATGCGGCGTCGGCCTCGAGCGAAGGGGAATAGGCCAGATGGAGGAGCGCGAGGGCGTCGACCTCCTCCGACTCGGCGTGTCTGATGGCGGCGCTGAACTCCTCGGCGACTCGGCAGACGGGCAGCCGGACGACGTCGACGCCCTGCGCGGCAAGGAGTGTTCCCGCCGTGCCGGCCGCCTCCTCGCATGTGTGGCGGCACTCGGTGAACGAATCGTCGTAAAGCCTCAAATACAACGGCAGCAGCGCTATCTTGGAATTCATGTCGCACCTCATACATGTTCCCATTTTAAAAATTGACATGTCATGTCACGGCGCGTCTCCCCAGTCCGGCACGTCGAGGCGCTCGCCGTCGCGCAGGGCGGATTTGTGCGCCATGACGCCCATCGCCATGTACCGCGAGGCCTCCCAGGCGTTGATGGCGGGCTGCCGGCCCTTCGCCACGGCGTCGACGAACTCATGCACAAGGTAGGGATGTGATCCGCCATGTCCGGTCGGGACGAAGTCCTCGCTGAGTCTGCCGGTGTGCTCGATCTGCACTTTGAGGAACTCCTTGCGGACCTCCTCGGGAAGGGGGTCGCGCATCTGTTCGTGCGTCAAAGTTTCGACTTTAAGCGGATGCGCCGTCAGGGGGGCAGTGCGACCGTTGCTCTGCCAACGGCCTTTTTCGTGCGAGTCGTCGGTGAAGCAGCCGCGGGTTCCGGAGACGCGGAAGGTCTCTTCCTCGTGGCCGGGCTTGCCGGCGCACTCTCTGAACTCGCAGATCCTGACCGTCGCGCCGTTGCTCATCTTGAAGAGGGCGGTCTCGTCGCTGAATGCGTCGTCCGCGAAGAACGGATCGTTGTTCCTGTTGGCGAAGCCGTAGGCGGTGGCTTTCACGGCGTGGGCTTTCATCACGCAGACGGGGCCGGACACGGAGTGCGTCGGATAGTGCATGGGGCCGCTTTTGATCCCGCGTTTTCGATACGCCAGCTTGGTTTTCTCGGCCCACTCGCGGCCGGAAATTGACGACTCCCTCGCCTCCTGCACCTTCCTGAGCGAGCACCCCGCGTCAAGGTCGTGGAAGTACTCGCCCTCGGCGTAGACGAAATCGCCGAACGCCCCCTCGGCAGCTTTCCTGCGGCAGAACATGGCGTTCGGGCGGTAAAAACTTGTTTCGCCAAGCATGTAGGACATGCCCGTCTTCTTGCAGGTGTCGATGATTGTGGCGCACCAATCGAGCATTTCGTCGCCGTCGGGAAGCATGACGACAGGCACGGCGCTGTAGACGTGTTTGCCAGCCTTCATGGCTTGGACGCATTGCGGGGCGTGCAGCCAAGGCTGGGTGATGATGACGAGGGCGTCGAGGTCACTTTTGCAGATCTCGTCGTGCGAGTGGTAAATGTCTTTAGGGTGTAGTTTCGTGCGCCAGGATTCCTTTTCGGAGAACTTCTTGATCCGTTCCGGTTCCTGGTCGCACAGGGCGATTCTGTCGACGAGCGGATGGCTCATGAAAAGATCGGCGAACGCCGAGCCGAAACTGCCAAGCCCCACGAGTCCCACGCTGATTCCCATATCATTCCTCCGTATTGTTGTCGTGCCGCACGCCGCCGGATGGCGCGCATGCAGCCAGTGTAGCGCGGTGGACGGAGTTTGTCAAGATTAAAATGAACGAAACGATCATTAAGTGCGCCTTGAAGTCTTTTTTGCGCCGTGTTATATTGAATGAAACGTTCATGATGGGGAGTCCAATGGGCAAAGTTCAAAGACGGTCGGAGGCGTTGCTGGAGTTGCTGCGGGCCCGCGGCAGGCTCGACGTCACCGACATCCAGCGTGAGTTCGGCGTCTCCGAGGTGACCGTCCGCCGCCTCCTGACGCGGCTTGAGTCCGAAGGGCTGCTGATACGGACGCACGGGGGCGCGCTGCCCGCGGGAGCCTCCGCCTACTCGTTCATGCGCGAGGAGGTCCGGGCGCGGCGGCAGAAGTCGTCCGTCGGTGCGGCGGCGGCCAAGTTAGTGGAAAGCGGCGACAGGATCTTTCTGGAGTCTGGGACGACCATCATTCATATGGCGGAGGCGCTCGTCTTGCGGCT
>CAYTFM010000092.1:0-4657 GCA_964436735.1 uncultured Victivallales bacterium | reverse complement strand
CAGATGGCGAGCCATCGGCGCAGGACGCCGAAATTGAGGAAGAGATCGGGCGAGTTGTCTGACATTCTCGTGCTGACTCACTCACTGAGCCTCTTCGAGATCCTCGGCTCTTTGGCGAAAATGATCATCGCCGGAGGAGAGGCGCGCCCCGACCGCTGCGATGTCTGTGGTTCGGTCGCCGAGCGCACGCTTGCGGACTATCACGTCGACAAGGCCTTTTTCGGCGCGGACGGCGTCCATCCCGAGCACGGTTTGATGTGCGCCGACGAACCAACGTGCAAGATTAGTCGGATCGTCATGGCCAGAAGCGGTAGAAAATATGTTCTGGTTGATTCCGGGAAGTTTAATCACTCCTCGTTCATGTCCTTCGCCGCCTTCACGGATGTCGACAAGGTGTTCACGGATGACGGCCTCGATCAGAAGACGCTGCGGCTCTTCACCGGCAAGGGATTGGCGATCGAGGTCGTCCCGCAAGATGGTGGTTGACCCGCACGGAGTTTGGAGCGGCCGCGTCCCCGCGGTCATTGAACCGCATGTGTCCCGGAGACCGGGACGCTCCATGACGGCTTTCACACGGCGTGCTCCGAGCGGACGATGACGCTGTCTTGGGTCTCCTTGTTGAGGCGGGTGAAGTACTCGCTGTAACCGCCGATGCGAACGATGAGGTCGGCGTGGCGGTCGGGATGCTTCTGGGCGTCGAGTAGTTCCTTCTGGTCGAGGACTGAGACCTGCATCTGCATGCCGCCCTGCGCGAAGAATCCCTTGACGAGGGCGGCGATCTTGCGTACGCCCTCTTTAGTGGAGAACATTTTCCTGGCAAGACGGATGTTGAGAACGGGCGTGCCGGCGGCCATGGCGAGCGGCAGTTTCGCCACGGAGTTGAGCATGGCGGTCGGTCCGCGCAGGTCGCGCCCCTGGGCGGGGCCGATGGAGTCGGTGAGCACCTCGCCGGACTTCCGTCCGTCGGGCGTGGCGGGCACCGCCAGCCCTGCGCCGTAGTAGGTGACGAAGAGGATGCAGGACGGCAGGAAGCGTCCCCCGCGCGGCGTCTCGTGGGAGAGCAACTCCCGCCAGGCGAACTGGACGATCTCCTTGCCCAACTCGTCGACTTCCGGGATGTTGTTTCCGAACTTCGGGAGCGCGGCGAGCGTCTGGCGCAGTTTTTCGCTTTTGACGCCTTCGAAGTTCGACTCCAAGGCGCTGAGCAATCCATCCCGCGTCACAGTTCCTTTGTCATACACGAGAGTCTTGACGGCGTACAGAGAGTCGATGAGGTTGGCGATGCCGTGATAGGAGACGACAGACCAATTGTAGCGTGCTCCGCCACCCTCGAACGATTTCCTGTTTTTCACGCAATCCCGGGTGAAGAAGGTGCGGTACAGTTTGGGATCGCCCTCGGTGAAACGCTTGCGGAGTGCCTCCTTGAGCGCGCCGGCATGGAAGTCCGTGGCGTATTGGATCTGCCGTTTGACCGCCGCGAGGAAACTGTCGAAGGTCATGAAGTCCTCAAACGCCCCGGTGTGTGGCCCTTCTTGCCGGTGCTGGATCGGATCGAAACCGTCGCGCAGGGCGAGCGAGAGGCATTTGGCCAGATTGAGATCGCCGTCGAGGCTGCCGACGTTGGACATGCCGGCGATCATGGTTTCGGTGCAGCCGCCGAAGCCGATCTCGCGGGCGTCCTCTTCGGTCAATCCCAAGTCCATGTCCAACAAGGTCTTGATGTACAGGTCGTCGTTGTAGAGTGCGGGGCGTCCCGAACCGCGGGAAATCGCCGTGAGGGCGTTCTCGAGCTCCTCGTCGGGGGTGTCGGCGGTGACGCGGAAGGCGACGTTCGGGCGGCGGCAGTTGTTCCGCCGGCACGCCTCGATGCATTCCCGCGTGAGGAGGTTGAAGCCGTCTTTGCCGTCGGGGGTTCTACCGCCGATCTGGAGATTCCAGCCGTTGAAACGCTCGAAGTTCTGCCACATCTCATCGAGGAGTTTGCGGGCGAAGGGGATGTCGATGGCACCATCGGCCAGATCCTTCTCGAACAACTCGCCCAAGACTTGATCGAAGCGGCCGATGCTGTCATGGCCATCGAGCATCCAGCACATGTTGACCGCCAGCAGTCCCTCGAGGAAGGAAGACGCCGGTTTGAGGAAGGCGTTCCGCCAGGCGTCGGCGATCCGCGACAGGTCGACCTCACGTGCGGAGTCGCTTTCGGCGGCGATGGCCGCCGCCAGAGCCTCGCCGATCCGCCGATGGAAGGCGGAGACGCCGTTGGTGTAGTCTTTCAAAGCGAGAAGGAGGTTTTTTGCCGCCTCGAGCTCTTTTACCGCAAGGCTTTCCGGAGCGGTGGCAGCCAATTCTGTTTCGACGTTGGCCAGTTCATGATCCAGCTCGTCAACCATGCATAGAAACCCCTCGTTCACGACGCGGCGGATGTCGGGGTTGCTGTGCGTGTAGCCGCCGAAACGGGGGAGGCGTTTGTCCAGATCGGAGACGAGACGGTCGATGAAGGCGGCGTGTTCGGGGAACTGCTCTTTCCGGGCCGTCGCGATGTTCCGGTTGACGCGCAGGCCGGCGTTGTGGTCGAAGTCGCAGATCAGGCTGGTGGCGGTCCACGTCTGGTGGCTCTCCATCGTCCAGGCTTTCGGAAACGGCTCGCACGGGACAAGGAGGCGTCCGGGATATACCACGACCTCCATATTCTCATAAAGGTAGCGGAAGGCGCGGCCGTAGGGACGGGGCCATGGCTCGTCGATGGCCTCGTAGAAGCCGAGCGCGGCCCATTCGCCAAGAGCTTTAAGAGTTGAGAACCTCGCCTCGTCATCGGTTATTTTCATGAAGGCGCTCATCCGAGATGCTCCTTTCAGTTATTTCCGCTTCGAGTTGTATGATTGTCTGTCTGCGAAGATTGATATCGCATGCGGTGTTACCTCCGCAGGCGTGAGTACGGAAATAACTTTACAAAGCGATTCGCTTTGTTTTGTAAATAATATTATCACAGATGTATCTATTGAGATTGTATGTGTTTGGAATATATTTGTAAAATATTATCTTTCTTGAGGCAATGTGGACACTCCGATTCCGACGAAAGCGAGCCAGAGGCGGCTTGGACGCAATCCCGGGAAGGACCATTGGACCGTTCCGGATATTTTCCGGGATCCCCATCCGGTGGTCTTCTTCACCCACCGCGACTACCAGATCGGCCTGCACACGCACGAGTTCATCGAGGTGAATCTCGTGACGGGGGGCACGGGACGGCATTTCATGGAGGACAACGAGATGCCGACCTCGCTTGGAGATGTCTTCGTCATTCCGCCGAAAGTCGAGCACGGCTATGTGAACGAGGGAAAACTGGATGTGTTCCATATCCTCCTGCATCCGCTTTTCATCCAACGGAACATGGAGCGGCTGGAGGAGTTGCCCGGTTACCTCATGCTATTCACGGTCGAACCGTATTTCAGGCGTCACAGCGGATTTCGCCACGGGATGCGCCTTGAGGGGGACGAGTTGAAAATCGCCACGGAAATCGCCGATCTCTTGGAGCGTGAGCGGGATGCGGGGGACGGCCGGACGTGGGCCGTCGACAATCTCACCGCATATTTCATCATACACTGTTGCAGATGCTATGCGGCGCGGGGTGATGTCGGGAAAGGGAACGACGAGCTTGAGGCGCGGCATCCGCACTGGCGCGCGATCCGCGCCGCGATGGAACTGGCGGCGGTCCGCCGCGGCGAGACGCCGACGCTCGACGATCTCGCCCGCGCCGCCTGCATGCAGAAGAACTATTTCTGTAGGATTTTTCGCTCGGCGACTGGCATGACCCCGATGGAGTATGTCCTTCGGGAAAGGATCCGCGAGGCGCGTCGGCTTCTGCGTGAGGGCGAGCTTTCCGTTTCGGAAGTCGGATCGAGATTGGGATTCTTCGACACCGCGCACTTCTCCAAAGTTTTCAGCCGGATCGCGGGCACCACTCCCTCGCGCTACCGCCTCCCCCGAGGCAAGAAAGACAGTGCGTCATGACCGTGTAACACGGTATTGATTCAATGCAAATCATGCATATATTCAGCGCGCCCACTTTCGCCGAGGCGATGTTCAACCATGAAAGAAGCAGGCGGCGTCCCGAAATGGCGCGGGGAGCGCGCTTAGGTCTTGTGGTGGTTAGTTTCATAGGAGCTCGCATCCGGAAAAACGGCAGAATTGTGCGGCCGCATGCGAACAAATTGTCAGCTGGGTTAATCTTCAGAGGTATATGATGAGATTCGTACAGGTGTGTGCCGTGGCGGTTCTTATGGCTGTGGGGGTGTCGGCTCTTGCCGCGGAGCAGCCGTTTTGGGGCGCGAAGAGCTCCCGGAAGGTGGACACGGATCCCGCGACGCTCAAGCCGGGAGAGTTCATCTGGAACGGGGAGGCCGTCCCCTCGGGACCGGTCGTGGTTGTGGTGGGACTTGCCGAGCAGATGGCGTATGTCTACCGCAATGGCATCCGCGTCGGCGTGTCCACCGTGAGCACGGGGAAGGGGGGGCATGACACACCCACCGGCATCTTCAACGTGCTCCAGCGCAAGAAGGAGCATAGGGAAATTGGTGCCATGATAGCCATGTTATTGGTTTACAGAATATTGTGAATATATTGTTGCTGATTCGTGTGTGGGATGAGTTGCTTGTGCGTA
>CAYTFM010000091.1:21564-28542 GCA_964436735.1 uncultured Victivallales bacterium | reverse complement strand
GGTGGGGTGGGACGAGTGGACCTATCATGTCTAACTGCCTGCGCGCTGGCATAGGGCGGGGGCTCCTTTGGTTTTCGCCGACAATCCATATTCAGGGTTCCCCTGTCTGCCGGAGATGCTGTACTGGATTGGATTGACGGCGGGGGGTATTACCACGCCACGGCTCATCGTATGGGCGGTGTCGCTGAACGTGCTCGCCTCGCTTTGGATGCTGCTACGCCCCAGTGTGGGATCATGGGCTTCGCTTGTCTGCGCATTGTCTTTTGCCGCCGCTCCGATTGTTCTCACCACGACGTCCGAGGCGTACGCCGAGCAGTTTCTGGTTCTCAATCTGTCGGGTGCCTTGCTTGTCGTGACGGCCATGGGGTATGGCCGCAAGAGTTTGACGAAAAGGGATTTGCTATTGTTAGGCGTGTTGGCGGGGTCGGCGGCGGCGGTGAAGCTTACCGGCGCGTTTGTCGGGGCCGTGATCATCGCGCTCGCCTTCGCGCGTCTTTGGTCGTGTCGTGAAAACTCCAAGGGGGCGTCCATGGTCCAGATGATCTCCATTGCCGTCGCCGCGAGCGCGGAGAGATACTCCTCGGCCTGGGCAAGTCGCCCATTGGATATCAGAACGTTGGCGACCGCCAGACGCTCGCCTGCGGTGCGCAGTTTTTCGGGACTTGTGTAGGTGAGAAGGACAAGTCCGATCACAGCCGCGGCTGCGGCGATTCCTTTGACATTCCCCAGATTTCTGGCGATGAGGACCACGCCTCCTCCGGAGAGGACGCATACCAATGGAGCGACGGGAATGCGGAATCGGTAGAACATTTCGAAAAAAGACATGGTACCGACGTATGCGGCGACCAGCAGGGCCACACAGATCGTTCCCTTGCGGTGCCAACGGAGGGCGGCGCAGGCGGCCGCCAGCGCAACTAACAGATTGAACGGGATGGGCAGGACACGGAGGAAGTCGCTCACGTCTCGATTGGCGTAGTAGGAGAGACTGTTGGGCAATTCATACGAGGAGAGGAACTTCCCTACCTGACGGGGGATGTTCTCCGCGATGGACGCGAATGCCGCGCGGGAGCTCTCCACCGCTTTCTGCCCATGGTACGCCCCCAGCACGTTGCCGACATGGCCCGGCACGATCGAGCAACTGCCGAAACGCAGGGAGTTGTAGGCGAGTACCGGGCTGAGAACGAGAATCGTCATCGCGGCGTAGAGCGCGAGTTGACGCATTCCCCGTCTTCCCCTCCATCTGGTGAGGCAGACAAGGGCCAACGGGAGGAGAACAATCGGGATGAAGTTTTCCCTGCCGAGTACGCAGAGTCCGGCGAAGAGCCCTGTCCAGCTCCATGGCTGCAGCTTTCTCGATGAGCAGGCCTTAAGCAGGAACAAGGTGAAGGCGGCGAAGCACAATCCCAGTGGCGCCTCCCGCAGGAAGTCCAAGGACATCAGAATCGCCGGGCCGTAGGAGCAGTAGCAGAGCGCGGCGATCTGGGACGCCTCTCGGCCAAGTCTGAGCCGCAGGGCGATCTTGAACACCAGTACGGGGATCAAGGCGCAGATGGCGGTCTGCAATAGCCTCATCACGAGAATGTTGCCGAGTGAGATGAACGCAAGAAGGCTCAGCAGCAGCGTATAGGCCGGGGAGTAGCCGTAGGGCCCCTCCGGCAGCTGGCCATGGCAGATGCCGGCGGCCGCGGTAAGCATCGAGAGCTGGTCCGTTCCGTATGACGGCATAGGGAAAAGGCCCATATCGGCGCCGAAGGCCAGAGTCGCGGCGCCGTTCAGCAGTGCCACGCCATATGCCCACAGAGGGAAATATCTGTTGAAGCATCTCTTGAGCGTGTCCGGCATAGTTGATTTTCATAATTTGGGTTGCATGACGTCACTGCCTCATACTATAGTTTTTCCGGCGTATAATCTCACGGACGGCCGTGAAATTATAGGTCGGAAAAACTATAGTGCCCCATGAATCCTGATGTTCTTCGCATAATCGACTTCTATCTTGGCGTGCCGATCTGCTTCGTGCTGAGTCTCGTCACGCGGGTCGTCCGTCTTTTCTCGCCGCCTCCGCCCTTCGAGACGCGCGCCATCAGGAAAGCGTTGTTCGTCCAGCTCTCCGAGATGGGAAGCGCCTCGCTCGCGTTGCCGGCCATCAGGCGCTTCCGGGACGCCGTCCCCGACGCCGAGGTGTATCTGCTCACGTTCGAGAGGAACAGGGAGTCCGCCTGGCTGCTCGGTATCGTCGACAAGGGCAGGATCATGACGATCAGGGACGACACGCCGGCGGTGTTTCTCTGGGACATGCTTGATTATTTCCGCTACACGCGGCCGGAGTACGACATCTGCTTCGACCTCGAACTCTTCAGTCGCTTCTCGGCGATCATCTGCTTTCTTTCGGGGGCGGAGCTGCATGTGCGTTTTCATGCGTTTTACTGTGAGGGGCTCTACCGTGGCGACTTCATGACGCACAGAGTTCCCTACAACCCGTACCGGCACATGAGCCTGAACTTCCTCGCGCTTGTGGAGTGCGCCTTGAGGGATGTCCGTGGCCAGCCGGTCCCCCAGTTCGAGACAGAACTTTCCCTGCCGCGGCACGAGTCGGAGCCGTCGCTGCGCAACCTGCTTGTCAACAGAATAAGAAAACAACACGAGGGGTTTGTCGTAGGAGGAGGGCGCGTCATCGCGCTCAACCCCCATCCCGGAGCCTATCTGCCGATCCGCGCCTGGCCGCCCGAGAACTACGCGGCGCTGGCGAAGCGGATTCTGGAGAAGGACGCCACCGCCACGGTGGTGATCGTGGGAATGCGTGAACGGCGGATAACGGGGGACGAGATCAAAGCGGTCGCCAGTTCGCCACGCTGCGTGAACCTTATGGGCGAGACGGAGTCGCTTAAGGAGCTTGTCGAGCTGTTCTCCTTCTGCGACGCGCTCGTGACCAATGACAGCGGGCCGGCGCATTTCGCCAGTCTGACCGCCACCCGCATCGTCGTTCTGTTCGGGCCGGAGACGCCTGTGCTTTACAAGCCATTGAGCGCCAACTGCGTGGCGCTCCATACGCCGCTTCCTTGTTCGCCCTGCCTCTCGGCGTTCAACCACCGCGCGTCGCGGTGCGAGTACAACTTGTGCCTGAGAATGATAACTGTCGACGAGGTTGTCGCCGCGGTCGAGGCCCCCGTGGAGGGGGTGCCGCATGTCCGAGGTGGAGGGTGACAAGAGCCACCAGGATCATCGCCGTTCTGGCAGTGCTGCTGCTGGGCAACCTCTACTTGGAGTTTCGGCCGGGCTCTTTGTTCTCCCTCGTCAAGGCCGTCGCGTTCGACAAGGCGGTAACGCCGGTCTACCTGTGTGTCGGGATGGACAACCTCATCAAGTCGCTGCCCGCCGAAGGCAACATCTGGCTTGAGTTTCGAGGCTTTGACGCGAACCCCGTTGACGGCGGCGGCGCGGAAGGGGAAAAGGGCAGGGGCGCGTTTTGGATGAGGATTGTGGCGAACTTCGAGGAGCAAAAGCAGTCCGACATGGCTGATCTGGCGGCGCTCATCTACTTCCGGGCGAACTATGCGTCGTTCCCCCGCAGGGTCTATGTGGCCGACGACGAAACGGTTATCACGAATGGTCGGCACATCGTCGAGAATGTGTTCAGCCCTGATGGCGAATGGTTGAAGGCGCATGAGGTGCGGATGCGGGTCGTTATCACGAGGAACAGCAGCGGCGAGATCTTCAACCGGGTTGACAAGTTATGACCGCCATCTCCCTCGCCTGTTACTTCGCGCTGCTCTTTGTTGTGGGATATGCGTTGCTGTGTGTCGTCTGCGAGGATCGGCGTCGGCCGTTGGTGGAGGTGCTCGCCCTGTGCCCGAGCCTCGGAGCGGGGATGGTCGCATTGCTGCTGTTTTGCGCGTCGCTTCTGGGGTGTAAGCCCTCGCGTGGCGTGCTTGTGTTGATTTTTCTCGGGGCGGTGGCGTGTGTCGCCCTCAGGCGCCGTTCACTGCCATTTCCCGTCGTTCCGGCGGTGGCGGGACGGCGTCCGCTTCATCTCATCCTCATCGCCGCTTCGCTACTGATCTTCGCGTCGGTTCTGGCTATCACCATCGGTGAGGCCCTCCTGATGCCATTGTGGGAGATCGACTCGTTCATGATATGGATGTACAAGGCGAAAGTCTTCCACAGTCAGGACATTTTGTCGACAGATTATTTCCGGTCCCTGTCGCTGAGTTACAGCCATCTCGACTATCCGTTGCTGGTGCCGTTCCTCGTGTCGGGATTGTATGCGGCGGCTGGGCAGGTCGACGACTCGATCGGCAAGCTTGTCTTTCCGTTTCTTTTCGCGTCGTTCTTCTGTCTTGGCGTCACAGCGTTCCGCTGGCGGCTCGCGGCGGTTCCCGCGGTCATGCTCGCCACGCTCATGATGACGCTGCCGCCGGTGACGCACTGGACGTCATCCGGCACGGCGGACGTCGTGCTGACCTTGTTTTACCTTGGGCAGCTGTATTACACGGTGAAGTTTATCGAGGAGCGGCGACGCGAGGACATGGTGTTCGCCATCCTGTTCACCGTCTTCTGCGCGTTCACGAAGAACGAGGGAATGGTGCTCTGCCTGATCAACATCCTCGTGTTCGCCTACTTCCGGATGAGCGGGGGGGCGGGCGACAGGAAGGGCGTCCGCGACGTGGTGGTCTACGCCGCCGCCACGCTCATTCTTCTTGCGCCATGGCTGTTGTTCGACAGCATTCTGCCGCAGACGCATGAGAACTATCCCGCGAGGATGAACATCCCCACCTTTCTGGACAATATGGCAAGGCTGCCGACGGTCGTGTGTCTGTTCATCGGCCAGTTTCTCCAAGTGTTCCGCTGGAGCGGGCTTTGGCTGATTCTCATTGCGGTCGCCGTCATCGGAAGACCGGCCTACCGCTTTGCCGCCACGAGGGCTGTGTGGATGTTGTTCATCTGCCATCTGGCGTTGTACGTGTTCGTGTTCGTGGTTTCGCCGTTCGAGCCGCGGCATCTGGCGTCGATGTCCCTCGAGCGGCTTATCTTGCACACCGTTCCCGCCGCGTTTCTGCTCATCGCCTGCCACCTGTCGGCGCTGGATGACGAGATTCGAGGTTGAAGGTTGACATGGGGAAAGTGGTAGTGGGGTGGGGAAGCGATGGTTCGGCGACCGACGGAAGTCGCAAGAGCAGACCTTCACTGTCCGGTTTTCGTCGCTTCCGCCTTCAGTCGCAGTTTGACCGCGTCGTCGATGGCGTTGAAAAGCTTGTCTTTCTGGATCGGCTTGGCGACATAGCCATCCATTCCCGCCTCCAAGAAGCGTTCCCTGTCTCCCCGCAGCGCCCGCGCCGTCACGGCGATGACTGCCGTGAACCGTCCGCTCTTTTGGTCGAGGGCCCGTATCGCCCGGGTGGCCTCGAACCCATCCATCCGCGGCATCTGGACATCCATCAGCACCACGTCAAACTCCTCGTTAGCGAGAAAGGACAACGCCTGTGTGCCGTCACTGGCCGAGCGGACCGTGTCGCCGCGCTCCCGAAGCAACACCTCGAGCATGAGATTGTTGATCGAATCGTCATCCACGACAAGGATTTTCATTGGCTGACAGGGGAAGGAGTCATCCGAGAAGTGCGCAGATGCCACCGCTGAGTCATCATGGCTGATGCCGACAATGGCAGTGAAAGAAAACACGCTGCCTTTCCCTTCCGCGCTTTCCACCCATATCGTGCCGCCCATGAGTTCCACCAGATGCCTCACGATCGCCAGCCCCAGCCCTGCGCCGCCGTATTCCACCGCATGCGAAATATCGGCCTGCTTGAACGCCTCGAAGATCATGGCCTGCTTAGAGGGGGAAATACCGATCCCCGTGTCCCGCACGCTGAACAGCAAGGAGATCTCGTCGGTGCTCATGGAACGGCCCAGTCGCGCGCTTCCGGCGTCTTCGACGCTCACGACAAGGCATCCCGCTTGCGTGAATTTGACCGCGTTGGTCAGTAGATTGAGGAGGATCTGGCGGAGCCGCAGACTATCGGCGCATATCGTGTCAGGCAGTTCCCGCGCCACATGCGACTCCAGCCTCAGACCTTTCTTGGCGACCGACGGCTGGAGCGAGGACTTCATATCCTCCAGCATCTGGTGAATACTCATGGGTTTCAAATCCAGCGCGACTTTGTCCGCCTCGATCTTCGAGAGATCCAGGATGTCGCTGATCAACACCAGCAGGTCCTTCCCGCGTCGACGGATAATCCCGAGCCATCCCTTTTGCTCATCCGTCAGGTTTGGCGCCTCGGCCAGCAGATCGGAGAAACCGATGATCGGATTCAGCGGGGTGCGCAGTTCGTGGCTCATGTTGGCGAGGAACTGGCTTTTCGCGCGGTTCGCCGCCTCCGCTTCCGCTTTGGCCTGCCGCAACTCCTCCTCCGCCCGCTTGCGCGCGGTGATGTCCCGGGCGGCGGCGAAAACTCCTTGCACCTCGCCGGACGGGTTCCTGTAGACGCTGGCGTTGTAGAGCACGTCCGTGGTGTGGCCCGACGTATGGCGGATGACAAGCGGGTAGTCCGTCACGGCCCCCTGCGAGAACACGTTTTTGTAGCCTTCCCGCGCCTTGTCCGGATCCGTGAAGTAGTCGGCGAAATCACTGCCGATCAGGCGTTTGCGGGGAACGCCGGTCGCCAGTTCGGTGGCCTTGTTCACGTCGGTGATCTTGCCGTCGGGGCTGATGGTCACCAGCGGGTCGAGGCTGGCCTCAAGCAGGTTGCGGGTATACAGCGACGCGTCGCGCAGTTCCAGCTCCGCCTGTTTGCGGTCGGTGATGTCGCGTCCGACGGCTTGATATTCCTTGAGTTTCGTCTTGTGGGAAAAGATCCCGCGGTGGATCCAGGCCTGCCAGCGGATCGTGCCATTGGGCATGATCACCCGGTGTTCGAGCTCAGCGGTGGGCGTGTCGGGCGTGATGCCCTTGATGCGCTCGAGAATCAGGGGGATTTCGTCCGCGGG
>CAYTFM010000091.1:245-21554 GCA_964436735.1 uncultured Victivallales bacterium | reverse complement strand
AGTTTTGATTCAGAAGCTCCTCGCGTTGTTTCCCGTAGTAGCGGAGGTAGGCCTCGTTGACAAAGGTGAGCCGTCCGTCGGGCAGATAGCGGCAGATCAGTTCCGTTTGGTCCTCGATGATGGAAAGGTGTCGCGCGTCGCTCAAGCGCAAGGCCTCCATGCACTTGTGATCAGTGATGTCGCTCAGCACGGAGCGGCACACGGGGGCGCCGTCGGCGTCTTTCACGACAGTTGACTCAAATCGGGCCCAGAACTGCGCGTTGTTCCCGCGCTTCATCCGGAACTCGCACGCCTGGGGCGCGCCCGTCTCGAAGAGCTTTTTGCGGTGAAGGTAGTAGATATCCTGATCTTCAGGGAGGATGAACTGGGACAGCGGCAGCTTGACCAGCGCCTTTCTGCCGCTCGCCCCTAGCAGAGCCGCGGCGGTGTAATTGGCCTCCCGTATCAGTCCTTTCTCGCAAATAGTGACATAGCCGACTGGCGCCAGATCGTACAGGTCGAAGTAGCGCGCCTGCGAGATCTCGAGTTCCACCTGCGTCCGCCGCAGCTCCTCGTTCTGCATCTCCAGTTCGATCTGATGCACCCGCAGCTCGTGGAGCACTCGCCGCGCCTCCTCAGGCGGCAGCGACTCCTTGCCCTGCTCGCCCTGCTCGGCCCGCGTCTCCGCCCGCTTGCGCAAATCGCATGACGTATTCTGCGCCATGGTGGAGGTGCCGTTCACGTCAGCTTGCATATGCATCTGCTACTCCGCCGTGGTTTGAGGAATCAGGTACCGCTGCATTTCCACAAGTCTGGAATCTTCGTCCTGGAGAAGGTGGCGCACGTCATCCCCCCAAAAGAGGGTGGGGGATGCGCGGACGAGTCCTCGTTACGCCAATCCTTCACGCGAGGTGGGAAGGTGATGGTTCCGCGCGAGCTGTCCAACTCATTCCCCATGGCGCAGCCTTTCTTTACTAGCTAACATAGGCGCATCCCGTCGCTGAGGCGGGGAGTAGTTCCTATGGTATTGAGCAGAAACTGTTTTATGCGTACTTATGCCGTATTGAATACCGTATTATAGCTCATAATGAGTCAAGAGTCCAGTCAGCCACCGGTTCAAAAAGACCGTGCCCTCCGGCTTCCAGCGTTTTGGAGGTATAGGTAAGCCATCTGCAAACGCCTGGCTTCTCCGACTCGAGGCGGCAAAGATTTCCTGTTCTCCGCCGCTTTCCCGTCATGCCGTCACGCCTCCTCCTCGTGCGGGTGCCTTGGCATGGTAGTTGCGTCAAATTTCTTTCAATAGTTCGGCGGAATGGTTCTGCCGGCAAGTTAACAGGAGGATTTTCATGATGAAAATGACAAAAGACTTCGAAAGGGAGCCCGCGCTCAAGATCCATGAGGGAAACCGGTACGAGATCTACGCCCAGGAGGCGAAGAAGGTCATCACGTTCCCCGAGGGGATTCTGGGGTTCGAAGAGGTCCACCAGTACGTGCTGCAATTCGACATGGAGATCCGTCCCTTCCTCATTCTGCAGTCGATCGACCATCCCGAGCTAAGCTTCGTCTGTGTGGAATCCTTCGGCATCTGCAAGGACTTCGCGATAACGATTCCCGACACCTGTGCCGAGTCCCTTGGGTTGAAGGACGAGAAGGACTCCCTTGTGTTGAGTCTTGTGACCGTGCGCCGTGAGATCGCCGACATGACGGCCAATCTGATGAGTCCGATCGTGGTCAATTTGGCCACGATGCAGGCCAAGCAGGTGATCATATCGAACTCGCCCTTCCCGATCAAGTACAACATCATGAAGGGGTGCCAGGAGTTGATGGCCAGCCGCGAGGCGGAGGAGAAGGCGGGTTGATCTGGCACGGGAGTTGCGTTTGACACACGGCGGGACCCAGGAACCCTGCGGTCCCGTCGAACCAGATCGACGCGGAAAGGCAAGCGGAGGACACGGCAATGCAACTCGGACCTGTGATGAACGACGAGAACGCGGCGATGCTGTTCAAGATGATGCAGATGGCCACGGATCGTCAGAACGTCTTGGCCAACAACATCGCGAACGCCAGCACGCCCGGGTACATCCGCAAGGAGCTGAGCTTCCAGGAGCAACTATCCTCAATCGTGAAATCGGGTGAGTACCAGGGACTGTCAGAGATGAAAGGCACGCTGGTCGACGACACCTCGAATCCGGCACGTCTGGACGGCAATAACATCGTCCTGCCGAAGGAGATGAGCGAGATGACCCAGAACTCCATGCTCTACAAACTGCTCGCCCGCGCCTATGGCACGAAAGTGGGCATCCTCCGCGACGCCATAAAAGGAGTCTAGCCATGTCATTCAATCTCATACCCGCAATGGACATCTCCTCAAGCGCGCTTGACGCCGAGCGCCAGCGGATGAAGGTCGTCGCAAACAACTTGGCGAACATCCATTCGACGAAGGATGCTGATGGCGGCGTGTATAGGCGGCGCGAGTTGGTTTTCTCCGCTGTCCTCAAAGACAGTCTGGGGGACGACAATCCCATCAACGAACTTAACGGCGTCAAGGTCGATGACATGGTCACGGACAAGACGCCGCCCACGCGCATGTACGCCCCGTACCATCCGGACGCCGACAAGAGCGGCATGGTGGACATGCCCAACGTCCAACCCATCAAGGAGATGGTCGACATGATCACCACCACCCGCGCCTATGAGGCCAACTTGGCGGTGTTGAAGCAGAGCAGGGAGATGGCCGACAACACGATACGGCTGGGCAAATGATGACGCGCTTGTGGCATGCGATATGCGATGCTATTATTCATGTAGCGAGAGTCGGGAGTGCTTCAGAAGAGGACGTAGACGACCATGGTTGATCCAATTTCATCAGACTATCTGCTTAAATACGCGGAGCAGTTGCGCGGCGGCCTGAAGTCAGAGGGGCCTGGCGCGACTGATTTTCCAACTGGCGTCTCCTCCTCATCCGCCACCGGTTCGACCGAGTTCAAGGACATGCTCACCAAGATGATCGGCGATGTCGATCAGTCGCAGAAGGCCGCCGACGTCTCCCTCAAGCAAATGGCCGCCGGCGACCCCTCGTCGAACATCCAGGACGTCGTCCTCAAGATGGAGCAGGCCGACCTTTCCTTCAAACTTATGAAGGAGATACGCGACAAGCTCGTCGGCGCCTACAAGGAAGTCATGTCCGGGCAGATGTGATGTGGTTTTTCGGATAATTAAGTCCACAAGAACTGGCGCACGCCGGCTTGTGGACTTACTATTTCGAGAAACCTATGGAGGACGCATGCGTGTCGGAGAAGTGAGCCGCAAGACCAAGGAGACGGACATTTCCGTCCGGATCGACCTTGACGGGAAAGGCGTCTACGACGTTACAACCCAGATTCCCTTCTTCACCCACATGCTCGAGCTTTTCACCAAGCATGGGATATTCGACCTGACGGTGAGGGCGAAGGGCGACATCGATGTCGATTATCACCACACTGTCGAGGATCTCGGCCTGACCCTCGGCGAGGCCATCGCCAAGGCCGTCGGCGACAAGGTCGGCATCCGCCGCTACGGTTTTTTCACGCTTCCGATGGATGAGGCTTTGGCAACTGTCGCCCTCGACCTCTCGGGGAGGCCGTTCCTCGTCTACAAACTCGACCCGTCGCCCGAGAAGGTCAAAGACATCGACGCGCGGCTGTTCCAGGAGTTCTTCCAGGCGCTGTCCAACAAGGCGGGAATGAACCTGCACATCATCATCCACCACGGCGGCGAGGCCCACCACATCTTCGAGGCAATCTTCAAAGCCTTCGCCAAGGCCCTCTCCGTCGCCGTCTCCAAGGACGACCGCGTCGAAGGCGTCCCCTCCACCAAAGGCGTGCTGTAAGTTCACGGGACTCCGCCCCGTCACCCCGCCAAAGGACGCACGCGCCCTCTGGACACCCAATTCTGTCCGCTCCGCCGGGACTTCGTCCTCGTCGAAGCGGACGATTGGTCATCGCCTTCGGCGAATGCTGCCAATATTTCCGCAGGAAATTGACGATGCGCCAGCGTGCCGCCTCCGTACTTCGTCCGGCGACGGCACGCTGGCTATCGGGGATTCAAAGGGTCGAACGATCCTTTGGCGGGGTGATGGGGCGGAGCCTCATGACGAGCGGCTTGCCTCATCGGTACTTGAAGGTGCTTTTGTAGGAGATGGGGATGCGCAGGCCGCCCTCGGCGGAGCCGACGACCAGATAGATGTCGAGTCCGTCGTTGCTTGAGGGCGTTTTGTCGCTCTTCGTTTGTTTGAAGCGGATGGACCACTTTCCTTTGGCGAGGTCGAGCGTCATGTTTGTCTTGCGGTTGGTGTCGTTGTAGCGGTAGACGCCCGGCGCCTTTTGCTTGAACGAGCCGGGGACGATCGGGAAGAAGACGTTGTCGACGTAAAGCAGGACGGAGTCGGTTTGCGGGTCGAATGAGTAGCCGCTTGCAAGGGTGAGTGTGGCCTGCGTGATGTTGAACACGAGCGAGTTGTTGCTGGTTTGACGGAAGCTGCCGTTGGCGTTTTTAATGGTGAAGGCGGACATGCCGGTCTTGACCAGTTCCGTGGCGGGCAGATTCTTGCCGTTGCGATAGCTCCAGTTTGTCGAGCGGGTGGTCGGATAGTTCGCCCCGAAGTACTTCGCTGTGGTGTCGAGGACGGCGGCGATTCCGTTTGGATAGCTTTGGTCGTTCAGTTGGAGTTTCTTCGCCTTGAAGTTCCAGTAGCCCTGCTTGATGAGCAGTCCCATGGTGGTGGTCTTGTCGTTGGACCGATAGGTGTAGCCGCTGTTCGTCTTCGTGAACTCGCCGGTGTCTGTGCTGAGGGCGAAGTCCATGCCGCCGGCGTAGACCCGGGCGGTGTCCACCTGGGGATCAAACGCGGAGACGCTCATGACGGCGTTGCGCAGGTTGATGCTGTCCGCCGGAGTTTCGGCTTTTCCCGAGAAGTTGTTTCTCGTGACTTTGACGTCGAGCAGGGTTTTCCGCGGCCTGACGACGGGGGAGAACTTGGCGTACAGGAGGGCGTCGGAGGCGAGGCTGACGGTGGTGCCGCTTTCCGGAGAGTAGCCGATCTGGGCGTCGCCCGCCCCGAGGCGCCAGTCGACGAACACGAAACCGTCAAAGGGTAGTTCGTAGATGGGGACAGGGGTGTTTTTCTTGACTCTCGCCGGTTTCCACGGGGAGACGAGGCCGCCCACCTCGTTTTCGACTTGCAGGGTCAGCGTGGCCGTTTCTTCCGTCAGGGCGAATGTGGCGGTGATGGTTGCCGAGGCGCTGATCGTGGCGATGGTTGTCTCGGAGAGCGCGTCCTCGATCTGGACGGGGCCTTCGCTTGTCCAGGCGACGAACTTGTAGCCCTCCGCCGGGGCGGCTTCAATCTCCAACTCTTGCATCGGAGTGACCTCGTGCTGTCCCACCGCCGGCGAGGTCAGCCCTGCGTCGGCGGGGGATACCGCCATCCACAGGATCGCCGGCGGCGTCGCGTTGGCGAAGCAGGCGGTGACAAGCGCGTCGCCGGTGATTTTGACATAGGTCGATGGATTGCTCGCATCTTGAATCTCCGCTCCCGAGGTGCCGGTCCAGTTGGCGAAGAAGTAGCCTCCCGTCGTGGCCGCCTCGATCTTGACCACGTCGCCTTTCCGCACCGGGGTGGTGCCGATGCCAGGGTTGGTGGTCCCCGCATCTGATGGCGAGACGGCGAGAGTGAGGCTGGCGTTTCCGCCCGCTTTGCTGAAATGGGCGACGACGGTCGCGTCGGCGGCGAGTGTCACGGTGGTGTTGGGGATTGCCATATCGGCGATCGCCGCTCCCTCGGTGGCGGTCCAGCTTTCAAAAGAGTAGCCGGGGCCCGGGGTGGCGGTGATGGCGAATGGTTCGTCGGTGTTGATGGTGTAGGAGCCGCTGCCGGGGCTTGTGCCGCCGGATCCCGTCGGCACGGTCGTTATTGTCAGGAGCGAGGTGGTGGTGTTGGGGGCGAAGTGCGCACTGATCTCCGAGCTTAGGATGATGGCGGCGCTGGTGGACGGCGACTTCGCGTCCGCGACGAGCCCGGCGCCGCTGAGCGACCACTGCGCGAAGTGGTAGCCAGGCGCGGCCTGCGCCTCGATGGTGAACAGTTCACCCGAGTTGACGGAATGGGTCCCCGCGCCGGGGTTGGTGCCTCCCGCGCCGGCGGGCAGGGCGGACATCGTGAGGACGAGTGGCGTCCCGTTTTGCGTGAAGTTCGCCGTGATGGTGGCGTCGCCGCTCAGGATGGCCGTGGTCGAGCGCAGTTTAGGGTTGCCGATGGCGACCGGTCCAACCGAGGACCAGCCGCTGAAATAATAGCCGTCGCTCGCCGTTGCCGTCAGGGAGAAGGTCTCGCCGGCGTTCACCTTCGTCTGTCCGGTCGGCGGCGTGGTCTCGCCGGCGTCGGCGGGTGAGACCGCCATCGTCAGCGTGGCCTGCGTGGCGACGGGCAGCACGTAGGCGGTGACCGTCGCCGTGCCGGAGAGCGTGACGACCGTCTGCGTGAGGTGCGGGTTGGCGAGCGTTCCCGGACCCTGTATCTCCCAGTGGCTGAAGTAGTAGCCGTCGGTTGGCGCGGCGCTGATGGTGTACGGTTGCAGCAGGTTGACGGTGTGCGCGCCCGCCTCCGGCGAGGTTTTGGCCGTTGAGGCGGGGTTCGCCGCCATTGTTAGCGTGTCCTGCAGCGTGTTCGGGGCGAAATTCGCCGTGACGGTCGTGTCGCCATTGATGGTCACGTAGGTGCTGACGAGATTCGTGCTGGTGATGCTTCCCGCGCCGCTGACCGACCAGTTGACGAAGTGATAGTCGGCCGCCGCCACCGCCTGGACGTTTCTGACTTCCCCCTTCATGGCCTGGTAACTTCCCGCCTTCGGGATCGTCTGCCCGCCGCCCTGCGCCGCCATGGTCAACGTGACCGGCACGGTGTTCACGGCGAACTTCGCGGTGATCACGGCGTCGCCGTTGACTTGGGCGTACGTTTCCACGAGGGTGGTGTCGGCGATCACCGCCGCGCCCTCGGCGGACCACTTGACGAAATGGTAGCCGCTGGCGGGATTCGCCAGAATCTCGATGGTCTGACCGACCTGGAACGTGTGGCTTCCCGCGCCGGGATTCGTGCTGCCGGAGGTGTCGGGGGTGACGGCGAAGGTGATGACGGCCGGCGCGCTGTTCTCCGCGAACTCCGCGGTCGCCCCGCCATTACCGGTCAGCGAGATGTAGGTTGAACTCAGATCGGCGTTCGCGATGGCGATGCTGCCGCTGGGCGTCCATTTGACGAAGTGGTAGCCGTCCACGGCGACGGCGAGGATCTCGTACGATTGCCCGACATTCAAGGTCAACTCTCCCGCGGGCGAGGTCGTTCCCGTTCCCGTTGGGGTGACGCCCGCCGTGAACAGGGCGGTCGAGGCCGCCTTGGCGAAGGTGGCGGTGACAGTCGTGTCGGAGCGTGGCGTGACGACCGTCGTTGACAGCTTGGCGTCCGCGATGTCCGCGTCGCCCGTCACGTCCCACGAGCTGAAATAGTAGCCATCCGCGGGGTGGGCGGAGATCGTCTGCGGTTCGCCGGCATTGACCGTGTAGGAGCCGACGCCGGGGTTGGTGGTGCCCGAGCTTGTGGGGGTGACTGCCAGAGCAAGCGTGACGCTTTTCGTGTTCAGGTAAAATTGGGCGGTGACTGTGGCGTCGCCCTCGACCAGGATGTATGTCTGGACGGTCGTGGGGCTATCGATGGTCGCCTTGCCCGACGCGGACCAGTGGTCGAAGTGGTAGCCGCTTCCTGCGCTGGCGGTGGCCTTGTAGGTGGCGCCGACGTTGAGCGTGTAGGTGCCGTTGCCGGGGATGGTCTGCCCGCCGCCGACCGGATTTGACGCAAGCTGGATCTGCGCGGTCGTTCCGTTCGCCGCGAAGACGGCGGTCACCGTGGCGTCGCCACCGATGAGGACCGAGGTCGAGACGAGCGTTGGGTCGGTGATCGTGGCCTTGCTGCCGTCGGCGAGTTGCCAGAAGGCGAAATGGTAGCCCGTGGCGGCGGTGGCGGAGATCGCGTAGGTCGCGCCGATGACCACCGCGTGCGAGCCGACGCCGGGGTTGACCGTTCCGGAGGCCGACGGAGTGGCGGCCATCGTCAGGTTGGCGGTTTGCGAGACGGCGGCGAAGAGGGCCGTGATTGTGGCGTCCCCATTCACGACGACCGATGTTTTCACCAGCGTTGGGGCGGCGACCGTCGCCTTTCCGGAGGTCGTCCAGCTCTTGAAGTAGTAGCCACTCTGTGGTTGCGCCTCGATCTGGTAGGTCGCTCCGACTGTCGCGGTGTGCGCGCCGACGCCGGGGTTGGTCAAGCCTGCCGCCGCGGGGGAGGCGGCCATCGTGAGGATCGCTTGAGCCGTGTTTGCCGCGAAGGCGGCGGTCACCGAGCACGAACCGCTGATCAGCGCGGCGGTGGATGTCAGATTGGGATCCATGATCTCGATGTTGCCTTGCGAGGTCCAGCCGGTGAAATGGTAGCCCACCACGGGGACCGCGGCAAGCGTGATGGTCTCTCCGACCGAGACGGTGTGGGTTCCCGTAGCCGGGGTGACCGACCCGGAGGCGGTGGGGCTGACCGCCATCGTCAAGGTGGCCGATTGCGCGTTCGGGGCGAAGAGCGCGGTGACGGTGGCGTCGCCGGTGGTCAGCACGGTCGTGGAGATCAGATGGGGGGCGGCGACGGTCGCCAGTCCGCTGGTTTGCCAATTGATGAAATGGTAACCGTTGGCGGGAAGGGCCTCGATGGCGGTCGCCGAACCCGCTTCCACTGTCTGGGCTCCGACGCCGGGGTTGGTCGTGCCACCGTCGGCGGGCGAGGCGGCCATGGTCAATGTCACCATTTTGGCGCTTGCGGCGAACTGGGCGGTGATGGTGGCGTCGCCCGTCAGCAGCGCATAGGTGTCGGCCAGGGTCGGATCCGAGACGGTGGCGGCTCCCTGGACGCTCCAGCGGACGAAATAATAGCCGGTGAGCGGTTCGGCGCTGATCGGCACGGTCTCGCCGGCGCTGTATTGGTATGATCCCGCGCCGGGGTTGGTCATACCCGAGTTGTCAGGCACTGGCGCCATGGTCAAGGTCACCGTCGTCGTGTTGGCGGAGAAATTCGCGGTGATGGTGGCGTCGCCGGTCAGCGCGGCGGTGGTGACCGCCAAATTGAGGTCGGCGATCCGTACGCCGCCGGCCGCGGTCCAGCCGGTGAAGTGGAAGCCCGGTTCGGGATTCGCCGCGAGGTTGATCGTTTCGCCCGCCGAGAACTGATGGGTTCCCGCGCCGGGGTTGGTCTCGCCCGCCGCCGCGGGCGCCGCGGCCATGGTGACGGTGACCGGCGTGGCGTTCGCCTGGAAGTGGGCGGTGATGGTGGCGTCGAGCAGCAGGACGGCGGTGGTGAGGAAGGAGTTCGGATTGTCAATGCGGCCAAGCCCCTTGACCGTCCAGCCCGTGAAGTGGTAGCCTTTTTTCGGCAAAGCGAAAATGACGAAGCGTTCCAGCGAGTTGACGGAGCGCGACCCTGGAGGAGGGAAGGTGCAGCCGGATCCGTTGGGGGCGATCGCCATCGTCAGAATCCCCTTGACGGTGTTCGGGGCGAAGAGGGCGGCGACCGTGGCGTTGCCGGACAGTACGACGGTCGTCGCCAGCGAACGCCGGTTGCTGATCGTGGCCTTGCCGGTGGCCATCCAACTGATGAAGTGATATCCGGTGGCCGACCGCGCCTGAATCCGCAGCGACTCGCCCAGATTAACCGTGTGTGCCCCTGGCCCCGGGTTGACGCATCCCGCCGCGCTTGGAAGGACGCTCATGGTCAGCACCCCGCTCGTGGCGTTCCGCTCGAAATTGGCCGTGACGGCCGCCGCGCCGGACAGCAGAACCGAAGTGGCGAAGGTGCTGGGATTGGCGATGACCGCGTCACCCGAGACGGCCCATGACTGGAAGTGATAGCCGCTGGCCGCGGTCGCCTCAATCGCGATAGGTTCGCCGATGTTCACGGTTTGTGTTCCGACGCCCGGGTTGGTCGATCCCGAACCGCTCGGCGCAACACTCATCAGCAGTGTCGTGGCCGTGGTGTCCGCGGCGAAGTTCGCCGTCGCGCCGCCATTGCCTGACACCACCGCCCAGGTGGTCACCAGTTCCGGTGAGTCGATGTCCACGCCACCCGAGCAGGACCAGTTGACGAAATGGTGGCCGGTCGCCGCCTGCGCCTCGAGTTTGACCGTTTGCCCAGTCTGCAGCGTGTACTGCCCGGCTCCGGGAACAGTGTTTCCGCTTGCCGCGGGGGAGACATCGATTGTGACCGCCGCGGAGGTGCTGTTTGCGGCGAAGACGGCGGTCACGGTGGCGTTGTCGGAGACGAGGGCGGTGGTGGTGACGAGACTGGTCTGTGACAAGGTGGCGCCGCCGCTTGTCGTCCATGAGTCGAAGTGGTAGCCGCTCGCTGGGATGGCGGTGAGTTGGACGGTTTGTCCGACGTACACGGTGTGCGCTCCGACGCCCGGATTGGTCGAGCCGCCGCCGGTTGGCGAGACGGCGAGTGTCAAGGTTTTCGGCGTCGCGTCGGCGGCGAAATACGCGGTTAGTTCGGCGTCGCCGATCAAGGTGGCCCAGGTAGTCGTCAGAGTCGTGTTTGACAGCGTCCCCGCCCCGGTGATATTCCAGTTCACGAAATGGTAGCCAGCGGCGGGTAGAGCTGTCGCCGCGTACGGTTCACCGATTGAGACATCATGAACGCCGACGCCGGGGTTGGTCGAGCCGCCTGCGGCGGGGGACGCCATCAGGCGCAGCGAGACGAGCGAGGAGGATCCTGCGAAAATCGCCGTCAGGGTTTTGGTGTCGGGAGCGCTGCTCAGGACGACGAGAAAAGTTGTGCTCGCCTTGTGGTCGTAGATGTTGATCGACCCCTGCGCCTTCCAGCGGACGAAGTGGTAGCCATCCTTGGGGGTGGCGGTGACGCGCAGCGGTTCTCCCACGCCGATGGTGATGTCGCCGATGCCCGGGTTGGTGGTGCCGCCAGCCGCGGGATCGACGGCCATGGTGACGGTCACTTGCGTGGGGGTGGCGGTCATGGCCGCCGTGACGGTCGCCGCCCCTTTCAGGACGACGATCGTCCGCATCGAGGTCGGGGCGTCGATCGTCGCGCTGCCCGAGACTTGCCAGGTCGAGAAGGTGTAGCCGTCGGTTGGGACGACCGAGATCTCGATCGGCGCGCCTACCGCGACCTGTGACGATCCCGCCGCGGGGGTCGTGGTACCTGCGCTTGCGGGGGAAGTTCCGATGGTCATCGTCACCGTGTCGAGTTTTTTGAATACTGCCGTGGCGGTGGCGTTGCCGGAGCAGGTGATGTAGGTCGAAGAGGTTGTGAGGTCGCCGATGGCGCCGGCGCCGGTCACCTGCCAGTTGAGGAAACTGTATCCTGCCGCCGGCGTCGCCGTGATGGTGGTGGGGGCGTCGGCGGGCACCGTGTGCGCTCCGACGGCCGGGGTGGTCGTGCCGCCCCCTTCGGTCGCCGCCATCGTCAGCGTCACGGTGTTCTGGTCTTTCGAGAAGACGGCGGTGAAGTATGATGCGCCGGGGCGCACGTAGATGATGCCGTCCGATTCGTAGGGAGAGGTCTCCAACACGGTCGGTCCCTGCGTCTCCCAGCGCGAGAAGTGATAGCCGGCGTTGGCCGTCGCCCCGATCGTGTACTCCTGATTCGGGTTGAAATAGTGAAGCCCGGAGGGGAAGGGGGTTCCCGAGCCTAACGGCGACTCCTGGAACGTGACCGACGTCGGGTCGGCGAACAGGGCAAAGGCGCCTAGGGCGAGCGGCAGCGCGGTTGCAAGTTGTAATGATAAACGGAAACCTCGTATCTTCCCCATGGCGGCACACAGCATTTCAAACCTCGTAGTTATGGATAGGACTTTTCTCTTTGGAATGGAGCGTGGAGGCGGGCAATAATCCATTCAGCACATAAACGGCAGATTAGCATCATAATCCGGCAACATCAAGGGGGTGGGGCGGATGCGTTAGGAGTTTGCGTTATGCCTGCCCGCCAAATTGTTGAATTCGTTCAGGCGCAGAGATATTTTGCTCGGATGAAGAAACATATCCCAAAGCGCAACCGAAGTCCTCACGGATGGTGGATCGCTACCACGGTGGAGCGGTTGGAATATTTGGAGTTGGAGTGCTTCCATGACGTGCGCGGCATCCTGCTGTGCGACAAAAGACTAAAAGTGGCGAAGGATTAAAAAGATTCCCTGCGCAGGTGTATAGTTGCAGAAAGTAGCAAGAGGTATAAAGTGAATGCGACGCTACAATTGCATCCTGAATTTGTGACAGATGGTAGAGGGAAGAAGAAGGCGGTCATTCTACCCATCACTGAGTATCGGGAGTTATTGGAAGATCTTCATGATTTGGCCATCATCGCCGAACGACGTGAAGAGCCGACGATTGATCATGCGACCTTCATGGCGGAGCTGAAGCGCGATGGCCTGCTACAAGATTGAATGGAAAAGCTCTGCCACAAAGGATCTCAGGAAGCTTGACCGACAAGTTGTCCCTCGCATAGTTGCCGCTGTTTCAGCGCTTGCCGACCAACCAATTCCTCTGGGATGCGTGAAACTGAAGGGGAGCGACTACACATACCGAATACGAGTGGGTGATTATCGTATAATCTACGAGTTCTTTGAATCCCATCTTATTGTGGAAATCGTACGAGTTCGGCACCGGAAAGACGCGTATAGATAGCAAAGTGGGGGGCACATGTCGTTCATTCGCGGCTCAAGAAGGATGTTGTCGGGCGCGCTGCTGCTGGCCTGCGGCGCGGTGTTCATGGCTGGAGGGCAGGTTCGCGCGGCGGACGAGGCGAAAGGGGGCAAGGCCCTCTACACGCTCGACTTCTCCGGCAAGAAGGGCAAGAACGCCCGCGACTGGCTGCAGAATGAGAACTTCAAGCTGCAGAAGGATGCCAAAGACCCCGAGTGCATAGGGTATTCCTTCAACGCCGACTCGATCCTCATCGAGGCCAAGTGCAAGACCTTCGGCTTCGCCATGCAGGAGACGCCGCTTGTCGCAGCGAAGAAGATCCGGATAACCTGGGGCGTCAAAAAATACCCGGACGGCGCCTCGTGGGAGAAGGGTGTCCACCGCGAGGCACTGATGGTCTACGTCTTCTACGGCAAGGAGAAGGTCGACAGCGGCAGCTGGTATTTGCCGAACAGCCCCTACTATGTCGGGTTGTACCTCTCGGACTCCGACATCAAGGACAAGGTCTATCTGGGGAGAAGCTATCAGACCTGCGGTCGGTATGTCTGCATCGGAAACCCCAAGCCCGGCGAGACGATAACCTCCGAATACGACATTGACGCGGCGTTCAAGAAGATGTTTGACAAGGGTAAAACGCCGGCGGTGTCCGGCATCAGTCTCGAGGTGGACACGGGCGACACCACCGACGGACTCTCGCTGGCGTTCGTCTCGAAAATCGAACTGCTCGAGTAGCGGGCGAGCGCCTATTCCTCATCCTCTGGCATGTCGTCTGCAAGGGGGCCGGGTGTTCCGCTTTGTGGCGGTGACGCCGGGGCTGAGTTTTTCGCCGCGGCCAGTTCGAGTTCAACGGCGAGGATGCCGCGGAAAGGCTGCTCCTTGAACTCGGGTTTTGAAGATAGTTTCTCGAAGTGGCTCTTCGCCTCCTCGAACTTTCCAAGCCGCCTGAGGAGTTCTCCGGTCAAGATCTGCGCTGCCGTCCATTCTTCGTTGCTGCTGCCGTCCGTTTTTTGTTTCACCGAACTGATGTGCCGCAGCGCGAGTTCGAGATATGAGGCGCAGCGTTTTTGGTCGGTCTGCTCCACCTG
Source organism: uncultured Victivallales bacterium (assembly GCA_964436735.1). GTDB lineage: Bacteria > Verrucomicrobiota > Lentisphaeria > Victivallales > GWF2-38-69 > CAYTFM01. The sequence continues at coordinate 7,713 of CAYTFM010000091.1, read as the reverse complement.
CCATGAGGCGTGCAGATAATCGTAGGCGATGAAGAACGGGTCGGCTCCGGTCTTCTCATGGATCTTGGCCATGAGATAATAGGAGGGGTGCCCTTCCTTCACAAGGTTTTTGTAGTCGTCCGAGGCGACAAGAGCCTTCAGCGTGTCAGTCTCTTTGGCACCAAACTCGTCCTTGAAGACCACGAACGAGCATTTCGGACAGACGGCGAGTCTCAGTGAGGCGCCGTCGAGTCCGTTTGGCTTGAGGTCGAGGCGGGTTCCGGGACGCGTCATTGGGACGGGAAGCTCGAACTCGAACTTCGTCGAGCACAGCGGGCATTCTTTTTCGACCTTCTCGGAAGTGCCAGCCATTGCGGGAAGTGCGATGGCGCAGGCGAAAAGCCATACGGAAAGAAGACGGGCGGATCGTAGGGGGTGAGTGCGATTTGATAGTGTCGTTATGTTGTTGACTGGCATAAGACGCTCCTTGTTGCTGCTGCAGTGTGGGAGGCTGTGTCTCCACGGGCGATCAAATGAAGGTCGCCACTGAGGACAGTGCCTCCCACATTAAAGTGTGGAGAGGACGCTTCGGGTTTCGTGCTTCGGGTTTCGGATTTTCAACGTTTCACGCATCCCATGATGAAGTTCACGACGGGAGTGGGATCCTCAAGGCTGTGCGGGTGGTGCCCAACGCCTGGTTTCGCGATGAGCTCGATGCGCCCGCCCAACTCCTTGTAGCGCTCGGCGAGGACGAGGGTGTTCTCGTCGTGCGGCACGACGTCGTCGGCGTCGCCATAGACATGGATAAGCGGGATGTTCTTCTCCGCCAGGGGCTTGAGCCTGTCGATCGGGTTTCCCTCGAAGCTGTTGGACGTCGCCTCGGTCAGTCCGTGCATCTTCAGGCATTCATGCCAGCATTCCGGGGAGCCTATCCCTTTGCCTTTGCCGCCGGGCCAGCTGCGGATGTCGCAGACGGGCGCGTCGGCGTAGACGCAGAGCGTCTTGTCCGGGTTGGCGGCCGCCCAGCGGTAGGCGGTGAGCGCCCCGCGGCTGAATCCCTCGAGGCAGGGTTTCGGTGAGAGGCCATAGTCATCGACCATCAGACCGTAGAGCGTGTCGCAGAGGTCAAGCGCCTTGTCGTTGCCGTACAGCCCAATGTTGTCGACGTATCCCACGTGCCACCCTTGCTCGACCAGCGCGAGGTCGACCTGCGGCCAGGCGTCCCAGAAGAGGGTGCGCCATATCCAGGGACGGCCTTTCGCCGGGGTTTGCGGGACGACGACGTGGCTCTGCCATTTCCCGATGAAGAATTCCCAGCACTCGTGGTCGTGCCAATCGGTCAGCTCACTCGACGAGAAACGTTTGAAAGTCGCTTCTGGCATAGGTCTCCTGCTCGGTAATGTTGGGCTTGATTTCGGTAGCCGCATATCAGGCCATACCATATCACAAGAGTGGAGAACTATGAAATGGGAGAACCATGTCCTTTGCTAATTCATTTCACCAGGGGCATCGTCTGGCGAGTCGGCGGGTGGAGGGTGGGGGGGGGGGGGGGGAAGGTGGAGGGGGAGCTGTCGCATCCACCTTCCACCCGGCACCATTCCCTCTAAATGATCCGCAGGCCGGTGTCATCGTCGATCGCTTGCTTCTCCTGGGGCAGTTTCCGCGGTTCGCGCTTGTTCTCTTTGCCGAGGCCGCCGGTGCCTTTGAAGGTGGGGAGGAAGCGGTAGTAGACCTCGAGGGTGAGGCAGGCGAGGGTGGTGGCGTAGAGCTGCGCGTTGAGTCCGTTCTCGCATCCGCCGTGGTGCGCCTCGGAGGGGGGGACCTCCCAATGCCCATCCCGCTGCTGCGCGCTGATCAGTCCGCGCTTCATCTGCTTGTTCCATTTGGTCCATGTCGGGCCGACGCCGCCCGTTCCTTGGAAGACGGCCTGGGTCTGGTAGTACCAACCGTAGAGCCCGCCGCCCGCGCCCTCCTTGCCGTAGTCGATCCAGTATTTGCCGGGAGCCATGTTCGCCTCGATGGTGGCGAAGCCGCCGAGCGCCTCAAGCGAGCCGCCCTCGCCAAGGAGTTGCAGGCAGAGGGTTCCGGCTCCGGTCATCGTGTCTTTGGGTGCGCCCCGCGCCTTTTCCGCGCCCTGCACGCAGTAGACGAAGCCGCTGTAGGAGGTGTCGTTGCGGGTGTAGAGCACCGACTTCAGGCATTTTATGGATGAGTAAAGGGCGTTTTCGAGGCCGGGCGTGTCGCAGCCGGAGGCGTATGCGGCCTTCATCGCCTGGTAGTTCCAGGCGCTGACGGACAGGTCGGTGCGTCCGTCGACGCCGTATTGGTATGTGTACCCGCCGACGCTGTTCATGCCTTTCACCATTTTGGCGACGCCGAGGTTCATGCTGTTCTTCAGCATCGGGATTTAGGTCAGGCCATAGGCTTCGGCGATGGCGTAGGTGGCGATGGCGAGGGCGTAGCCCTCGCGGCCGCTGGGTTTGCAGCCGTCCTCGACGTAGGCGGCGAGCCATTGGATCGATCGCTGCACGCAATACCCGAATTCGACCGACTGCGGCGTGTCGCCATGGGCAAGGAAGCACATCAACGCCCAGCCGGTCAACGCCAGATTGCTCTCGCCCGGTGCCTCGCCCCACGATCCGTCGGGATTCTGATGCTCCTTCAACCAGTGAAGCGCCTTCTGCACTGGACTCGCAGTCCCCTCTGTGCCGAATTTGCCGGCGATTTTGCGCCCATCGCCGATACGGTGCCCCATCGCTATGGGGATAAGCGTGGCAGAGGCAATGGGTTTAATGTTCATGTTGGTGGGAAGGTCGAACGCCTCGGCAATGTTGCCTGCGTTTGTCGAGGCGGCATCGGATTCCACCCCGGGTGTCGGGGTGGACGTATCGGTCGTGTCAGTCGACGTACGTTCGAAGTCGTCAGCCGTCAATTCGGGAGTCTCGATCTCATCTGGAGGCGGCTGGACAAGCTCTGGAGGTTGCTCAATAATCGGAGTTATCTCTTGTCGGAAAACACAGATAGTTGGACAATTCGTGTCCGGCTCTGGCGGCGTCACGGCGAACAGGAGAACGGTGGTGACGAGGATCAGGTGAGTGATGGCGGAGGCGGTCGGACCGGCGAGATGCTCACGGAGATCCTCCCATGAGATGTGCCGAGCGGATGACACGATCGCAAGCTGGTCGTCAGATGCTGCCTGCGGCCGTTCGGGGTCGTTTCCGTCCTGGGCGCTAACGAGCTGGCTGCTGTCGTTCATGGTCCGCCTCCTTGTGCTGTGGTGTGTGTCTGTCAGCAATCGTAGCCATGGCGGCAAGGGTTATCAATGGAGAAATATGATTTAAAACTACTAAATGAATAAAAACGTTACAAAATAATAAATAATACTATTAAATATAAGTATTAAGGAGGGGAAGTTTTTTCACGATTTTCTCAAAACATCCTGTCATGAAACCGCGCCTGCCGCAAGTCTTCTTTATAGAACAAGATATCTGGTTCAACCCCAAGGAGGTGTCGGATGAAAAAGCTGAACAGGGTCGTGAACGTGCTCACGCTGGTGCTTGCGGTGGCGATTGTCGTCTTCGGTTTCCTCCTTTTCACGAAACGCTACCAGCTCAGAGATCGTGGCGACCGCATGGCTGCCGCCATCGAGAAGGTCGCCGTGGTTCTCGACGACAAGGAAAACGGCAGCGTCCCCTGGGCGAGCGACATGAAGGGAAGGAAGAGCGACTGTTTCACCTCAGAGAAATACCCTTCCGAGCGGTTCCGCGCAGTGCGGCTCCCGCTTGCGCCGCGGAAACCCGACGCCGCCGGCGCGGGAGGCGTGAGCGAGTGTGAAGCGGAGGAGAATAGCAAATCGACCCTCTATCACGACAACTACAACACGCCACGTTGGCTGTTGAGGAAACGCTATCCTGCGGGAATCCCTGATGACGTGAAACAAAAGGAGGCGAATGGACTCAATCTCCAGCGACAGTTGGATTTTTTCATTGCTCAGGCGAAGGACATCATCCTGCAAAGGAACTCCTTGGGCGACACGCTGAAGAGCGTCGCCGACAAGTTGTGCCTTCCTGAGGCTTTCGAGCGGAAGCAGTTCTACAGCGTGAAGTCCTACGCCGACCGTGCGCGGAAGATGGTGGAGTTCTCCGAGGCGGTGAATCGGCGAGACGATATGTTCGTGGACTATTTCACCCGCATTGGCGACAGCATCAAGAAGCAGGTCGCCACCGATTTGGGAGCGAAAAGCAGGGAGCTCAAATTCGACGACCTGGCCGCGGCGCTGGACAAACTCGTCGGCGACGCCGGGAAGTTGAGGAAGCGCTCCGATTCATATGCCGACACCATCGCCTCGATGACCCGTTCCCTTGGGGCTGCCGTCCCCGGCGGAAAAGAGCTTCTCGACGATGAGTACGCCGACGCGCTGAATCAAGCCGAGCGGCTGGCCAAAGAGTTCAAGGACGAGTTTGGCAAGACGACGGCCGAACTCGGCAGAACCAGGCTGGAACTCGATGACACCCGCCAGCAACTTGCCGACAAGGAGCGGCAGTTCAACGAACTCTCGAAGTCGTTCGCAACCGCCCAGAAAACCATAAAAACCTTGAAGACGATCCTCTACAATCCCGATGCGTCTCAAGAGATCACCCAGGACAACCGCTATGCGGATCTGTACCTGCAGTTGACCGGCACGATCGTCGAGGTGAATAGGAAATGGGATTTCGTCGTGATCGATCTCGGCAAGAGCAGCATGTTCAAACGATCCCTGAGGGGCGGCAAGATCCAAGTGGTGAAGGCTCCGCTTCCAAGCGACAAGGAGCTGTATGTCGCCCGCGGCGGCCAGTTCATCGCCAAGATCAAGGTTGTGAAGGTCGACGACAATTGCGCCGTCGCCAATGTCACCTCCGGGCCGCGCGGCGGCCGCGTCGAAGTCGGCGACAAGGTATTCTTTCCGCCGCCGCCGCCCCACACGACAGTGGGGGACAAGGAGGGTGACGGAGAGGGAGATGGCGCAACCACACCGTCCCCTGATGTTGGCATGAACTAATGCGCGGCGCGTTGGGTTTGTGTGAGGATGCGAAGTGCGGTGTACTGTACAAACCATGCAGACGATGAAAACAGACGCGGAATTGCTTGAGGCTTTTGCGGAGTCGCGCGATCAGGCGGCGTTCGCGGAGCTTGTCGCGCGGTATGGGGCGATGGTCTACCGTGTCTGTTTCCGGACGCTGCGCGACATGCACGAGGCCGAGGATGCCAGCCAGGCGGTTTTCCTGGCGTTGGTCGAGAAGGCATCCACGCTTCGTCGGGAGGGGACTTTGGCAAGTTGGCTTCACACGGTGGCCCGTCAAACGGCCTTGTATCTGGTTCGGACACGGATCAACCGCGCCAAACGGGAGTCCGCCTCGGTCGACGTTCTCACCGGCGGGAACGGGGAGGAGATCGATGAGGCGGAACGCGAGGCCGTTCTGCGCATTCTCGACGAGGAGTTGTCGAGGCTTTCCGCGGGGCAGCGTGAGGCGGTCATTCTTCGCTACCTGCAGGGGCGCAGTGAGAAAGAGGCCGCCGTCATTGCGGGATGCGCCGGCAACACGCTCAGTCGCCGCGCCTGCAACGGGATTGCCCGCCTGCGTGATCGTTTGCGGCGGCGCGGATGCGCATTGGCCGTCCCGGTTTTGATCGGCGTGCTCGAGGCCGAGTTGCGGGCCGCCGTTCCGCACACCCTGTTGCCTTCCCTCATGGCGATGCCGGAGTTGGCGGCCGCCAACGTCGGTTCAGGGAATATCGTGACGTTGATGAATGGCGCGATGGCGGCGCTGTTTATGATGAAACTGAAAATGGCGTGTGTGGTGGCGGGACTTGCCGCGTTGGTCGGCATCGTCGGTGTCACGTTCATGGGCGGGGTTGGCGAAAGAGACCTTTGCGGCGCGCGGAATGTCGCGTCGGACGCGTCTCAGCGAACGGCGGTGGCGAGCCTGAAGCCCGCTGTTCAGGAAAGGAACGCGTCTCAATCGAAGCAGAGACGCGTGGCGGCAGGCAGGAGCGCTCCGGCGAGAAACTTTCTTGCCGAGGCGGAAAAGGCGGTGCAGCGCAAGGAGGACACCTGGGACACGCTCCGGGAGGTGGCTTACGAATGGACGCTGACCGACGCCGAGGCACCCGCCCGCTGGACTGAGCAGTTGACGGAGGGGGATGATCGAGAGTATGCGATGTTCGGCGTGGCGTTGGGATGGGCGGAGAATGACCCGGCGGCGGCTGCGGCATGGGTCGAGCGATGGCCCGCTGGAAGTGCCCGCGACGGTGCGGTCATGTGCGTCGCGTTCATCTGGGCTGAGAGGGAGTCGGCGTCCGCCGCGGCGTGGGCCGAACAGTTGCCGGAGGGAGATGCCCGCGCGGGAGCGTTGGCGAAAGTGGCTTCCCAATGGGCGGTGCGGGATCCCGCGTCGGCCGCGGCATGGAGCGAGCGTCTGCCGGAAGGTGGTGCCCGAGATGTCGCTCTGGCGAAAGTCGCCTTGCGGTGGGCGGAAAGGGATCCGGCGTCGGCGGCGGCGTGGGGCGAGCGGTTGCCTGAAGGCGAGGCGCGGCGGTGGGCGTTGTCGAATGTCGCGGGCGAGTGGTCGGCGGAGGATCCCCAGGCGGCGGCGCGGTTGGCCGAGCGTCTGCCCGATGGCGAGGCGTGTAGCGACGCGTACTCGAAGGTTGTGATGACGTGGGCGGAGAATGACACCGAGGCCGCCGCCGGGTGGGTCGAGCGGATGCCGGCGGGCGAAGGCCGTGATGTCGCGTTGGCGAAAATTGCCTCACGGTGGGGGAAGAAGGATCCAGATGCCGCGGCGGCGTGGGCGGCACGGTTGTCGAACGAGGATGCGATGAAGACGTTGCGCGTCATAGTTCCCGAATGGGCGAAGAAAGATGCGCAAATGGCAAAAGAGTGGATCGAGCAGTCGCTCCTTGCGGATGCGGCAAAGACCGAACTGCTGAAACTGGCGGTGGGGAAGTAGCCGTAAAAGCAAAAATAATGTGGATTTTTTTTGCTGCTTTGTTCTTAATCTTAATCGTAATCTTACTCCTAATCACGTGGATATTATGATTAAGATCAAGATTGAGATTATGAATGAGATGCAAATTCCCATATGGGTGTTTTCCACGCATCAGGTTGTCTGACTATATGCGTTTCTTGCAGCGGTATATTCCCTTTGCGACGCTTGGCGCGGAGTTGTTCGAGCCCTCTTGGGCGGGTGTTCGGACCATGCGCGGTTATCTCGAGCCGCTCGGACATGTCACATATATTCTACGGCGTGCTCTCCGCCCTTATGCTGGTCGTTTTTTTCGCGGACCGCCTGTTCGGCGTCGCATGGGATCGTTTTACGGCCCGCGGAGTCCGCATGCGGCAATGACTGCGCGGACTCCCGTGGGGCTGGCGGGGCTCATCGTCGCCATCCTATCGTCGCCGCATATCTCCATGAGAAATAGGAACCAGCCGGAACTGTCGGGGCAGTCA
>CAYTFM010000091.1:0-235 GCA_964436735.1 uncultured Victivallales bacterium | reverse complement strand
ATCTTTTGGAAGCGCAAAGGTGGAAGGTGGAAGGTGGCCCCCCGCGTCTTATTTCCCGGTGGCGGCGAAGGTGAGCAGGATGGTGGTGCCGTGATCTTCGGGGTGTTGCTGTATGTCTTTGGACGCCACGGCGATTGACCCGCCATATGCCAGCATGAATTTTCTCGCGAGGGGGAGTCCGAAGCCGGTGCCCCGCTCCATGTTGGTTCCGGGACGGGTGGTTTTATGCTTGAAG
>CAYTFM010000090.1:508-28563 GCA_964436735.1 uncultured Victivallales bacterium | reverse complement strand
CATTCGCGCAACCCTGGGCTATGAGACACAGCCCCGGTGGGGCTGGAAGCAAAAAATCGATTTCTATATGATGAACGTATAGAACACAAGGGGGCAAGCTCCTACTTCTTTCGCTTGCCCATCGCCGCAACGACAAAGGCGATATTGTCCTCGAGCACCTTCAACGGCAAAGGCCCGCAGTGCCCCATGCCTTCCACCTCGACGTAGTCGACCTTCAATTCCCGTTTGCGCATGGCGGCGACCATTTTGTCGCTGTGGTTCGTCTTGGACACTGAGCGGTCCTTGTCGCCATGGAGGATGCGATAAGGAATGTCGGGCATTGCCGCCACTTGGCTCAGCGGTGAATGTTCGGTGAAAAGATTATTCAGACGTTCCGCATATCCCAGGAACGCGTGCCGGAAGGTCGGAGGCAGGTCCGGACGTTCGTGGAAATGATACTTCACGTCGCATACGGGACAGTTGGCGAGGCAGGCGCGCACCGTGCGTTTCGCGTAACGAGTGTAGAGCAGACTGCCCTGCCCTCCCATGCTGCCCCCCGTGCAGATCAACGGAATGCCGTCCGACAACTTGTAGGCGGCATAGACGGCGTCCACCAACTCGTCGATCATCGCACGGGCCTGCCGGTTCATCCACGCCCATGGACCATAGTAGGGATGGATGACGAGGCCGCCGCCGCGCGCCCACTCAAGCTCTTCCGTGCTGGGCCCGCCCTTCAATCCCCCGTTCAAACCATGGAAGGAAAGGACAACACCTTTGATTCCGCCCTTGACATAGCCCTTGCCAACCCATGCGACTTCATCGATGATCTTTGAATTCATAATCAGTTCTTCCCCCTTAATCGTGCGCAATTGGTCCATCCCTCATGCCCATCCCCCAAGACGACAGAACATCTCCGTATAGAACACCCGCCTAGCGTATTTGGCAAAGTCCTTCTTGACAAGTTGAGCGTTGTGCCTTATAATTGTTCACGTGAACCGTTTATTGTGATTGTTCCAATCAATTTCATATAAAGCCGCCACGCCCCTGGCCGTACTCACTGCCGAGAGGGCGTCGAAGAGACAAGCGGCTGAGCAATGGGAAGGGACTGTATGCGCATCACACTTGAAGAAATAGCGGAGAGATGCGGGGTTTCGAAGACCACCGTCTCCTACATTTTAAACAACAAGCAGACGGCGATGGGGATATCACAACATACGATACGCAAAGTGAAGGGAATCGTGGAATCCCTCAACTACTCGCCCGACAGTGCGGCGGCAGCCCTTGGGCGAATGAGAAAAAAGAAAATCAAGGTGATGACGCTCTCCCCATGGCTCAATTCGGTAAACTCACACTTCATGACAGAAGTCTCCCGCGCCGCAGAGCAAGAAAGGAAATCGTTTGATGTCGAATACAAGATGTTTCCTCCAGGCAAATTGGACGCCGTTCTGAACAACAGGCTGTTGTCGGCCTATGATTATTTTCTCGTCATGGGGACGGACAAGAAGGACGAGAACTACCTTGCGGCATCCAGCGGGAAAGACAAAACATTCCTTCTCAACAGGATGCTTGATGAAATCCCATGCGTCACCAGCTCGAATGTCATGGGCGGCGAGATGATCGCACGCCATGTGCTGAAGTCTTCCTACTATGAGTCCCATCTCATACTCGTCATCGGCAAACTGTCCCAAGCTGTTGAAACGCGCATTGCTGGCATCAACAAAATTTTTGCTGAAAAATCAATGCGCAAGCCCAAAATGCTCCATATCGACGAATGGAACGATGAGGCGTCACGTTCAATTGTCGATATGGGCACGAAAGCAAGGCTTCACTGTTTCACACTGCAGGACGCCTATGCGGCGAGAGTCGTATCGTCTCTTTTGAAAATGAAGGTTAGCACCCCGGAACAGATAGGGGTCAGCGGCTACGACAATGATCCCATCGCCGCCTTGATGCAACCAGGCATCACCACCGTTGACGCCAGAACGTTCGAGGCTGCGGGGAAAATATTCGAGCTCATGTCGACAGGAAAAAGAGAGTCCGTGGTGTTAACGCCGGAATTGATTGTGAGAGAGTCAACACGATAATCAGAGGACCGCTCTATGACAAAAATCGCAGTGGTGGGGTGTGGTGGAATTGGCCTAGCCCATATCAGGGCGTACAAGGAAATCGGAGACGTGCAGGTCGTGGCCTGCGTCGACAGAGACGAGAAAAAAGCCCAGGAGGCGGCCGCGCTGTGCGGCGGGATTCCCCTGACTGACATCGCGCAGATTCCTGGCGATGTCCTCGGCGTGAGCGTGGTGACGCCGCCGCAAAGCCACTTCACGCTCGCCTCGGCGCTGCTGCAAGCCGGGTTCAATGTGTTTTGCGAGAAGCCCATGACAATGGACGTTGGTGAGGCGGAAGAGCTGCTTCGGATCGCCGACGCCTCGAGGAAAACCCTGATGGTGGGCTTCAAGATGAGGTTTGAGCCGATCTTCAAGGAGGCGAAAAAGCTGCTTCCGGAAATCGGCAAACTGCTCACCGTCTCCTCCGTCAAACAGCAGCCCTTTCAAGCGAGAACAACGGAAAACTGGATACCCAAGGTCGGTGCGATGTATGAGCTTTCCGTGCATGATTTCGACCTGATCAATTGGATTGCCGACATAGAACCCGAGAAAGTGCTTTTCTCCAGATTGGGACACCGGCTCGGCTGGGAGAAGGAGGATGCGTTCTTCCTGACCGTCCAGTACACGAGAGACGTCATTGGGCAGCTACAGGGTATGTACGCTTTGGAGAACAAGTTCCTGTTCAGGGATCTCGTAATCACCTTCACCGGAGAGAAAGGCTATATGCGGGTGGAAAGGCCGGACAGGATCGTGTTGCACACGTCTGACTATGCCGTCAAGGAGGTGAATCCGGCCGGCGTGAACGCTTTCGTCTGTGAACTCTCCCATTTCTGTAAAGTGATAAACGGCGAGGAGCGCAACACCCTCGGCGGAAGATACGGCTTACTTGCGACGAAGATCGTGGAAGAGGCGAACAGGAGCAATTGAACGCCTGTGTGTCACAGAGAATGATTTACCGCAGGCGACGTGTCGCTTGTGTGTTGGCAACTCATCACTCACACTGAAATGAAGAACGTAAGGAGGCGCAATCAATGATTAACCGCGTGAAGGGCATTAAATATTCCGGACATACGATGGGAGTTCCCAAATGCGACATCCACCAGGCGATGAGATTGTTCAAGAACATTGGGTATGACGGCATCGAGGTGCGGATCGCCAAGGATGGTCAGATAGACAGTGAAACCATCGCGGACGCTGAAGTTCAGCACATCTCGCAGGAGGCGCGGGACATCGGTCTTCAGTTCTCTTGCCTGACTTCCTATTATAAGGATTTCGTGACGCCTGAAAACCGTGGCGCCGTGATAAAAAACCTTCAGAGAGTCATCGAAATCGCCGACCTTCTCGAATGTCCACTGATCCGGCTGTATGGAGGAATGGATCCATGCCCCCAGGGAATATCCTTCACCGAGAATTGGAGCCGCACGGTCACAGGCGTCCAGGAGGTCGCGAGATATGCGGCCGCCTTTGGTGTGGGGATCTGCGTCGAGACACATATCGGATCGCTGACGATGAGCGTGCGGGACACTGGGCGCCTCCTCGACGACGTGGGGATGAACAACGTGGGGATGCTGTTCGACTACGCCTGGGTCGACTTCGGCGATGTCGAGAAGGGAGCCGACGCCGTGAGGAAGGCCGCCCGCTATATCTATCATTGCCACATCAAGGACTGGGCTCTTGAATCGCGGACGCCTCCGAAGAAAAAGTCATGCCTGATGGGGAACGGCACAATCGGTTGGCCGGAGGTGTTGAGGGAACTGAAGAACATCGGCTATAACGGCTACATCTCCGACGAATATGAGAAATACTGGTATCCAGACGAACTGCCCGAGCCGGAGATCGGCATGAAACATAATCTGGAGTGGACGAAAAAGATGTTAGGCTAATCCGGTTCACCCATGAGGATTAAGATGCAAAACTCGCTTCAGACGTCAGGTTTAGTTTGCGGAGTGAAGTCAATGATCCGCCACAGGCGTGACAGCTTCACCCTGATCGAGTTGCTGGTGGTGGTCGCCATTATCGCCATTTTGGCCGCCTTGCTGCTGCCCGCGCTCACCAATGTGAGGAATCTATCGAAGCAGACCCAGTGCATGAACAACTACAAGCAGATCGGCAGCGCGCTGATCATGTATGTGAACGACTATGACGACTACCTGCCTGGCCCCTCGATCGCCCTGCCCAAGCTTCCCTCCAAGCCATTGTGGGACGGCTCACTGTTCACCCGCAACCTCAACGAGTACCTCAACAAGAGCGACCCGTGGTGGCTATGCCCGTCCAACGGCGAGAAAGTCGTCGCGGTCGACAACAGGATTTTCCGCTTGAACAATGGCACGGGAACCACACCCCAATACTTTTTCGGCTATCCGGCACCGACCAGCACCCTCCCCAAGAAACTGTCTGTCGTGCTGGGGGCCTCCTCGCAACCCTTCGCGCTGGCCGAACTGTGCGTCCTCACCTGGGGTTCACCATACGGTTCGACCCCTCCGCCACACGGCACGGGATACAATCGGCTCTATTTCGACAACCATGTGGAGTGGTCAAACATCTTCATTCAATAGTCCGCCACCAAATCATGCAAGAGGAAACACAAATGGATGTGCTCAGAATTTGCGACTTGAAGCTCAACATCTTTGAAAATAACAAGCAAAAAACACCACCACACCTCACACAAGGCGGGCCGACCGCCCAGTCAATCGGACGCCTAACGCTGAAAGGCACGGCGACAAATTGGGTTGCGGGCGAGCTCCGCATTGTATGTCTTGCCGCGGTATTCAGTGTGATGGCGGCAGCATCGTGCGTCTCCTTGCAACAAGGTGGAGAAAGAGGCGCCTGGGTGAACATCGGCCCGGGAGGCGGAGGGTGGTTCCGATGCGTGGAATTCTCGCCCCACGAGGACAAGATTCTCATTGGCGGTGACGTGTCGGGAATCTTCGAAAGTGTCGATGGGGGGAGGAGTTTCTCCGTGAACAACAACGGACTCCTCAATGGATACGTGCAATCTATCCTTTTCCACCCAGTGGACAAGAGCATCGTCTACCTTGGAACGCGGAGCGGGATCGCGAAATCCGTGGACGGCGGGAAAAGTTGGTCGACGCAGCGGAACGGCTTCAGCCCCATCGATCCAAACCTGAAAGAACGGGCGGCCGTCTATGCGCTGGCGTTCGCTCCTGATGATCCCGAGCGCCTGTATGCGGGGCTGGGATACGAAAGGGGGTTCGGGAGAGAGCATGAGGCGAACGTGAAGCTTGGATATTTCTACAAAACGTTGAATGGCGGCGAGAGCTGGAAAGAGGTTCTCATCGACAAGAACGTCACAAACGAATCTGTCCTCTCCATATTTCCCATCAAGGAAAACCCGGCGAAAATCTACCTCCTGATGGAAAGCAGCCTCTACGTCTCAAATGATCAAGGGGATTCCTGGCGGCGCGTCGACACGCTGCCTTTGACTGGAAAGGCCTGCACCTCACTGCTCATGAAAAGCGACGACAACAAGACCCTCTTCGTCACCTACACCCAGTCAAACCCTGAAGGCAATGAGACGGGAATTATCAAAAGCACGGATGAGGGAACGACATGGCAGACGTGCTACTCGAAGAAAGAGGGAAAGACGAATTACCCCGGGGGCATCATGCGCCTAAGGGCTCATCCCCGCTCGGCAGACATTCTCTATGCCGTCTACTTCAGAGCGGCGCGCGGCGTTTTACGAAGCGTTGACGCCGGCGCCACCTGGTCCGATTTCAACGTGTCGGCGACGAAGGATTCCGACGTGTGGTGCGGATGGTCTGAGAAGGCAACCGATTTCGCCGTCGATCCCCGCAACGCGTCCCGGATGATCTACGTGAACGACATGGAGGTGTACCTGACCGAGGATGCTGGCGTCAACTGGAGCTCCATATCGTCGGAAAAATCCGGAACGGACGCGGACGGGCGGACGATACTCTGGAAGGCGCAAGGGCACGGTCTTGACATACTGTGCGCAAGCAGCATGGCGATAGCGCCGCATGACCCCAAGATACTGTATGTGGGCTACTGGGATGTGCAGTTGTGGAAAAGCGAGGATGGGGGCAAAACGATCCGCCAACTGAAAAATGGATTGAATTTCCGGAGAGGCGCAGGTGTCGGAGCGATAACCATCGACCCTGAGAGACCCAACACGCTGTTCGTGGCCACAGGAGGCAACGAACGGCACCGTTTGTTCAAAAGCTTGGATGGCGGAGACAGCTTTTCGCTCGTGGGTTCACAAGCAAGCGGGCTGCCGGAAGAGGCTCAGATCTTGTCCATCGTCATCGACGAGAAGTCTCCTGTCGACAACCGCACGGTCTACGCCGCGCTGAGCACGAGAGCCAAGGATAAGAGTGCGAAAGTCGGTATATTCAAAAGCGTTGATGGTGGCATGTCATGGGTGGACGGCAGCGGCAACCTTCCCCTCGAGCGCAAATGCGTCTACGACATCAAGATTGATCCAAGGAACAGTCAGGTCATCTACGTGGCGGCGGGATGTGATCCCAGGTTCTCATTCAATCCGGGGTATGTGGCGAAATCAGTCGATGGCGGAAAAAACTGGACGGTGCTTGTCGATGGAATACGAGCTCAGAAGCTTCAGATCGATCCGTTCGACCCGGATACCATCTATGCCGCCACAATACAGTTCACCTCAGCAAACGGCGACAAACCGTTCTGGGTAAGCCGTGACGCCGGAACGACGTGGACCGGATCCGGCAAGGTGGCTTTCCCACTCCCGGAACAATCGAAATGGGCGGGCACCTCGAACGAATGGCGCGCATGCGCCTTGGCGGTCGATCCTTCCCGCAAAGGCAGACTGTACCTCGGCTTCAATGGATCGGGGTGGATGGACAGCGATGTCGGGCAGGGAATGTTTGTCAGTGACGACCATGGAAAAACATGGTCGTCGTTCCCTGTGATGGAGCACGGCCTGCCACGCTTTTCCGGCAATCTGCAGATAGATCCACACAACCCGAGTCGGATGTATATGCTGACCGGTGGCAATGGAATGTGGCGCTTGGGGCCTGCGCCGTAGGTAATGGAAGCTACCCTTCCAGCTTAAAATTTTGGTGTGCCATACGGATTATTCTTCAGCGGCCTTGTCGAACTGTGCTGCCATCTATCTGTCTGACGCATCATCGGAAGGTTCCTATCGCCCCCCCCCGCGTCAACGCATCCGCCCGTCTGTTGAAAAGCTGATTCCTGCGGGATAGATTTGAGCGTGTTCTCCACCGTTCACAGGGGATCCTCACGCATGGCTACCATACTCATCGCCGACGACGAAAAGCTCACGTTGATGGCGTACGCGAAGATCGTCGAATGCCTCGGCCACTCGGTCGTCCTGTGCCGGGACGGGGGGAAGGCCCTCGAGCAGTACCAGAAGACGTCCCCCGACTTGCTGTTGCTCGACTACAACATGCCGATCATGACCGGCCTTGAGGTCTGCGAGGCGGTCCGCAAACTCCCCGGCGGCTTCAAGGTGCCCATTGTCGTCATCTCCTCCGTCGACGACGAGAAGACGATCATCAACAGCCTCAACGCCGGCGCCAACGACTATCTGCTCAAACCGGTAAAAGAGGCCCACCTCGTCGCCAAGATCAAGAACTTCCTTCAGACCGCGTCGCTGCACAAGAACGACTTCGACCTCGCCATGAGCCAGGCGATGATCGGGCGTTTCAAAATCTCCCGCCTGCTCGGTTACGGCTCGCACTCGGTCGTCTTCCTCGCCACCGACACGGGGGACACAACGGGCAAAAACGTGGCGATCAAGATCCTGAACGAAAACCTTGACACCAGCAAGATCGCCGGGCCGTTCATCGAGATCGCGGCGAGAATGCACGTCATCGATTCCGAGTATATCCTCAAGGTGTATGACCACGGCGAGTTCGGCGGGCGCCTCTACGTCGTCCTGGAATACGCCGACGGCGGCACCCTCGCCGGATGGATCAAGAACGACAAACTCGCCGAACTCGATGTCATCCAAGTCGGCATTCACTGCGTCAAAGGACTCAAGGAGCTCGACAGAAACGGCATGCTGCATCTCGACCTTAAACCCGAAAATATCCTAATCGTCGACGGTCGCTGCAAGCTGGGCGACTTCGGCATGCGGGCGGCCAAGCCGGGCACGGTCGCGCTCGGCTCCGAACTCTGGACCACCGCCTCCTACATGGCTCCCGAATACTTCATGGGACAGTCCGTCGACATCCGCACCGACATCTACAGCCTCGGGATCACGCTGTACAAGGCGCTGACCGGCGACAACCTCTTCGAGTCTGACAAGCCTGCCGTCTCGATGTACCGGCAACTCAACCTGATCCCCCCTTCCATCAAAGAGTACAACACGAGCTTCTCCAAGGATCTGGCCGACCTCGTCGCCCGCATGCTGGAGAAGGATCCGACGCGCCGCCCCACCCTTGACGAACTGGACGCGTCTCTCCCCATGATCGCCGAGAAAATCAGGCTTGGGGTATAAAGCAATGCGGATTTTCCGTGAAAATCCGCATTGCCTTATTTCAGCTCGACGCGTCCCCACTGGTTGGGCTTGTAGTTGCTGCCGTCGATCTTGCTGCCCGGCCAGAACGCCTCGGCCCGTGAGTTCGCCATCGGCACCGTGACGTTGAGGTTGAGCCCGATCAGGGGATGCTTCTCCGGATCGAAGCCCTTGATGAGCGAGGCGGGCAGCATGAACTCCATCATATATCCCTTGTCGGTCTTGGCGCTGAAACTTTCCACGCCTTTAATGTCATACTGCGTCTCGGCGATCTCCTTGCTCATCTTCCAGCGACCAGCATAGACCTTGCCGTCCTTCAGCAATGGACAGAACCAGAATTGGTGCATGTTCCCCGTGCCCCCCGCCGGATTTCCTTCGTAGGTCTCGACGAACACCTCCGCGGTGTTGTGCTCCCAGAACCAGGTCGGATCGCCCTCGGACTCGCGGCTTCCCTCCACCTCGAACCGGAAGTACAGTCCCTTCGCCGACCAGGCGGCCCACATGCGCGCCACCGGCTCGCCGTTGGCGGTACCCACGCACCAGTCGGGGAGGCGCGAGCCCTCGGGCCAGTTGGCGACCTTGCCGTCAAGCTTGATGGCGTCGACCTTGGCGAGCCCCAACGCGCTGGGAATGATCTTGCCCTCGGCGATCTTCCTGCCGTCGGGGAGCAGCACGGAGGCGACAGCCTTCTCGCCGCTCTTCCACCCAATGTTCCAATCGATGGCAAGCTCCACCTCACGCGTGGAGGCGGGCGGAATGTCGTCGAGCTTCGCCTCGGCAGGCGTGGCCTTCCAAGACGCCGGCGTGTCAATCTTGAGGGTGAACGACTTGGGCAGGGTGGAGTTGTTGCGGACGACCGCCTTCGTCTTGGCCGCGCCGGGCGCGCCCGTGAGTGGAGCGACCACCACCGAGGCGGGCTGGACGACCTCGATCTCGGTCGTCAGGGTCTTGGTGGCGGGACCGTCTGTAACGGTCACCACGACGGCACCGTCCGTCAGCTTCGTGAGGGCGTCGATGGCGGTTTTGATGGTGACGATCTTCGTTTCACCAGGCGCCGCGGCAAGCGCGCCGGTCGCCGGATCGACCTTCCAGTCGGCGGGGGATTTAACTTCAAATGTGGCCGACAGCGGCGTGGAGCGGTTGTTGACCACCCGGAGCTTGATCTCGACGGTGTCGCCAGCCACCGCTTTGATGAAATAACGCGAGGCGAGGTCGTAGGCGGTTTGGATATAAAGCGCCGATTTCTCGTCGAGCCCCATCATCCACACGGGAGCGATTCCGACCTCCACTTTCCCTTTCGGGAGCGGATTGCCATACATGTCGAACAGCGCAAGCCCCGCGGCCGGCTCGAAGACCGTCGCCGGCTTTCCGGGCTCGAGCGTGAAGGCGCAGGCGACAAGGCGCCCGTCGTCTTTGAACACATGCCCCATCGTCCCCGGGCCAATCTGGAACGTCCCGACCCGCGCCGGAAGCCGCAGAAAGTGCGCAAGCCCCGCCATGGACACCTGCGCGGGCTTCGGCTCGTCATTCGGATCAAGGAGGCCACAGCCATCGAAGAAGTGTGTGGGTTTTTTCTTGGTGTCCCTGTTCCAGTACCAGAACATCTTGTCAATCCCCGCCTGCAGGCCAAGCAGGTACCCGCGCTGGAGGAAGGCGGCCTGCTCATGCTCGCTGACGATGTGTCCGACCATCGTGTCCCACCCGAATTCGGTGACCCACGCCTGACGCTTCTTGCCGTCGGCGCAGCCCGCCTCCACAAACTCCCGCAGGGTGTCGTACACGTACCGCGAGGACGTCGCCCCGCCGCCCGTGTTGAAGTTCATCTTGCACAGCTCGGGCGGCTGCGTCCCGCAGTAGAAGTGGGCGTTGACGACGTCAATTTTGTCGAAGGCCCCCGACATGACGTGCTCCCTGACCCGCTCCGGATAGACCCCGGCGTTGCCCTGTTCGACCGTCAGCGTCTTGTCGTCCATGAACTTGACGACCTCGCTGAAGGTCTTGTGGTAGGCGCGGTACGAGGACCATTGGCGCGCCTCCTCCTCCTTGCCATTGTGCAGATCGTACTCGTTGTCGACCTCCCAGGCGGGATAGTCGGGAAACGCCTTGATGATGTCGAGCATCTCGATCTTGTCCGACTTGTCGAGGTTCATCTTGCCCGCTTTGACGCCATCGCCGATCCATTGCATCATGCACGGAAGGATCATAAGGCCTGACTCGCGTATCTCCTTGTCCATCTTGGGATACCACGGCCAGCCGCCGTACTTGCAGTCGGCGCCCTTGGCCCTGATCATCCACCCATGCGAGTAGGCGTAGTCGCGTATCCAGGCGAAGCCGGTCTTGGCGATCGCTTTGTAGCCGACGCCTTCCTGACCGCCGTGGATGTTGAGTCCGTAGGGAGAAATGAGCTTCTCCTCGGCCGTGAGCGGGCGCGGCGCGGGTATGTACGAGAAACGGCACTTCTTCGCAAAAGGAGGAGCCTTGTCGCCGAACGACACGGAAAGCTCAAGCGAGTAGGCGCCGAATCGCGGGGGCTTCAGCACGATCCTCTCCATAGCGACGCCGTCGATCGACACCGGACGGCTCTCCGCAACGGGCGGCAGGTTGCCGTCGACCGGAGCCATCGTCCATTTCATCGTCCCCTCGAGCTTCGTCCCCAGCCATGAGTCCAAACTCACCGAGAAGGTAGGGGACTCGCCCTCGGCGAAGACGTTGTTCTCGACGCCCGTCCGCGCCTCGCAGGCAAACAGCGCGCTCTTGTCGGCCGCCTTCGAGGTGTCGGTTTCGACTTCCAATCCATACACCAGCAGCGTACTGGAAAACGTATCGCTCTGCTTGCTCCAATTATGCGCCAGAAATCCGCTCAACGAGACCGGACGCTCCCAGTCAGCCGGGATCTGGAACTCCTGCTTGACCCATTTGCCCTTCGTCGACTTGATGCCGTACTCGAGTTTCTTCTTCTCGACTTCGTCCTTGCCCTGGGCGTTTTTGAACTTCACCACCCATGCGGCCCCATCGGCGTCGCACTTCGCCCAGAAGCGCACGCACTTCGCGTCGCCCGGGATTTTCCCGTTGATCGGGCAGGCGGTGAAATGCGCGAAGCCTTTGCCGGCGAAGTCGGCAGTGAAACTCATGGACTCCTTGGCTTCGGAGCCCGCACCCTCGGGCGTCTCCGCCACCATCTTGAATGACCCCGACGCGATGTTCCACGGACTTTTCTCGAAGGGAAACGTGGAGAAGTCCGCACAAAGGCGGCGGACCGTTCCGCCTCCCTCGGCCCAGACGGTTCCGTACGTGAAGACGGCGGCGAGCGTGAGGCAGGCGATCAGACGTGTCAGGCGCATGGGGGAATCCTTTCGATATTTTTTATCATGAACACAATAAAATAACACCACATGAGGACAGAAAGTTGATACATCATGTGCAGCGTGGACTGGTGGAAAGGAAATTGCGCATTCCCGTCAACCGTCCACCTTCCACCTACCACAGTATCAAATGCCGCATCCGGCTGAATTCATCACGCTGACATTTGTAAACGAGGACCGTCGTTGTCGTCAATACTCATCAAGCCAGAAGTCGAAGGGCCCGTGCGCAGGTGTCCCCGAGCCGCTCTCAAGCTGGAACGTGCTGTACGGGCCCAGCATGATGCCTTGACTTCCATGCGCTTTGTAGCGGGGATCCATGAGCGGCCGGGAATGCCCGTCGAGGAACATCGTGGGACGCGGCGGCTGCGAGGTTTTGCCGTGCCAGCTCGCCGCGGCGAGCACGTTGTTGATGGCGTAGCCGCCCCAGTCGGGGGCGGGCGACTGCCTCCGGGAGCAGAACTGGTAGGGGGCCCCACTCGGGTGGGAGAAGGTGGACAGTTTGATGGCCGCCGGATTCGGCGAGATGGCGTCGGTGTTGACAGGTGACGCTTTATAGTGATAGTAAAGCCCCTCGTAACAGTTCTTGTTGAAGGCGCTGTTGTCGCTCCCATGATAATACTTTTTCTCTGATTTCTTGAACGTGACGGGAGAGGCGGGGCACATCCAGACCGGATGCCCCGTGGTGAGCCAGCTCTCCGTCGGCACCGTGGCGCCAAGATAGTCCGCCACCGCGTTCTCCAATCCCAGCCAGTTGTACCCCCAGTCAGCCCAATGCGCGCCGTCGTTCGTGCGCCAGACAGGGAGAAACTGATTGTAGTCGTTCGTGTAGGAGAGCACCGTCAACCCGATCTGCTTCAAGTTGTTCAGGCAAATCGTCTGCCGGGCGGTGTTCCGCGCGGAATTCAGCGCCGGCAAAAGCAGGGCGGCAAGGGTGGCGATGATCGCGATCACCACTAATAATTCAATCAAGGTGAAGGCCTTCACCTTGATTGAATTAAAGATCCGGCTCCTAAAAATCTGGCGCCGCATGCGAATGAGATTGCGCATGGTTGGAATGACAACAGTCATGCGAATAACGCCTTCTTCCCAGATTTTTATTGTTTTGAATTATCGTTCCACACCATAAACAATCCGTCCGACGCGCCTGCGACCCCACCGGCCATCCCTGGCACATGCGCCGCCCGTCTCCCTCGCGTCCTCGGAGTGTTTTCGGAGTGTTTTCGCATTTCCCGTTCCATCTATGAGTCCACTCTTTTTAAAACTTGAATAGAGTGGACTCATCTATACTTCTCATTATACCACACGGCGGTTGCCATTGCAACCGTGAGCGGTTACAATTTCATAAAATTTCAATAATTAAGATATATGAAGCTGGTTTCCTGATTGCATATTCATCTGTAATGAGCTATATATTCCGTAACCGCTCACAACCAACTTCACCCTTCTGCCGCGCGTAAGGCCGCAAGGTTGGGTGATGGATTTTAGGCAGAAGGAGATCCTCTATGAGAAAACTGATCTGCGCCGCCGTGATCGCACTCGCCGCCTGCCTTCTGCACGCGCAGGAGCAAGGCGTCTACCTCCTCCATGGCTTCACTAGTCTCAACGGTATTCCGGCCTACAAATGGAAGCTCAGCTCGGTCGAATGCGCCCTCGGGGCGGGGCGGAGCGGAAATCCGGCGCTCGTCGTCCGCGGGGTCGCCGAGATCAAAGGGGGCAAGGCCGAGGTCCCCGTGATTGAGCAACTGCCTGCCGAGATCGATAAGATCTCCGTCTGGATCCATGCGCCGGAGGACGCGGCGAAACGCCCCGCGCTCTTCGCATGGAGCGGTTCCGACAAAGAGGGGGAAAGCCTGATGGTCGAAGTGCCCGTCGACTGGGTTGGCTGGAAGAGGTTCGAGCTCGACGCCGCCTCCGCTCCATGGAAACAGGCTTGGGAGCAGAAGGACAAGAACAAGGCGTTCGATCCCCCGTTGAAGTCCCTCCACTTCAATTGGTTCTCTTCGGCCCCCGGCCCGCAGGAACTCTCGTTCGAGGAACTCGCCGCCACGACAAAAGGAGGCGATGACGCGGAGTGGTCGAAATTCCCGCTCGACAAATTCTCGTTCCCCGATTGGGTGAAACCCGGCACCCCAGCCAAAATGGCCCTCTGCTTCAACAACAGCTCGGACAAGGAGATCTCCATTACAGGCGAATATGTCCTCTTCCAAAGCAGAACTCCGGACGCGCCGCCCTGCCCCGACCCCGAATGGGGGTTTGACGCCGCAGATGGCTGTTCCGTGAAAACCTTCTTCAAGGACAAACTGGTCAAGGAAGGTAGACTCACCAACACGAAACGCGACAACTTCGTGGACTTCATGCCGTCCCCAAAAGAGAAACTCAGCGAGATGGTCCAAGTCATCGATCTCGGCAAGGCCATCCAGCCGAAGATGATCGAGTTCGTCAACAGCGACGCCAACTGGGCGTATCTCGCCGACGTCAGCCTCTCGGACGACGGAACAAGCTTCACCCCGGTGCCAGAATACCAAAAGATAAAACTCTTCCACGAGTGGAACAGCGCCAAGATGGTGGCGAAGACCACGAAAGCCGGGCGCTATCTGCGAATCCTCTACCACACCAAGGGGCTGGGCGCGGGAAAATTCGGCCCCGGCAACGTCGTCGACGGCGGCGCCAGCTCCCATTTCAAACTCCCCTGCGCGGTCAAAGTGTTCGACGGCGTCAATGGCGAGAGCACCGATCTTTTCAAAGCAGACAACGAACTACTTCGCAAGACAGTCTCGCTGCAGGTCAAGCCCAAATCGTTTTCGAGCACGGACATGGTGATTCCCGGCGAAGTCCTTTCGTCTCCCGGCTGCTACCTGATGGGGGTGCGGGTGCTCGTCGACGGCAAACTCTCCACGATCTCCTACCGTCCGCTCTTCGTCTGGGAGCCCTTCGAGCCAGGAACGCCGTTCCTCGACACGCCCTATGGAGTGAACGCCTCGTCGCCGGACAACATCGGCGCCAACCGCATGATCGGCTTCTCCCATTCGCGCTTCGAGAACATGAAATGGTTCATGTGCAGCCCCGAGAAAGGCGTCTACGGCTTCGACGGCTCCGTCGCCCCGTGGCACGTGAACCACGACGAGATGTTCGCCAACCTCAAGAAAGCCGGGCTCGAGATCCTCCCGATGATGCTGGGCGTCCCGAAATACGCCAGCAGCAAGCCCAGCGAGGAGCGGGCCAATTTCTATCCGCCGAAAAATCCCGACGACTACACCGAGTTCGCCTTCCAGCTCGCCGCCAGATATGGCAGCAAGAAGCACCCCGATGACAAGCTGTTGACCCGCGACAAAAAGTCCGGCCTCGGCCTTCTCAGATACTTCGAGATATGGAACGAGCCCGACCTGAACCATCCGAAATGGGGCGCGCTCATCGGCGCCTTCGAGGACTATTACCCGATCCTGAGGGCTGGCTATGAAGGGGTGAAAAAAGCCGACCCCGACGCCATCGTCCTCAATGGCGGCCTGGCCGGATTCGGCTTCGACCGCTGGAACAAGATGGCGACCCACACCTACCCTGACGGCACACACCCGATCGACTTCGTCGACATCATGAACGTGCACTACTACTGCGGGAAGAACCCGCCCGAGACGGCGTCCGTGAACACGAACATCGACCGCTCCGCCACAGGACCGGCCGAACCGTCGTTCACCGAGCAGGTCACGCAACTCTGCCGCTGGCGCGACGAGCACAAGCCCAACGCGCCAGTCTGGATGACCGAGATCGGCTGGGATACGATCGGCGGAAACTTCGTCACCGAGCGGGAGCAGGCCGCCTATCTCGTCCGCGCCGCCGTGATCGGCGTGGCCGCCGGACTCGACAAACTCTTCATCTACCGCGAGAACGACGGCGGCACCACCCTCTACGCCTCGTGCGGCTTCCGCAGACAAAACAAAAGCTGGAAGCCCTCCACCTTCACCGTCTCGCACCTCCTCAGAAAAACCATCGCGGCGAAGTCCCTTGGTCAGATCCCCGCACAGGATCCGGCCGTCTTCGCCTACCTCTACAAAAAGGCGGATGGCGGCTATTTCGTCGCCGCCTGGAGCTCCGCCAAAGAGCCGAAGAGCTACTCGCTCCCCACCCCCGCGCTGGCCGTCACAGACGCCTTCGGCTACCCGCTCGGAAAACTCAAAGAATTGCCTCTCAACGACTTTCCCTTGTACGCAGATATAAATCCCTCCACAGGCGCGACACTGGAGCGCGAGGCGGCGGACGCGGCGAAGGCGGAAAAGGCGGTTTGGGAGCGCGACGTGAAACGCAAATCACTTCTCATCGACTTCGGCGACAACGAACGGATCGGCTGTAAAGTGATCGGGAAGCCGCGCGACTACCTCGCCGCCGGCTTCAACAAGGCGTGGGACGGCAAGACCTACGGCTTCGTGAAAGGCGGCATGTCGAACGATTCGAAGAAATGGATCAAGGATGCGGTCCTTTGCGACTCCGTGAAGGCCGCCAAAGACGCGGAATTCAAAGTCCTCGTCCCCGCTGGAACCTACCAGATGAACTTCGGAGTCGAGCCCTTTGGTCAGTCGCTGCAGGTGGACATTACCGCCGACGAGGCTTCGGTCTTCTCGGGCACCCTCTCCAAAACCGACGACAAAGAGAGCGACGTCGTGGCGTTTCTCACACTGCCGCAAGACACCGTGATCACCATCGCCACGAAAAAAGATTACAGCCATTGGCGCTATCTGACGTTTGTCGAAGTCTATCCCGAGGAGAAGAAATGAAACCAAAATGGATTTGGACGGATTCGGCCCCGGCGACTCCCAACACCTTCGCGGCTTTCCGCACCACATTCGGACTGAAACGGCTTCCCGCGCAGTGCCTCATCAACGTCGCCGTGGACGCCAAATACCGGCTGTGGATCAACGGCATCCTCGTCGGCGAGGGCCCGCACCAGACGTGCCTCGGCGAGAGCAGTTTCGACAACCACGAGATCACCACCCTTTTGAGGAAAGGCGAAAACATCGTCGCCGCCCAAGTCCAATATCTCGGGGTGAAAACGGCGAACTACGCGCCTAAACGCGCCGGGTTCTGGTGCCGTCTCAAAGGACAGGGAGTCTCTCTCGCGTCCAATGCGTCTTGGCGCTGCAGAACGCGTGATGAGCACACACAGGATGTCCCGCGAAGGAACTGGGCCATCGGCTTTCCTGAGCATCTCGACCTCGGGAGGAACGAGGACTGGCAGAACGGGGAAACCGTCAAGCGATGGGGCTATGCGGTCGAACTCGACGGCACGGACTTCGGGAAGATGATTCCGCGCCCCCTGCCGCCGCTCCTCTTTAAAAAAACGCTCGTTCCAAAACCCGTCCGCGCCTGGAAAACCTCGCCCGACTGCCCCGGAGAACTGCTCAAGCCGGAAGATTCTCTGACGGAGTATCTTCAACGCGAACCGCTTACCGAACTACCTCTTCGCCAACTCAAGCCCACCTCCTCCGGCGTCATCAAACTGAGCTTTGAGACATACGAGGGAACCGCGCTCCTCTTCGACTGCGGACGCGAGTATACGGGCAATCCGTTTTTCGTCATCGAGTCGGAAACGCCGGGGACTGTCGTCTCCTGCAACGCCGAACTGCTCCGCGGTGACGGCACGCGGCCGTGGGTGTCACGACGGCTGTGCCGCACGGCGTCGAAGATCGAAGTCCCCGCCGGCAGAACTGAATGGATCGCGTGGGACTATAGCGGCTTCAGATACCTCCACCTCTCGCTGAGAGGTTTCGGCGGCACGGTAAGAATCCTCGGGAACGGCTTCTACGAACGCCGCGCCGACGTCACGAGGCGCAGACGCTTCTCATCGAAAGACCGACTCCTCTCGGCGATCTGGGAGATCTGCGCCGACACGGCCGAGATGTCCCTGCAGGACGTCATGGTCGACTGCCCGACCCGTGAACAGGCCCAGTATTGGGGCGACCTTCTCGTCGTGGGGAAAATCCTCAAGGAAATCCATGGCGACACGAGCTATTACCGCGAGGGGTTGCGGCAAGCCTTCCAGTCCCAGCGGGAGAACGGCCTCATGCCGGCGCGCTTCCCCTCCGACAACAGTCAAGTGCTGTACGACTATAGCCTTCTTCCGGTCATCATGCTCGCCGAATACCATGCCCTTTCCAAAGACACCAGCTTCGTCAAAAGCCATCTCGCCAAGGCCGAGAAAGCCGTGGACTATTTCAGAAAACGAATCGGAACGACGGGATGCGTCGAACTCAACGGCAAACTCGACTACGCCGTCGGCACTGACTGCCTCTTCATCGACCATCCCGGGCTTGGCTGGCACGACTTCGACCACCCCGGCATCGAGCGCGACGGGATCAGCGCGGGACTCAACTTCTTCGTCACCATGGCCTTGGAATCTCTGTCCAAGATCCACACACTGGCGGGGACGCGCGCCACGGCGGCCACACGCGCGGCCGAGGCCACACGCCTGCGGAAGCTCAGCGCGACGATGTTCTGGGATGAGAACGCTGGCTGCTTCGCCGACGTCATCGCCCCGAGTGGCAAACTACTCGGCTTCAGCCAGCAGACGAACGCCCTCGCGATCCTCGCGGGCGCCGCGCCGAGGAACAAAGTCCAATCCATCCTCGACGTCATTCTTGACGAAAACGATAAACGCCTCTGCCGTTGCTCGCCCTATTTCTATCATTATCTCTTTGCGGTCCTGATGGCGAATGGAAGAAAAAAGGAGTGCGGCGACCTCATCAAAAAACGCTGGGGTGACATGCTGAAGCAGGGTGCGACATCAACCTGGGAGAGCTTCTGCGGCGGTCCGAAGGACAGCCTCTGCCACGCTTGGTCCGCCTGCCCCGCGTACTACCTTTCCCGGCTCAATCATTAGTGGCGGGCTCCGCCCGCGAGGCAAAGCGCAGCCAGGTCTGCGCACTCCATAGCCGATTCCGCGGCGGCGGAATCGGCGGGGGAAAGATGATACCACAAGCGGCACCTTATTTGAATAACACCCGCGCCTACTCGGTTTGCAGAATGACAGGAACAGTGCGCCGCGCACCACCACGGACAACGGTGACCTTTAATACATCACCGGCTTGATGCCGGTCCAAGATCGCCAGCAAATCCTCGTTCGACTTCACCGCGGCGCCATCGATCTCGATGATCACGTCGCCCAGTGTCACCGTTCCGCCGGAGACACGCCGCGCACCCTCGATGCCGGCCTTGCCGGCCGCCCCGGACGCCGGAGCTTGCAGCACGCCGACCCCCTCGATCCGCGCGGCGTCCATGACATGATCGGGAATCGTCCTGATGCCCAATCCCGCGCGGTGGACTTTCCCAGTGGCGATCAACTGCGGCACCACGCGGCGCAGGGTGTCGACCGGCACGGCGAATCCGATCCCGGCATTTGATCCGCCGGCGCTCACGAGGGCGGTGTTCACGCCGATCACCCGCCCCGAGGAGTCGAGGAGCGGGCCGCCGGAGTTCCCCGGATTGATCCCGGCGTCGGTCTGGATGACGTCGTGGATCATGCGCCCCGTCATGGCCTCGATGGAACGGCCAAGCGCGCTAACGACCCCGACGGAGAGCGACGTGTCGAGGCCGAACGGATTGCCGATGGCGAACACACTCTGCCCCACCCGCAGGCTCCGCGACACGCCCACCGGCAGCGGCACGAGCGCGGTCTCGGGAGCTCTGATCCGCAACACGGCGAGGTCGTGGTCCGGATCGACGCCGACCACCTTCGCCTCGTAGCTGGTTCCGTCGGGAAGTGTGACCTGCACCTCCGACGCCTCATGGACCACGTGGTAGTTGGTGATCACGTGCCCCTTCTTGTCCCAGACGAACCCGGAGCCCGCGCCTTTCGGTATTTGATACACCCGCATGCTGAGCCAGTCCTGGATCAGGGCTTTGTTGGCCACGGACACGACGCCCGGCGAGCACGTCTGATACACCTTGATCGTCCGCTTCTCGGTGTCGGACAACCCCTCGTCAGACGCCGCGGCTGCCGAGCCGGCGGGCGGAATCGCAACCGGTTTCTGCTTGGCGTACGCGCCGTGAAACGTAATGGCCAGCACCATGACTCCGCCCGCGACCACGGAAGAAAACCGCGGAGACAGCCGGTATAAACAGAAAATGGATGATCTGCACATTGTGGGAAATCCAGCATTTTAACCTGTTTCGTTCCTCCCGAGAGGCCGGTTGAAAAATATACCAATGCCGACTCGCAAGACAACGCCGTGTGTCGAATTTACGATTCCCAGGTTCTATTGTATAGCCGGTATGGGGTTGAAAACAATATCGCGGCATTCAGCGAAACAAGGTAACGAAATGAAAACAGTACGCCTTCTATACGGCCGCCACGGCATGTGCCTGAACGCGCCAGACACCACCGTGACCTTGGCGGGGGATGACATGGTGGCGCTACCTGACCCGTCCGCGGCGGTGCGGACCGCGTTGGCGGCTCCCGTCGGCTGCCCCCCGCTTGCCGAACTCGTCTCCGCCCGAAAACCAAAGTCCGTGGCCATCACGGTGTCGGACATCACGCGCCCGGTGCCCAACCGCGTGTTCCTGCCAATCATGCTGGACCTCCTGAACGCCGCAGGCGTGCCGGATTCACGAATAATAATAATCATCGGCACAGGCTTGCATCGCCCCAGCACTCCCGCCGAACGGGACATCATTTTAGGCGGAGAGATCTTGAAGAGGGTCGAAGTCATCGACCATATGGCCGACCGCCCGGATACCCTGAAACAGATAAGCGCGCAACCACCGATCAGCGTGAACCAGCGGTTCGCGGACGCGGATTTCCGCATCGTGACAGGATTGATCGAACCTCATTTCATGGCCGGTTTTTCCGGCGGGCGCAAAGGCGTGTGCCCGGCGCTTGTCGATCTGGCCACCCTGCAGCGTTTCCATGGGTACGCCACCCTGGCTGACCCCAACGCCGAGAATGGCCGGATCGAGAACAATCCGTGCCACGCCATTTCCCTGCACGTGGCCAAAACGGTCGGTGTTGATTTCCTCCTCAACGTGACCATCAACCGGGACCGCGCCATCACTGGCATCTATTGTGGCGAGATCGAACTGGCTCATGCCCGTGGGTGCGCAGCGGTGCGGAAAGCGGTCTCGGCGACTGTTGAGTCCCCGTTCGACCTGGTCATCACCAATGGTGGCGGCTTTCCCCTGGACCAGACATTCTATCAAACCGTCAAAGGCATGTGCGCCGCGCTTCCCGCGCTGCATGCCACGTCCAAACTCATGATCGTCTCCCATTGCGGCGAAGGCCTCGGTTCCCCTCATTTTGCGCAAACCATGCTCCGCTACAGTGGCGATTGGCGGACCTTCCTGGCCGACATTGCGCGCACCGCGGAGACGCGCCAGGATCAGTGGCAGTTCCAAATGCAGGCTCGGGTGCTGGAACGCATTGGCGTGGAGAATCTGTGGTTCGTTTCGGACGGCATCCCCGCGGATGTCCAGACGCGCCTCGCCGTGACACCCGTCACCGGCAGCGGCAGCGCGCAGGAGCGCGCGCAACGCGCCCTTGACGCCTTCTCGGCCGCCCACCCGCACGCGCGCATCGCCGTCATGCCTGAAGGGCCGTATGTCCTGCTGCAACCTGCTGCGCGGGCGTAACGAGAAAAGCCGGATCGAGCGGAAAAATGAATCCTGCCATGGAGTGGCGGAAGAATGAACGCTTGATCTAACAATTCACTTGTGCTTAGAGATATTACTTGTCTGGTTTGGAAATCTTCGTCAACTCATCGATGAAGAAGTAACACCCGAAAACTTCTTTGTAATCAACGGCGTAAGGATAAGACTTGTTCACCGGGTATTTGATGCCTCGATACACAAAGAAGACAATTCTTCGATAATCGTCTTGCGGTTGAGCTTGCGGCTGCGCACCGTTCATCCAACTCTTTTGGGCAGTCACTTCCAGCTTAAGTGGATTGCTGCCCGATTGCTTCCAGGTGCCAATAAAACAGCGTCCACCAACAGAATTCGGAAAGGAGTGGAAACTCCCGTCGGCTTTGAAGGCATAATATGAGGAATTATCGCAAATGAGAAGCACGCCATCATTTTTTAGGACATCCCCTGCGAGGAGGTAGTCCTGTTCAGCTTTCTTGCCGTCTACCGGAACGCTGTCCAGCGACTTGATCATGGGAAGCAGTCTCGCCGCGTTCGAAGGTGTCTCGACCAGAAGTATCTCTTTCCTGAGGGGCATCAAGGTTGCCCCAGCTGTCAGACTGCTTTTAATCTTCATAGTTAAATCGTTTACCGAGATGTGGCGAAGAGGAATGAACGTAAGATAGATGTTTGAAGTCGATGCGTTCTGGATATCCGCTCTGGGCTCTTTGTTTGTTACCCAGAAAGGAATGATTTTAATGAACTGGTTTTCCGGCACGCAGCAGGCGCCACAGGTCATGAGCGTCTGTTCGAAAAGTTGCCATAACTCACGCCTGCTCATGAGCTTGTCCACGGACAGTGTGGCAGTTCCTTTCACCCGCGAATCCAGCAGATAGTTGAAATCAAGAAATCCCTTTGAAGAGAGGATGGACAGGACATCCGTAAGTGGCAGGGCATCCCATTTCAACTGCACGGGAATGCTTTCGTCATCGGGTTTCAGATATTTCTCATAAAAGGGCGGCTGGGACTTCAAAGCGTCGTCCACGCTTTGATCCTTGCTCTCGTCCCGGACACGGTCAAGCTTATCGATCAAATGCCGCAGCTTTAAAACGTTCGACGGAGTCTCGACGAAACGTATCCGGTTCTCCCCGGCCAACAGGATCGCCGTGGCTCCATTGGTGAAAAAAGGTTTGATGACCTCGAATATTTCCTTGGGGGGACCGTTGCGGACGGGGATGTCCGCATAATGGACATTCGAGATGGTCGCATTCCACTCGCCCGTAGGCGGTTCTTTGGGCATTGCGCAAAAGGGAACGACTTTGATGATGGGGTTTCCTTGGTTGTCGTCAGGAGCGCAGTACGCGTCGCACGTCCTGAGAAGAACCTCCAACACCGCCCAGAGCTCCCGCTTATCGATCCGCCGGGATTCCATGTGCAAGGTGATCGTCCCTTTCACCTGAGGATCGAGTTTATAGTTGAAATCAAGATACTCCTTTGAGGAGAGGATGAATAGAACATCCGCAATCGCCATGGCATGCCAATTCAACGAGATAGACCCGATGGGGGTGTCACCCGGCTTCATGTATTTCTCGTAGAACGGCGACTGCGCCGTCGCGTCACCTGCGGCAGCGTATGAAAGGAGCGCATATGCCGCGACAAGGACGACACAAATGGAACGGAGCGTGACGTTCATTTCAATTGTGTCCTTCTATTCGTCGAAATGTGCGATGAAACCTGATACCTCAGATGCCCCAACGGGGCTATGCCTCGTAGCCCAGGGTTGACGCATCCCGCCTACCCTGGGATGCATCCCGTAAATATTTCAACCCCATCGGGGTTGTGTCATCCCTTAGTATTCCCGCGATACACAACCCTTTCCGGGTTGGATGCATGACACACTCATTTCCCAGGGTAGCGCCATCGGCGCAACCCTGGGCTTTGATACACAGCCTCGTTGGGGCAGAAAAAACTTTAGGCCAGCATGACCTGGCCGCCGGTGACGGGGATGGCCTGGCCGGTCTCGTAGCTCTGCTCGACGGCGTAGATGATCGCCTTGACCACGTCGTCGGGGTAGCACCCGCGGCCCATGGGGACCTTCGACTCGTAGGACTTCTTGACATCCTCGATCGTCTTGGCGCCGGGCACTTTGCCGCTCTTGAGGTATTGGACGAAGAGACCACGCTCGGGATCCATCCAGAGCGGGCCGTCGAAGAAGTTGCCGGGGCAGACGCTGTTGACTTTTATGCGGTCCTCGATCAGTTCGAGGGCGAAGCTCTGCGTCAGTCCGATCGTGCCGAACTTGCTGCCGGCGTAGGCGCCGTTTTTGTTGCTGCCGACCAATCCGCTCTTGGAGTTGATCTGCACGATGTCGGACCATGCGCCCGACTCGGCGGTCTGCCGCCCCATGACCGGCGCGGCGTACTTCACGCACAGAAAGTAGCCAGTGTAGTTGACGTTGGTCACGAAGTCCCAATCCTTCTTGGTCATCGCCTTGACCGAACCCGCCTTGAGCACGCCGGCGTTGGCGACAAAGAGATCGATCCCGCCGGACTTCGCCACGACGTCGGCGATCATCGCCGCCACGGACTCCTCGGAGGAGATGTCGACTTTGACGGCGAAGGCCTTGTGGGCACCGAAGCTGGCGTTGAGCTTCGCCGCGGCGGCGGCCGCGCCGTCAAGATTGACGTCGGCGACGGCGACCGTGGCGCCCTCTTTCGCCAACCCCTCGGCGATGCCGAAGCCGAAGCCCTGCGCGGCGCCGGTGACCACGGCCGTCTTGCCAAGAAGATGCCCCACCGGCCCGGAGCCCGCGGCGACTTTTTTGCGGTACGATTCGACTTCCCAGTTCTCGATGAACTTCCGGGCGTCGGGCGTCAAGCAGCGCGGCCCGCCGAAGGCCTTCGTGAGCTGCTGGACAAGCGCGGCGTCCTTGGCCAGATCCAGCACCGTGAGGGCGTCCTTCAATGACGCGCCAGCGCAGAACAACGCCTTGCCCTCGACGGAGACCACCAGCGGCTTGTAGCCGTTCTTCTTCTCGAAGGCGGCCACGGATTTCTTCTCGACCGTCTTGCCGATCAGAGCGTACGACTTGGCGTAGACGATGTGGTCGGGCGTCAACGGCCCCTCGGCGGCCTTGAGCGCTGGGCCAACGGCGACCATCGCGGATCTGCCATCCGAGCCAAGCCAGGCGCGCAGCCGCGGCGCGGTCTCGAGCACGCAGTCGGCGGCGTGCGGCGCAGTGGCGAGCTCCGTGGACACGCCACTCTTCTTATAATGGGCGGCGAGCGTCTTCATCAGTTTGTCGTAGATGCCCTTAACTTCCTTCTCGCTATCGGCGCCGACGAAGACGCCGTGGTTCCGCAGAATGATCATCTCCGGCTGGCGCCGCTTCGCCTTGACGTACTTCGCCACCTCGTCGGCGACGGTCCGCGCCAGCGTGAAGCCCGGGTCGACATACTCGACCCACAAGGCGTCGGGGAACAGCTTGGCGCAGGCCTTCTTGCCGTCGGCGCCGCAGGTCATGCCGTTGACCATCGCGGGATGGAGATGGACGACGTAGGTCGCCGAGATGAGCTCGTGCAGGGGAGCTTCCACGGAGGGGCGCCCTGTCGCTCCAGGACAGACCGCCTCGGCCATCAAACGCTTCACCAACGCCTCCCGCTCATCAGCCTTGGCGGGCGGCTTGATCGAGAAGAGTCCACGCAGCTTCGTACGGTCCATCTTGACGAAATCCGTCTCCGTGATGGTCGCGAGCGGCACGCCGCTGGGCTTCACATACAGATATTTGGCGTCCTTGAACGAGGTGTTGCCCCCGCCGGCCAGGACGAAGGCGGGATTGGCGCCATAGAAACGGGACAGGCTCACGATGGTCGACAGCGGCATGGTATCTCCTCCCTCTGAGTTGTTGAATGCGACAGGAAATTACCCTACATCGGAAGCGGGGGATTTTCCATGAGACGGCGTTGGGAACGCCGTCTTACGGCCGTTTCAAAAAGACCAGGCTGAGCCAGGGGATGTAGGTGACGGCGAGCAGCACGAGCAGCAGCACGATGATGAACGGCAGGACCGCCTTGTAGAGTTTCACGATGGGCTCGCGGAAAAGCATGTTGGCGATGAACAGGTTCAGTCCGACCGGCGGCGTCAGATAGCCGATCCCCAGGTTGACGATGAAGATGATGCCGAGATGGACGGGGTCGATGTCGAACTTCTCGGCGATGGGGATGATCAAGGGCACGATCAGGACGGTCGCCGCGTAGATGTCGATCATGCAGCCGACGATCAGGAGGAAGATGTTCAGCACGGCGAGGAAGGCGATTTTCGAGTTCATGTACTGGCTCGCCAGGTCGAACAGCTTTCCAGGGACCTCAGCGTCGATCATGTAGTTGGTGGCGGCGAGCGCCATGCCGAGGATGATCAAAATGCCGCCGGAGAGGATCGCGCTCTCGCGGCTGATGCTACCCACGTCGCGGATCCTGACCTCGCGGTGGACGAGCATCTCGGCCACCAGCACGTAGACCACGGAGATGACCGCCACCTCGCTGACGGCGAAAAATCCCGTGTAGATGCCGCCGATCACCAGCAAGGGGAGCGGCAGCTCGCATTTCGCCTCCCACACCGCCCCCGCGACCTCCCGGGCGGTGAACTGCTTTCTCGGAATGCCCAGCTTGAGCCCCCGCCAAAACGCGTAGCCCGCGACCGCCAGCATCATGAGAATGCCCGGAATGATCCCGGCGATGAACAGGTCGTCGATGCGCGTATTGCTGATCACGCCGTAGAGGATCACCGGAAGACTGGGAGGAAACAGCAGCCCGAGGCTGCCGCTGGCGGTGATCACCCCCAGGCTGAAGGTGCGGTCGTACCGGTTCTCGATAAGGGCCGGCAGCAGCAACCCCCCCAGCGCGACGATCGTGATGCCCGACGCGCCGGTGAAGGCGGTGAGCAGCGAGCAGGAGACCACCGCCACGACTGCCAGACCGCCGGGAAGCCACCCGAGGAGGGCGTTGGACAGGCGCAGCAGGCGGTGCGGCGCCTTGCTGCGTCCCAGCACGCAACCGGCGAACGAGAAGAGGAACAACGCCTCCAGCATGGGCTTCGAGGCGAGTTGGTAGAACTCGATGATGACCGCCTGCGGATCAATGCCGGAACGCGCGTAGTTGACCAGCGCCGAACCGCCCATGAGGGCGAAGAGCGGCGTGCCGATGACGGCCAGCGCGGCGATGGCGGCAAGTAGGAAAATTGTCATCGTGCCTCCTGCGGAGACGCGGCGGCCCGCCTAACCGCCGCCCATCCTTCGCGAACATCCTCGACAG
Organism: uncultured Victivallales bacterium; assembly: GCA_964436735.1. Classification (GTDB taxonomy): domain Bacteria; phylum Verrucomicrobiota; class Lentisphaeria; order Victivallales; family GWF2-38-69; genus CAYTFM01. The sequence continues at coordinate 1,715 of CAYTFM010000090.1, read as the reverse complement.
CCGCCATGAGCAGACGAATGGTCAGAAGGAGAAAACCTATTGGGAGGATCAGCATCAGGCACCATTCGGGGATGCCGAACGCCAGCGATCCCTTCTCAAAAGCGGCGGTCGACCGTATGAAGCTGATGCTGACCCAGACCAGCGTTCCGCACACCACCGCGCTGAGCGTCTCGGTGAAGCCCCTCATGAACAGGCGCCACCGCAGGGGAATCAGATGCGACACCGCGTCGATGGAGATGGAGGAGCGCTCCCTGACGGCGGCCCCCGCCCCGAGAAGGGCGATCCACAGCACCAGATGCCGGCTGACCACCTCCGTCCCCGTGACGCCCACCGAGCTGCAGTAGCGCAGGATCACAGGCGTGAGCCCCATCACCACCATGATGAGCACAGTGGCGGCAAAAATAATCTCTTCCAGCCGTCTGACAAAACGGTCGACGGAACCGCCTCCGGGTTTTCCGTTGTCCGTCCCGGCCACGTCGGCGAGATGGGATAGTCCGTTCAAACTTCCCCGCGTGAGTTCCTTGCCGAGTCCGGCGATATGAGACAGAAGCCATCTCATTGGGGCTGCGCCCCGTCAGCCGCGGGAGTGGCGGAGCCCTTTTTCCTGTATTCCTCTATATAGCCTTTCATGAGCTTCAGCGCGTCGAAGGAGAAATCCTTGCCCGCCATCTCCTTCTCGACCTTCTCGGTGACGCCGCGGAACTCCTCGAGCGCGGCGGGCGAGGGCGTGGTGGAGGTGAGCGTCTCGCTAAGGACTTTTTTGGCGTCATTGTTCTGCTTTTCGATCCCGGCGTTCAACTCGACCAGATGCGCTTGGAAGACCTTTGTGATGATCTCCTGATTGGCTTTGGCGATTTTCTTCCACGCGTCCTGGGCGACCACGATGGCGCCGAAGGAGTAGAAGATTCCCAGATTGAGCTGGCTCTTGACCCGCGTGTGCCACTGCATCACAATCATGGCGGTCGGCGGGGCGAACACGGTGCGGATCAAGCCCGACTGCAAGGCGGTCAGCACGTCGCCGACCTCCACCGGCACCGCCGATATCGAGGCGCACTTGAAGAACGCCTTGCAGAACTCGTCATTCTCAAGCATCCAAGGCTTCGCCTGGCGCAGGGACGAGAGGTCGTCGATCTTGTTCGCGCTGTAACAGTAGGTGTAGCCCTGCTTCGTCCATCCGAGCACTTCGAAGCCTTTCGCCCGGGCCTGC
>CAYTFM010000090.1:0-498 GCA_964436735.1 uncultured Victivallales bacterium | reverse complement strand
CCTGCTCCTTAAGAAAGCCGTCCATCTTCTCATGCACCCATAACACCTCGTCGTCGCTGTGGAACTGCAGCGGAAGGGCGAAGGTCAGCGAGTCAGGGCAAACCTTGGTGAGTCCGTACGCCATGAGTCCCGCGCCCTGCAACTGCCCGATGCGCATCTTCTGAACGACGTTCAACTCGTCACCCTGCACGCCGCCGTAATACATTTTAATAGCCACGGCGCCGTTGGTCTTCTGCTTGACCTCGTCGGCGACCTCCTTGAACTGCTTGCCCCAGATCGTCTTCTCCGGCACGATGACCGACATTTTCAACACGACGGGCTCCTCGCCGCGCGCGATGCAACAGAACATGACGATCGCCGCCGCGAGAAAAATCCAGGAGCGACTCACAAACTGGCCTTCACATGTGTAACTCATATCACCCTCCTCAGTATCAAATACTACGAGTTAGGCGGGCTTCGCCCGCGACTTGGTTTCAGTGTTCGGGTTTCAGGTTTCAG
>CAYTFM010000089.1:22230-28856 GCA_964436735.1 uncultured Victivallales bacterium | reverse complement strand
ATCGGGCGCGCTCGCAATGTCGTCGGGGATCCGGAGGGGGCCGGCCGCCTCGGCGCGTGGGATCAACTCGCGGTCCGCGGCAGCGCGGCCGAGTTGAAGGCCAAGCCGCTGAGCATCTTCTCCTGCTGCCCCGCCGCCCCGCTGAAGTGGAGCGACGTTACCTCGCAGAATGTCGTCGAAGCTGGAGGTGCCACCCCTGTCACAGCCATCTCTCCGCCAGACCGCCGCTTCGTCAATTGGACGGTCAAAGGGATGCCGCCACCCAACGACGCCACAGACATTCTGGCGGACGCTGACTTCCCATACAGGCCGTTGCCACCTCCCGGCAGCGCATCAACTCCGGCTACGCCCAAGCCTGTATGATTCTTGGAGGCACGGTTTGGAAAGACTCGCTTCAATGGACGGGCAAATACACGTTCAAGATCGTCAAAAAAAAGGGATCCAGGTACGGCTTGAACTTCTGGTGCGCCTCCGGGAAAAAGTGAATTCGTTCCCGCGGCAAGCTTTCATGGCTCCAAGAAAAAGCGTCTCCGGTCGGCGGGCCCCGATCATTTAGGGCGAAGTGCCGAGGGGGGCACACCGAATTTTTTCCGGATGAACCGCGAGAAGTAGGCGGGATCGGCAAAGCCGGAGCGGGCGGCCACTTCGCCGAGTGTGAAGCGATGGTCCCGCAAGAGCGAGAAGGCATTCTGAAGCCGCAGCTTCATCAGATAATCCGAAGGCGGCATGTGCATCTCCTCCCGGAAGGCCCGAAGCAGTGACGAACGGCACATGCCCAGGCGCTCGGCCAACGTGTTGATGTTCAGACCGGGATCATTAAACTCTTCCTGGCAGATCCGGATCATGTCCGTCACAAGACGTCCTTGCGGCGTGGACTGGTTCGTCATGCCGCCCGCCCTTGCCAGGATGCGGCAAATCACCGCGACCATCTCCCGCCAGGCAAAATGACTCATCTCCCGGAGCAATTGTTCCTGCTCCAGAAACAGCTCCTCCGGGCATTTGCCCGCATGGAAGCAGGTGCGGGGAAAGTGGTAGGAGAGCATGAAATCCTTTGCGCCCGGGCCGTCGAACGTGATCCAGCGGTACTCCCATGGCACGCCGACGCTTCGGAGACTGTGCGGTTCGTAGGGCAGATAATAAAAGACCTGCTCCTCTGAAAAACGGAATTTACGTCCCACAATCTCCACCTCGCCTTCTCCCCGGATGCACCAGTACAATTCCACGAAGTTCCGTCCGTCCGGATTGTGCTCCCACCGGTGCCCCTCGCGGAACACATGCCCGATCGAGCGCTGGTAAACCGGCAGCGCGATATCCGGGAACCCGGTCGTATCCGGCCGGTACAGCATCTTCATGCTCTCCATTATAGGCTCCCAAAATCCAAGTTATTCATCAAAAATCTCTCTTTCTGACAATGAAGAAACACGTTAAACTATAAATATGAAAGATGCAAAAATCAAAATGAGAGAAATGCCACGGTGATCTCCTGTGCAGATACCCTTTCCGACCGGCGGCGGAAGCAGTTTCGCACCTATGCCTATGCCTCGACCTGGTTCGGGCGCTTTTCCGATGTGATGCCGGAAAATTCGGCCATCATCATCCTCTATCTGGCCGTGCTGGGGGCGAGCAATACGCTGATCATGCTGTCGGCCGGGCTGGCCGGGATCGTGTCGATGTTTCTGCTGATTCCCGCCTCCGGGATCGTGGATCGATTCGGGACTCGACGGGTGGTGGCCACGTGGCAATACGGACATTTCTCCTTCTCGATCTTCCAGACCATTTTTCTGTTATGCTCGGGCTTTGCGTTTTTCTGCCTGATTCTGGTTTTCTGTATTCCCTGCGTCGTCCCGGAACACGACGATTATTATTGTCCCTGAAATCATACTACAAACAGGAGCGGACTCATGAAACTCACGATGGGAGAAGAACACGTCATTGTCCGGGGCATTCGACCGGAAGAGCAGATGTGGGGCGCGTATCAGTTTCCCCGCCCTTACAACCTCGGCGACCGCCTTGTGGTGGCCGTCCATGTGGCCAACGACGACATCAAGTCGTTCGGCAACCCCAACCGGTGGTTCGAGAGCCGCGACCAGGGGCTGACGTGGCAGGAGATCGACGCCGCGGTGTCGACGCAGTGCGGCCTGCTTCTCCAGAACGGCGACAGGATCTATTTTCCGATGGAGTCCGGTGTAAATCTCTCGAATTACACGTTCGCGTCACCGTTCCGCTACAATCCCGATTATGACTTCAGCAAAAAGGCTGACGAGGGGACGCTCCCTATTCCCGACGGTTTCACTCACTGGATAGGCGGCTTAGAGATAAAGGCCTATAACGCCGATAGGCTCCCGGAGAGCCTCTCCAAGAAGGAGTGGCTCGCAATGCGAATCCCCGCGGGCAAGCAGGAGCCCATCGAAGAGCGTGTCAAAGTCGACTGGCCCTATCTGACGCGCGTTGTTCATTCGTACAGCGGAAAAGACAACATCTTAAAGCCGATCTTCCCGCGCGGCAACCTGAAAATCGGCCCCGACGGCGCGATCTGGGTCAGCGCGTTCTCCGGCGAGGGCCACATCAATCCGGCCACCGGCCAGTACAGTCCCTATTACTCGGCGGAGCTTTTCCGCTCCGAGGACTTCGGCCACTCTTTCACGCAGCGCGCCCACATGGAGTACGAGGCCGACGGCCGCGACTATCCCTACCAGAGCGGCGGCTTCAGCGACAGCGACTTCGAGTTCATGCCCGACGGATCGATGGTGTGGTTTTTCCGCTCCACCTGGTATGGGTCCACCGGGCGGGAATGGGACCCGATGTATATGTCCCGGTCGACCGACCAGGGGCGCACCTGGTCGAAACCGGTCAAGTTCGCCGACGTGGGGATCCTGCCACGCCTGTGCAAACTCGAATGCGGCGTGACGCTGTTATGCTACGCCCGGCCCGGGATGTACGTCTGCGCCTGCGAAAATGACAGCGGCACGAAATGGAGCGAACCGCTGGAGCTCATGACGCCCGGCGACCGCAGTCAGCTGGCCAACGTCAAGATCGACCAGCCCACCTTTCACGAATGGGTCGGCGCCTGCAACAACCCCGAAATAGTGCCGCTTGACAACGACAGCGCCCTCTTCTTCTACAGCGATTTCTACTGCCCCGACGTGGACGGGGTCAAGCGGAAAACCATTCTCTGTCGGGAAATTACGGTGGAAGGTAGGTAGTGGGAACATCCTAATTGATTGGCGACTTAAAGTTCCACAACCGCTAAGAAATAGAAGAAGTCAACTACCATTACACAAGGCGGGCCGTCCGTTTGCCGCGGCGAATTGCGGGCGAGCTCCGCATTGTTTACGTGTAATTGTTAATTGTCTGTGGGTATTGTGAGTTTAATTGCGCCAACTGGAAGGTTATTCCCATCGGAGTCTGAGAGCCACACGAGGAGGCTGAGGCGGAGCGGCTCGCCCGCTTTGCGCAAGGCGTTGTCCCAGCGGACGCCGTTGTCGCACAGGCCGATGAAGCCGTTGTTCTTGTCGCTCCATAGAAAGAGCCAGGCGGTGGTTTCGGCGAGGAAGTCGAGTTGAAGCTTCCCGCTGTTCCGAAGGGAGACGGATGAGAAGCGCGGCTTGAACTCCTGCCATTTCCCAAGTTCATCGACGGCGTCCTGTTTGTCGAAGCGGTAGATGCCGCCGACGAGGTCCGGCCCGGGACCGCTGTCAAAAGGGCAGGTGATGAAGTAGGTGAAGGTGTCGGTAAGGCGGTCCTTGTCCGGGCGGTATTCACAATCGATGGCGATGCTGTGGCCGGTGAAGGTCAGGTGCTCCTCCACTTGTCCGCCGTTCCAGAAATAGGAGAAACGTGCTTCGGCGGAGAGCCCATCGGGAGTGAGCCGGGCAGCGGCACGGGGAAATCGCACGAACTCGTGATTCTGAAACACCTTCCATCGCTCAATGAAGGCCCCGGAGAATTTCTTCTTCCCTTCAACGAAGACGTCAATTTGGCCGCATCCGTGTATCTGCGCCGTGTACGCCTCGGCGACGACTTCGCGCCAGACGCCCTGCGGAGGGACAGGCTCCAGCCGTCTCAACTCTTCCCCCAAGGTGTTACCGCATGCGACGAGCCATGCGATCACAACGGCAAGAGGTGCGATGGAGAGATATCCGCTCACTTCCCTGCGGCTTCAATAAGAAAGTCCGTCAGCGTGGTGGCGAAGAGTTCATGTCCTTTGGCGTTGGGGTGGGCCATGTCGGCGAAATAATCGGCGATCTTGTCCTGCCCGACTGCCTTGAACACTTTTTGAATGTCGCATACAGGCAGGCCGAGCTCTTTCGCAACATCCCGGACGATTTGGGCGTAGTCGTCCATCATGTTGAAGCGATAGTCCTTTCCGGGAATAGTGGGAATGAGGAGGAGGGCGGTCTTGCCTTTGGTCTTTGCGGCGAACATGTCGATGAAGTCCCGCAGGGCCTGGGCGAAGTATGCAGGGGAATTGGCGGCGGTTTTGTTGTTGTAGCCGATCATGAGCGTCACCAGATCGGGTGGTTCGCCGATAAAGTCGCGGTTGAGCCAGGCGGTTGTGTCATACAGGTGTGCTCCGCCGACGGCGAGACTCACCGCATTGATCTTATCGGTTTTTAATTGTGCGCGCAGCTTGTCCTGCAGGAGGTTGGCGTAGCGTTCCTTGTCGGCGTTGGGCAGCGAGGTTCCGGCGGTGATCGAGTCGCCAAGGCAGACGATGGAAAGTGGGCCACCTTTTTTGAGCAAACCGGCGACGTCCTTGAAGTCGCGGGGTTTGAAGGTGCTCACGCCGAGGACAGGCGTTGCCTTCTCGACGAGTTTTAGGTCGTCGACGCAATAGGAGAATTTCGGGATCTTCATGTTCCGGTGCGTGATCTCCCAGCGGTCGCCGAATTGCACACGGACAATCCCGCTTGGGGGAAGGGCGTTCAACGAGTTGAGCTTCTGATTTAAGGCAAATTCAGGAGTGAAATCTTCCCACGCCACGGTGTATTCCGTCCATTCCGTACTTTTCACGGGGAAATGATAGACATAGCGCCATGCGTAATCGCCGCCGATCGAGATGGAGCCGAACTGGTCGGAGCCGTCTCCCTTGACCTTAAACGAGATACCCTTGTATTTCGTGTCCCAGTTTGCGCGCTTCAGCGGATCGTAGGGGTAGCTTTTGCTGGAGGTTCCCGGCTGGGTGAACTTGATGGAACTTCCTCCCGCTTCGGCTCCGGCAACTTTTTCACATTGGTCTTTCGAACACTTCCAACCTTCTGTGGATTCGCAATCCTCAAGCAGTTCATCGGCGAGGCAGCCAAAGGCGAGACCGGACATCACAAGCAAAACGGCACATTTTCTCATAGTAGAAATCCTTTTCAATAGATGCAACATAGTATTATTTCACCTTTTCGATTTCAATCCCCTGTATGCCGACGCCGCCGGTGAGGTCGATGTCGATGACGCCGTCATAAATGCCGACGTTTTTGTCGGCGAGGACAACTGCCTTGGCGAAACCACCGGCGTCGGTGAAAGGGTCGACCTTCTTCTCCCAGAGATGGTTCTCTACTTTGACCGATATGTTGCGAACGCCTGGTTTTTTGATTGGCTCGTAGGTCTCGGCGAAATGGAGTTTCACGTTGTAGAAGCCTTTCGGGACGGGGATGCGATAGGTGACATGGTCGCCGTAGGCCTCGGTCTGGTAGACGCGTTGGGCGTCGGTGCCTTCGACGATCATGGTGGCGCCGCGGTCGGCATAGCTGGCATTTTCATTGCCGTACGCACCGCAGGACAGATAGCGTTGGTCGGGAAGCCAGCGGTGTCCGCTGGGATCGACGTACAGCGACTCGCAGGCGCAGTTGATCCGTCCCGCGCCGGTCTTTGCCAAGTCTTCGAGGAACTTCGCCTGCCAGTCGAGGGCGGTGATTTCGACCTTGGCCCGCTTGACGTGCGCCGCCACCTCGTAGTCGTCGAGCGTGTTGTAGAGGGCGAAGACGTCGCCGCTTTGCATTCCCTCGAAGAGACGGGCGATCATGTCGCCTGGGACTGATTTGAGCAAGTGCTTCTGCCCGAGAATGTACTGAGTCTCCTTCTTGATGGCCGCCGCAGTTGGCTCGGGCATGGTGAATTCGCAGATGATCTTCTCCGGGATGGTGCCGATGGTGAAGATCCGGATGTCGTTGGGCTTCAATTCGATTTTCGCTCCCGCCTGGAGATCTCGGTCGTAAACAAGATCTTTGATCGCGCCGCCTGAGACTGTGCCGATAAGCGGATAGGGCGAGTGGTTGACGAGTCGGAGCCAGGCACCGCCTTCGCGCGGGGCGGCCTGGGTGATCACGCCCCGGGCCTGTTCCGGCGGCAGTGGTGCGAACTGCGCGGAGGGTGTGGCGCAGAAGGCCTTGGCGAAGCGTCGTTGCTGCTCGCCGAACGCGGTCTCCATGTTGCAGTCGAGCCAGCAGTAGAAGAGGTTTTTTGGTGTGGCGTCCCGCATGGCGTCCACGAAATGGTGCATGCAGTTGTCCTCGGCGCCTCGGAGGACAAAGACGCCGCGCGCCGTGTGGTTCCAGAGCCATTGCTTCGCCGCCGAGGCGGGATTGTCCACCTCGTTGAGCTGGGTTGACATATAGAGCGTGTCAAGGCGTTTC
>CAYTFM010000089.1:0-22220 GCA_964436735.1 uncultured Victivallales bacterium | reverse complement strand
GTTTCATGACATCTCGGGAACCACTGTTGGTGTTCCAGCCGTGGTAGGGAAGCGTGTTGTCTCCGATCGTTCGATTCGGAAAATAGTCCACTTCCAATAGTGGCGTCACCAGTGAGAGTCCAGGTTGCTTCGCATACATCTCCAGCGGCACTCCTGCGGCGGTGAGGTAGTCCTCCATGGCGGTGTCGCGGACGCGGCGCGGCAGGTTGGCGTCGTCGAACGGAGAGTTTTTCTGCGGACCTGTGCTCTGATAGATGAACATGTCCCACTTGTTTCCTCCTGAGCGGACACGGTCGGACATTTTCTGGAAGGCGGTTCGGACTTTGACGCCTCGCCAGTGCAGCCAGAGCGCCTTGTTGTCGCCCATGAGAAGATCGTAGCGTTTCTGAAAACGTTTCGGGTCAGCGGGATCGACAGCGAGCTTGACGGCCGTTTCTTTCTCAAAAAGACCAACGGTGAAGTCGTCATACCCGACCTCTGTGCTTTCCACATCACGGTAGGAGCCGCGGACGAAACCGGGAGCCCACCAGTCGCCGGTGACGATGAAGACGCCCTCGGGTTTGCCGGTCCCTTGATAGCGGTCATAGATTTCGCCGAGGGTGTCCAGCATGAGCTGTTCAACTTTCGGGTGCAGGAAGTTGATGCCGTCGCCGGAGAAGCTTCCGACAAGCTGGCGACCATGGCGGTCGACCATGTGCATACCCTGCTCACCATTCCAGAGTTTGCGGTCGCTCAGGATTCCATCGCCTGCGGCGCGCATCGCCGGAGAGTTGCAGTACTCGAAGCCGACCAGGCAGTGAATGTTGTTCTTGGCATACATCCGCAGCATGAGATGTGGAAGATCAAAATCCTGGTTTGATGTGTTGCAGTTGTGTTTGACCGACGGATAGTCGCCCTGGTTGTACATGTAGACGCCCTCGACCGTCGTGTTCTGCCCTTGGAAGCGGAGCCATTTGATCTTGCGCTCGATGGCCTTGTACCAGTTGAACCAGGCGTCGCGGTGTCCGCTGTTGCGGATGCCGGGGTCGAGCTCCAGCGGGTTTTCTGAGGCGGTTGTCAAGGTCATGAGCGAGATCCGTTCATTGTGCGAGCCGAAGCGTCTTTCAGTTGCTGGCAGGTCGAGCGCGGGAAGTCCGCCCTCAATCTTGTAGATGTTGATTTCACAGGCGGCGGCGGGAGTGTCCCTGAGTCCGTTCATCACAACGACGGCGGCGGCGAAGCTGTTCGGGTGGTAGATGTAGCGCAACGCCTTCTTGCCGTTGCTCAACGGATAGTAGGTCCCACCGGTGAGGGCGGTACCGCTGGAGCTGTGCCAGCCGCGGCTACCCAAAGGTCCTGGATTGTTGCAGAATGGAATGGGGTAGGTCTCGGTAATGCAGGAATAGACGTAGCGCGGACGGTTGTCGGGGATGATCACTTCCACCAGGAACGGTTCGCCACGCTCGCGGAGATGCAGGCGGTAGGCGAAGTAATCCCAGGCGCCGGGGCCGGTTTCACGGTAGGACATGCCGTCCTCAGTGACGACTTTCCCCTTGTTGACAGCCGCCGGATTGTACATGCCGGCATGGTCGAGGAATTGCGTCCCGTCGCCTGATTCCTTGGCGCAGTCGATCTTGCGCACGAGTTTGAGCCGCTTGGCGAACTCCTGCTCGAAGATGGCGAGTGGCAGGACGTCCTGTGTCACCGGTCCGACGATGATCATCTCCTCCCGCCTTGTTTCGGCAGCCTTTCCTTCGGCGTCCTGCAGCGTCCAGATCAAGCGGTAGGGACCAGGTTCACGTATTTTTGGGAGAAATGAGTAAACAAGGAAATCTCCCTCCTCCTTCGGTTCGATCTTCTCCAGTGTCTCGACCTTCGTGTCGGTTCCCGCTTTGAAGATCTCAAGACGGGGAGAGCGTTTTCCTTTCACGCCGAAGGGCAGGCGGACGCGGAAGGAAGGCGTCTCGTCGACGTCAAAGACGGGATATTCCCTGCTGGCAGGAGCTGTGTCAAGCATGCCCATGTGAGTAGGTTCCAATCCTCTGGATACGGCGGTGCCGTCGGCGAGCGCGTCCGAGACAGGTCGAAGGGTTGGCGCGCCCCAGGAGGAGTCGTCGAAGCCAACGGCCGTCCAGCCATCGCCTGCCTTCAGAGTCGTCTTCCACGAGGCGTCGCCGATGAGATGCGTCACCGCGCCATCGCGGTCGACCGCCACTCCCTCGAAGAGCCATTCGGGTTGGCGTTGCACCCAGGTGATGAACTCGCGCTCGAAGGCGATCACGTTTTCTCCCGCCACCAGATACGGAGCGAGATCGACGGTTTTCTGCGGACCGGCCGGGTAGATGTGGGTGCCGGAATCTATCTTCTTGCCGTTCACGTAGAGATCGTACGTCTCCGGGGACTGGAAGGTGGCATGTGCGAGGATGGGTTTGGCGGGGAGAGTGAATTTCTTGCGGAAGTGGACGATGGACGACGAGGGGGCAATTTTCATTCCTGATAGCTTGACCGTGGCGCCCGGCGTCGCACAATGGAACTTGAAGCCCGTGCAGTTGCCCCCAAGGGTCCGGACATAGCCGAGGTCGACCTCGAAGTCCTGCCTGCCTTTGCCCTTGATTTTGAACTTGCACTCCTCGGAAGAGTATCGGGTGAAGTTGCTGACACAAAAGATCCAATCCGTTTCGTCGACACTTTGCTCGACGGTCATGCGGAGACGGTAGATATCCTTCGTCTGCGGTCCCCAGGCGGCGCCGAAGCGGGGGCTGGGACGGCTGAAGTCGTTCGGCTGCGAACCGAAGCCGAAGATGAAACCTTTCGGTCCTGTCGTGAACGACATTGATCCATTCTCGACCTTATATTCTCCTTCCTTGCTGTATCCGAACTCCTTGAGCCAGTCCATGTCGAAGATGCAGGGCTTGCCGTATTCGCTCTCGAAGAAATCAGGGCCGACCCAGACGCGGTCTTGTTCGGTGATTTTCCCCGGGCACGTCATGATCTGGCTTTTCCACGTCTGCTCCGCAAGGGGATAGATGCCTATGCCGAGGTTCGGCACCTCTTTCTCGTAGAGTATTTCCGTGGCGGTAGAGGAGGTTAGTGCGCAGAATGCCATGGCGGCGAATAAAACCCCTCGGCATAACTTGTTTTCCCTCGGCATGTCGCTCTCCTTATTTCTCGCTATTCTTATGAGATGCGGAACTTCACCACGAACGCATTTCCATCGCATGCGGGCAATGATGATAGGTCGACGGTGAAGCCGTTTGGCGTACTCTTCCATACCAACGGTTTTCCAGTCGCGATAAGCGTCACTTGCGAGCCTGGCGCGGGACAGAGCCCTTCGACGAGAAGCGAGCCGCTCGCCACGGCTTTCTCGGGTTCCAGAACGATGGCATAGGCATTCCCCTCTTTTTGCGTGAAGCGAATATCGCCCGATTGATAGGGTGGAATGGGCCGGGTTCCGTAGATCGCCTCGCCGTTGGCGCGCATCCAGGCGCCGATCTCGGCGAGACGCTTCGCCGCCTCCGCGGGAATCCGTCCTCGAGGATCGGGGCCAACACCAAGCAGCAGGTTGCCGCCTTTCGCCGAAATCTCGACGAGCATGCGGATAACTTCGCGGGGCGATTTGAAGGTTTCGTTGGAGACATATTTCCAGGCGCGTCCGATCGTGATGCACGACTCCCACGGCACGCCGAGTGGCTTCTCGGGAATCTCCTGCTCGGGCGTGATGAAGTTTTCATATGGTCCCCCCACCGTCCTATCGGCGAAGATCAGCCCGGGTTGGTGCCGCCGCGCCATCGCGGCGATCTCCGCCATTCTGATGTCCTGCTTCGGCGGGCGTACCTGTCCGCCGTCAAGCCAGAGGATGTCGATCGGTCCGTAACCTGTCATCAATTCCTCGATTTGACGGTGGACGAACTGAACGAACTTCTCCCAGCGGTCGGGATGCGCGTGGGTGTCGTAGTTCGGGTTGCGGTCCACGATCGGGAAGTCGGGCGACCAGTAGTAGGGGGTTGTCCAGTCGGACTTCGAGAAGTAGCAGCTTATTGCCAACCCTTTGCTTCTGAAGGAGTAGAAGGCTTCTTTGACGATGTTCGCCCGTGGATTTTTATGGAAGGGGCAGTCGGGGTTGGTGATCTTGTAGTCCGTCGTCTCGGTGTCGAACATGCAGAATCCGTCATGATGCTTCGTCGTGAGCGCCACGTAGCGCATGCCGGCGTCCTTGATGACCGCCGCCCAGGCGTCGGGGTCGAATTCGATGGGATTGAACGTCTTGTTCAGTGCACGGTAGTCGCGGCTGAAGCGGGCGAGGTCTTTTCCCCGATCGAGCCACTCCTGCAAGGTGTCAGGGCGCGCCCATGTGTCGGCGGGTACGAGCGGCCACGACTCGTAGCAGTCCCATTGGCTGTAGGGAGCCCAGTGGATGATGCAGCCAAAGCGCTGATCCATAAGCCAGTCGAGACGCGTTCGCAACCATTCCGGCTGTCCGTCACCGGCGACTGCTTCCGTTTTTGAATGGGCGATAATGTCTCCGCGCGTCTCTGTCATGGTTGCTCCTTAATTTGTTATGCTCAAGTACAAGGTTCAGAAGGGTTCGGGGTTCAGGCTAAAAAAGGTTCAATATTCCGATTCCCTCATCTTCTATGTTTTCAAAAGAGATGAGGATGATCATAGCGTGTTTTCCTGAACCCCGAACCCTGCTTCCTATTGCGCTTCAACGAACTCGTACCGCGTCTCCCATTGCTTTGCACCGCCGGGCAGAATGCTGATGGCAACGTGCGATTCAGGACAGACTGCCGTGGGGGCGCAGTAGACAAGGCTTCGCGCAAGGGGTTGGTCGGAGCTGATGCGGAGGCCGGTTTTCAGATCGTCCTGGTAGACAGTCACGACGCTGCTCGACGGCTTGTCGTCGCATCCGGGAAAGACGGCGCTGGCCCCGTTGCCGAATCCCAGCTTCTTGGTGAAGGAGACGGTGCTGTCTTTGATGACTACCGGGGCATTGCTCTCCTCGGTGTACTCCGGCGTGAGCGGGACCGAGTAGACGACCCGAGTGTCGGGGCCGAGCAGGCGACCATCCAGACTGATGAAGTTATGCTCATAGCAAGTTTGCTCGATCGGCTTCTCCCCGAGGTTCTCAAGCTGACATTTCATGACGAACCCGGGAGGTGAGTCTTTTAACTCGTAGCGGCGGACAAGCCGGTAGCGATAGCCATTGACAAGAGGCGATTCCTGGACGAGTTCGACCCAGTCGCTTCCGTTCTTGAAGGTCCATGGGAAAAATCGTTCCACTTTGTAGGGGAAGCCGAAATAATAGGAGGAGTTCTTCTTGCCATTGACTTCCGACTTCTCCGGGCGACGCAGTTCGCCGACGCCGATTTTCATGAATGTTCCGCCGGGGCCGGCTTCGTCGAATCCGAGAGGGGGAGGTGTGCCGAGGGAGCCGCTGCCGAACTCGGACGAAGGACCGGAGCCGTCATCGATCACGCCGCAGGGGACATGCGGTTCGCCGCGCCAGTCCTCGAACCAATCATGTTTTTTGTAGACAAGGCCGCCGGCGATTGACGACCAATCAAAGCGCCGCTCGCGATAATAGCCTTTCTCGGCGTCCGGGAGGTAGACGGTGAGTTCGACCGCGCCGTTGGAGAGCTTGACAGAAGGGAAATCTTCCCGCTTCGACGGTGGAACGGTGCTGAACTTGTAATTGCGTAAGGGCTCCTCGAAACGCCGCTCCCACATGATCTGGCGTTTCTCATCGAGGATTTTCAGCGCGGCGCCGACGATTCGTTCCGTGCTGACGCCGTCCGTGCGGTTCCACACGGCGATGCCATCGATCGGAAGGGTTTCCCCGAGATCGACCTCCCACCACTCCTTCATCCCTTTTGCCGTGTGGGTGACTGAGTTCGCCGCCCATGCGCCGACTCGGTTGCCGTCCACCGCCCGTTCCGGGACGCCGCCGCAGTCGACGCTTGACTGTAAGACTTTTTTCCCGAGCGCGGCGTTGGCCCCGTTGACGAACACCTCCATTTCGGCGAGATGCAGTATCCCATTCTGTTCGACTCGCACGAAGCGTCCTTTCATCTCCTCGGCGGCGGCGGCCGGCATGGCGGAGATCGAAGAAAACAGTAGCGCGGCAAGAAAGGCGTGCACAAGTCCCACGAACGGCGAAACGTCATTCCTCATAGCGACACATCCATCTTTTTTATTCATTATTCCCGAACAACGATCCGCCGCCGACGGGCCACCTCAGGGAGTCCACCATGGCAAAGGACATGGCGTCGATATGTGAATCGACAAACAGGATGTTCATGGTGTTACCGGGATGTGGATACCAAGCGGCTTCATTGGGGCCGGCTGAAATGCCTGAACCACCGAGCGTCATGTTGCTGGACTCGCCGAGCAGCATACGTGCGCTTGGCTTGCTGATCCTCGACACGTTGACGTATGTCTCGGTCCAGTTGTAGTGGTTGGCATTGTCCGCGACGCCCATCAGGTTTGGCAGATGGCTGTTCATGCCGTAGTTCCAATACTTGTATTGCGTCGCGGAGCCCACCTCGTTTTTGTTGGCGTCGCAACGGAGAAGGGCGCAGTTGTCGGCGTGGGCTCCCCAGTAGGTGGTATAGGTCACATTCAAATAACCCGCCATATACAGCTTCCCCTGCCAACAGATGTATTTGCCGTTTGTATAGCTGACGCTGTACGCCGCCGGCAGGACACTGTAATCCGAATCGTATCCGGCCAAGCAGAGGCCAAGCTGCTTCAGGTTGCCTTTGCATTTGATGCTCTTCGCCTGCTCGACCGCCTGCTTGAGCGCGGGGAAAAGCAGGGCGGCGAGAATCGCGATGATCGCAATGACCACCAGCAGTTCGATCAGCGTAAATCTCTTCTGGTCATGGTGTCTCATTCTCGCCTCCATATCTTATTCATGATGTGCTTTGCCTGTTGTCCGTAGCGTCGCTCCTTCGTGGAACGTTGGCGGTACCATGATGTTCTTCTGTGGCCGTCCACCTTTCTCGAAAAAAACGCGGGCAACGTCAATCAACGTCGCCGCGGTGGCGTGCGTGGCATGAGAGGTCGAACTGATGGGCGGCTGGTGATTGGCCGCGACGCTGAAGCTATTATTGGTGATGATGCCCAGCTCCTCGGGTATTTCCCTCAGTTCTGCCGCCACCTCGTAGAAATAGCCGACATACGGATCAGCGTAAAAGAAGACCGCATCATACCCCTTGCTCAGGATTCCCTCCGTCTCACGCACGATCTGTATGACATGCTTCAGCGTACTACCCCCACCGATCCAATGCGCGTCGGATTTGCCGTATGTGAGACCAAACTCACGACACCCATCACAGAACCCCTGCTCCCTTTTGTGGAAGGCGACATATGGCTCGGGCAGCTCTAACGTGGCTCCAATATATGCCGGTTTGCGATACCCTCTCTCCGCAAGTATTTTCGCCGCAAGTCGGCCGGTCGCATAGTTGTCCATGGTGATCGTCAACGGCAATCTCTTTGAAAGCTGCTCATCCGTGCATATGGTCAGCCGTCCCGGCTTTTTCAGCACAGCTTCCATGGCGGGGGTGAGAGAGGCGGGGGTATAGACGACAAGCTTCGGAATCTCGTCCGTGTTCAACTGAAGCTCGCTTGTGGCAGTGGGAAGGAGAATTAGGTGGGCTTGGATAAGCTCCTGCGGAGCCAGCTCTTTCAGCCTGTTCCATAATTTGTTCCAGGCGGGGTTTCCCGGCTCATGCGCTCCTTCGGCGATGAAGGCGAGGCTTCCCAGTGGCGAGAGTCGCCTTATCGCCTCGAGCGAGAAGACGCGTCCCTTCTTCTTCTTGAGGATGGCGCCCTTCGCCTCATAGCGTTCAAGCGTTCGACGAAGCGTCTCGCGGCTGCACACAAGCCGCTCGGCGAGGGTGCGTTCGGACGGGAGCATGAGATCTCCCTCTTTGCGCATGTCGCGGACCAGAAGCTCGAGGCGTCTGCCGACCTCGTCCTGGTTGTGGTAACGTCGTGCGGTTGTCGGCCCCATAGCGCGTCCTCCGCCATAAGTATACCATATGGTCTAATTGTTGTCAAGGGCAGATATGGATTGAAGAGATGAAACCGACATGTTCACTTCTTTGTCGGTAGCGTGTGGATGACGACTGGCACTCGGGCGGGCGCATGCAGGGAAAGGCGGGGATATTCCCATGACCATTGGCTTCTGTCGACTCCCTCAACGTCAACAACCGAGTCGACGTTAGTCAGGGTAAGGATGGTTTCCTTGGCGGCGTTTGCGATCTCGACGATCAAGCAGTCGTCCCGGCGGTACGCTTGGACGACATCCCCGCCTTCTGGCTCGATGTGCGAGAGAAGGGGTCCACTAAAGTAGTTCCGAGGCAGGGTGTGGAATGTTGTTGCTCGGATGTCGCTGCCGTTTTTAAGTGCCAAAGAGATGATGCGGTTCGCCGACGTCGCGATCCGCCATTCATAGGGGATGTTCCAGAAAAGATTACCGGATGCGTCGGCAGCTTTATAGTGCGTGTCAACCCACCCGTCGATCTCGTCGGCCCGCGTCGCGTCTCCACACGCCCTTGCGGCGGCGCCGAGAAAGGCGGCGGTGATGACGTGGGGGATTGGCAGCGTGCCGCAGCATCCAAACTTCAAGGGTGAGAGTTCGGATGGATTCTTGGAAAGCCAGCTCCAGTCATATGTCCGCGCGGCGTCCGTCCAGATGGCGCGCGGAGTTGCCGGGTCGGTGGCCCAGGCGTGATACCAGAGAAGCGACCATGCGTCGCCGCCGGCGAGTCCCATTGGCACGAATCCCTTCGTCTTGTTGTGGTATAACACGCTGAAAACTCCCCCTCCGCCCAGTGACTTGTTGAAATTCCCCAGCGACCATTTCTCCCATTTTCCCGTGTCGGCTGACCAATCGCCGCATCCCATAGCGCGCAGCATGGTCAAAGCGACGTGGGGGTGGTTGTTGCAGGGGAAGAAGATCAGATCCGGTTCGCAGCATATGCCGCCGGAGTCGTTCCCGCGAATTTGCCTCACGGTGGTGTCCACAAGCGTCATGGTGTCATAATGGAAGACGGTGTTCTCGTCTCGGCGCAGATCAAAACCGTCGACGCGGTATCGCTGGTCGCCGGTCATGGCCTCGTACAGCGAGAGAAGGTGCAGGAGATGGCCGGTGTACATCACATTCTCCTGAGCGCAGGGATCGGCATGCGCGCCATCCTTGCCCCAGTAACTGTCGGAATAACTCCATGCATGGGCGTCGATCATGTGTTCGAGGAGACTCGCAAGCGCGCGACGCGTCCACTCCGGGTAGGCGGGGGTGCGCATTCCAAGCGCGGCTGCCGCGTAGCCGAGGAATGCCGCATGGTACCGTACGGACGAGGGGCCGAATTGACGCCCGCCAACGTTCCATTGCTCCGCCCAACGCTCTTTGGGCAGGCCGAACGTGACGCCGCCGATCCAGCGGCGGCACGCCAACTCCTCATTGGTCAATGGCTTCGGAGCCGCCCACCATGGAGATTCAGCGGAGGCGCCTGGCGTCGGTGACGTTGCGGGAGTTAGCGTGACATCGAAAGGATGCCCGACGCGGCAATAGAAGAATGCGGATAGCGCGAGAGAGGCGGAAAGAATGCCAACAAAAAGGAGGGCGATCAGAACTTTTCGTATCTTCGAGATCATGCGTGTACCGGCACCTGTAACGTGTGGCTATTAGGGAATCCAATGTGATCGGTGGTCTGGAGACCAATGTTCGCAGACCCGCAAGCAGGAGTGCCGACACAGTACACCGAAACCACGATCCGGGCGACAACGGCCCAAGATGATTTCCTCACTATACCATTGTATTGTATTGATCTTACCCGTTTATAGCAACAAAACGAATGCCGAGCGTGCGGCATAGCAAATGCAGTTCAGCGTGAGAGGAGAAGCGAGCATGAGGTCGTGTAATAGATTGGTGGCCGGCGCCACATTGACGATGGCGCTGATTGCGGGGATGGGTTCCAAAGCGGCGGAAGGCGTGACGGTGAAACAACTCGATGACGGCGGATGGCTTGTCAGCGGGGTCAACTACCAGATGAAAGTCACGAAACAGGGTGGCACTCCAAGCTTGAAGGTTGCCGAAAAGGAGTTCTTGAGCACCAAACCATTCCCCGGCACCTATTTCTGCCACGAGAAGGAGGGAGTGCTGAAACTCGGTGATGCGAAACTCGGCAAAGACGGCGCCTCTTTCGGTGCGGAATGCGACAAAGCCTCAATCCAGCTTGTCTTCAAGGCGGATGGAGCGATGCTGGCGGTGAAGAACAACATGCAGTCTCCTCTCCATTTCTATACGCTGATCGACCCATCCAGCGCGAAGGCTTTGAACGAGAAAGGCGAAGCCGTCAATCTGCCCGCCGAGAAGATACCGGTAAGGAAAACTCGGATTTTCAAAGTTGACGCCTTTGTCGAGGTTTCAGGTATTGACGCATTGTGGGGGCCTTGGAACGACAACGAGGTGATGGACGTCTCTCTCAAAGCGGGAGAGGCAAGAGTCGTCGAACTTAAATTCGGTAAGGGTGCGCCACCCGCCGTCGGCGTTAAAATGGACGTCAAGGATGGCGGAAAGGCTGGGAGCGACAAATTTCAGGGCCAAGATGTGGTCCACGCCTTCTCCGACTCGTCGTCGACGCCACCTCAGATTCCCCTCTGCATGATCGGGGACAGCATCACCTGGGCGATGGAAGGGGATTGCTGGCGCTCCCTCTTGATCAAGAAGCTGCCACGTCTGGCGTTCGTCGGAACGCATACTGCCAAGTTTGGTTTCAGCCACGCCGGCGAGGGTGGCAATTCCACCGGACAGGTCGTCGGGCGGCTCGACGCCATCCCCGACTGCCCCTATTATTCTGTGCTCATCGGCACCAACGACAACAGCATCAAAGACGAGAACCTCGTCGCCGAGCGCGCCGGCCAGACCGCTGGCAACATCGAGAAGATCGTCAACGGCCTTCTCGCGAAGAAGGGCGTGCGGAAAGTCTTCCTCGGCAGCATCCTTCCGTGCGACTCGGATAATCCCCAGGCGTCGCCCGCCAATCCGCTCCGCGACAAGACGAACGCGGCGACGAACGAGATCCTCCGCAAGAAATTCGAGGCGGGCGTGTTTCCGAAGGACAAGGTGGTGTGGGTCGAGTATGAGAAGCCCATCCGCTCCCTCGACAACTGGAAGACGACCATCCGCCTGCACCCCACCCCGGACGGGTACGTGGTCTTGGCCGACATCCTGTCGGGTGCCATCGCCAAGGAATTGGACATCAAAGACGCGGCGGCGGAGCCTGTTCCCGCCGCGGGGAAGGGCGTCCTGATCGAAAACCTCTTCGACAAGGCGGCAGGGCAGACAAAATGCCCCGTGGTCGCCGGTTGGTATACCGTCTCCTTCGACGTCAAAGAGGTGAGGGGGGACAAGCCGTCCGTCACTGTTCAGAGCGCCAGTCCGACTATCGCCACGCCCTTCACAAACGAGCATGCGCTGCAGCCCGCTGACGCCGGGAAACGCGTCGAGTACGAGATCTTCACCAACTATGAGGGCTACGGCTACACCAGGGACCGACTCAAATTGACGCCCAAGGACTGCGTGGTCGACAAGATCCTCATCGAGAAGCGACGCCCGTCCGGAAAGGCCTCGACCTACGGCGATGGAGTCTATCTCGATACGCAGAGCAAGCCTTCCCTTGGCGAACTCGTAGAGTAACAAACGAACAAGCGAGGAGCACCATGGTATACACACCATCCGAAAACCGTTACCAGTCCGATATGAAATACAACCGCTGCGGCCGGACTGGCCTGAAGCTTCCGACAGTCTCGCTTGGCCTCTGGCATAACTTTGGCGGCGTCGACACCTTCGAGAATGGCCGAGCGATCGTGCTGAGGGCGTTTGATGCCGGCATCACGCACTTCGACCTGGCGAACAACTACGGTCCGCCGCCGGGATCCGCCGAGGAGACCTTCGGCAAGATTCTGAAACAGGATCTCGCCGCCTACCGCGACGAACTTGTCATTTCCACGAAGGCCGGGCATGAGATGTGGCCCGGCCCCTACGGCGACGGCGGCTCGCGGAAATATATGCTTGCCAGCCTCGACCAAAGCCTTCGCCGCATGGGACTCGACTACGTCGACATCTTCTACCACCACCGTCCGATTGACGACGTCCCTCTGGAGGAAAGCATGGGTGCTCTCGCCCACGCCGTCGCCCGCGGCAAGGCCCTGTACGTCGGCGTGTCCAAGTACGAACCCGCACGGACGAAGACGGCGGCCAAGCTTCTCCGCGAGATGAGAGCGCCTCTGACGATCCATCAGCCTTCGTACAACATGTTCAATCGTCAGATCGAGGAAGGACTCACCCAGACACTCGTGGATGAGGGAATCGGTTGCATCGCCTTCTGCCCGCTTGCGCAGGGGCTTCTGACGGACAAGTATCTCAACGGGATTCCAGAGGGATCGCGCGCCTCCAAGCCACACGGCTTTCTGAAGGCCGCGCAAGTCACCGAGGACAAGGTGGCAAAGATCCGGAAGCTCAACGAGTTCGCCGCCACCCGCGGACAGACCCTTGCGCAGATGGCGCTCGCCTGGGTGCTCAGAATCCCTGCTGTCACAACAGTTCTTATCGGCGCGAGCTCGACGAAGCAGGTCGATGACAACGTGGCGGCGCTGAAGAACCTCGACTTCTCGTACGACGAACTCGCCGTGATAGAGAAAATACTTGCCTAAGGCATAGCTATAGGAGATGAATATGAAGGTCAAAAGAATTTCACGAGTCGTGTGTTCAGTCCTCATGGCATTCTGCATTTGTGGCACGTATGACGCGGTGGCGGAATTCCATCCCGGGCCGATGATCATCGGACGGATCGCGGCTAAGAAACTCAAGGAGATGAAGTCTAAAGATGACTTCAGCGGAGCCGACGCCAACAAGGATGGCAAGCTCGACAAGCATGAGGCCACCAAGGCGAAGGAGACCCATGGCCTCGACCTCGACGACGAGACCTTCAAAAAGATCGACAAGAATGGCGACGGGGTCCTCAGCCACGACGAGTGCGAGCAGTACCACAAAGAATGCGAGGAGGCGGCCGCCAAGGAGAAGGAGGCTGGCAAGGAGTCGGCGGATGAGGCGAAGAAGGACACCGACAAATCATCAGCCACCTCCCAAAGCAAATCCTCCAGTTCCAGCAAACCGAAGCGTCTTCGCCCCCTTCAGAAACTGCTCAACCCATCGCAGGGCGAATAACGGCTGCTGTGGGGCATCACTATTTCTCGTAGAAATTCAATCGCCACACGGAGGTGGCTCCCACATTGAAGTGGCCGTGAATTTCAGGTGGCGACTATAATGTGGGAGCCAGCTCCTGCTGGCGATGCCAATGGTAAACGTTGCGGCCGAGAAACCACATTCTTATTTGATCTTGAACGTCCGTATCTCAAATGGCTTCATGGGGATGCGAATCGTGCCGCCGCCAAGCGCCTTCTCGTCCGTCCACTCCATCAGGTTCGTCTCGACCAGCTTCGCCTTGGGATTGAGGAGAGATACCTCCGCCGACGTCCGACAGCCGCGGGTTTCCACGAGGCGGATCACGTGGCAGTTCTCCTTTTCCGCCTTCTTGAGCACCTCAAGACTGACGCCTTTGCCGTCGACCGTGACCGGTACGAAGTGGGTGCGCGGACGGAAGCCGGCGAAGATGGCGGGAGGCTGATTGAGACGAGCCGCCTCGGCGATGACGCCGGAGTCGATCAGGGTTCCCGTGTGCGGCAGAAGGCTGTAAGTGAAGTCATGCGCTCCCTGGTCGGCGTCGGGATCCGGCTCCGTGGGCGAGCGCAGCAGATTAAGGTCGAGCACGTTCTCATGGATCTTGTGACCGTACTTGCAGTCGTTGAGGATGGCGACTCCGTACTGGTTGTCGGAAAGGTCGGCATACCGGTGGGCGGCCACCTCGAAGCGAGCCATGTCCCAGCTCACGTTGCGGTGCGTGTTCCGCCGCGCGTAGCCGTACTGGATCTCGAAGCAGGCCTGGTCGGCGGCGACGTTGACCGGGAAGGCGACGCGCAACATGCGGTGCCGCTCCCGCCATTCGACATGCGTCTGGAAGTTCAACCGCTTGCTTCCGGCCGCCAGACTGACTTTCTGCGTGATGGATGACTCGCCTATGCCCAATGTGAAGAGCAGGACTTGGCGGACCGGTCCGCTGCCGAGCGACTCCGCGGAAACGCCATGCGCCGTCTCGAGGATCTGCTCCTCGTAGAAGATGTCGATGTCCCAGGCGTCGTAGTTGGCCGGGCGGTCTTCGTAAAGGGTGAGCACGTTGCCGTGGCACCCTTCGGCGAGGATGTCGCGTTTTTCCTCTTTGTCGTAGGCCGAGAGAAGTTCGCCGTTCTTGGCGAACTGGTATGTGACCAGGGAGTTCTCCAACAGCAGTCCTTTGCCTTTTGCGGCGATGGTCTCTGATCCGCCGCGCGTCAGCGTCACAACTCCTTGGGGTGGAATAGCCGCGGTTGCCACGACGGTTCCATCCAGTTCCCTTTGAACGGGAACCACCTTGCCGTCGGCGTCGACAAGGCCTCCTTTCCAGCCAGCAGGGAGAAGGACCGGCTGCGCGCAGTCGTGACTGAGCGTGTTCACGAGAGTGACCGCGTTCTTGTCCTTATCGAAAAGCTGCGCCGCCGCTGTCTGTTTCAGTTCCGCGCAGGTGGCGAGGCACTCCGCATGCTCCTTTTCCGTCTGTTCGTAGACCCAGTGGATGCTGGAGCCGGGAATGATATCATGGAACTGATTGATGAGAAGTAGCTTCCACATCTTGTCGAGCGTCGCCAATGGATACTCGGATAACGGTAGGCAGGACCACAGGTACTCGGTCTCGCGGAGGGCCAGTTCAAGTTGGCGGTTGCCGCGTTTTGTCCGGCTTTGGGTTGTCAGCGTTCCGCGGTGTAGTTCGAGGTACAACTCCCCAGACCAGACGGGCAACTCATTAGAAAACTTCTCCAAGCGATCGAAGAAGTCGTCGGCTCTGCCGAAGCGCACTTTGGGAGCGCCCTCGATGTTTCGCATACGAAGGCCGCGCTCGATTTGTTCCGCTTTCGGACCGCCCCCTCCGTCGCCGATGCCGAACAGGCACATCATATCGTCGAGCAGCTCCTTCTCGCGGAAGTTCGCCTCCGTCTTGACGAGGGCGCCCGGATTGAGGATCGAGTTGTAGGTGTTCTCGGGAGGGAAGTGTGTGAGCATCTCGGTGCCGTCGATGCCGCGCCAGCGGAACGTGGTGTGGGGGAACTGGTTGAACTGGCTCCAGGAGATTTTTTGGGTGAGAAAGTAGTCCACGCCCGCCCGTTTCATGATCTGGGGCATGCTGGCCGAGTAGCCGAAGACGTCGGGGATCCAGAGGTTGCGCACGTCGAAACCGAACTCGTCCATGAAGAAATTCTTGCCGTGCAGGACTTGCCGGACCATGGACTCGCCGCTGATGATATTGCAGTCGGCCTCGACCCACATGGCTCCCTGGGGTTCCCAGCGTTCCGCCTTGACCGCCTTCTTGACCTTCTCGTACAGGGCGGGATACCGTTCTTTCATGAAGGCGTACAATTGTGGCTGCGAGGCGCCGAACACATAGCCGGGATATCGCTCGATGAGATCGAGCTGGCTGGAGAAGGTGCGCGCTGTTTTGCGGACGGTCTCGCGGACCGGCCACAGCCAGCCCGTGTCAATGTGGGCGTGTCCGACGGCGGTGATGGTCGGCGCCGAGGCGTGGGCGGGTAGTATTAGGAGCGCGGCGAGATGGGCGCGGCAGTTGGAGGCATTCGCCGGATTGTCGGCGAACATGTCCGCCGCCTCGCTGAGTCCTTTGAAGAGGCGGGCGCGGCGCGAGCTGCCTTCGGGTTGCGCCAGCATCAGGTTGAAGAGGACGTCCATGTCGAGCCACAAATGCCACAGCTCAGGCTCAAAGACGCAAAGGCGTATGCGGTTGACCTTCCCTTCGTACGAGCCGTGCCGCTTAGGACAATCACGATCGGGATCCGGCTCGCGGCGGATGCCGAACAGGCCGTTCGCCGCAGTTTCGATCCACAGTTCGACCCGCTCTCCTCCCTTGGCGGACGGGAACAGAGGGAGGATTGTTCGCGCTGACTCGTCGCCTCCCGGCCCGAAAACGCTGCCGTTGGTCAACCCTTGGATTGGGCAACCGTCTTTCGAAAAGGCCATCCCCTCGCCATTGAACTCAAGTTGTGCCACCACGTTTTCGCCCTTCCAGGCTGCGGGAACTGTCCCGCGCAGGCGAAACCATGCGCTGTCCCAGGCACCGCCCCATCGCTCACCCTCGGTAATGGGCTCGTACCGCAGCGCGAGCCGTTCCTTGAAAGGGACGGGATCCTTGCTCCAGGCGAATGACGCCTCAAACGGCTTGCTCTGGGTCAGCACCCGCTTGCCGAGACGGTCGATGAACTGGTGCAGTTTTTTCCGGTAGAGATCCTGGCGTTTTTCGCAAATCATTGTGGCCTCCTTGTGATGTATTTCCTAACTAATTGTCAGATATTCTTTCACTGGTACGCGGATGAACTGGCCCCGCGGGCCCCGCTTCTCCTTAATCCACCGTAACATCAAGTCGGATGCGCGGCGGGCGATGCCGTCGAAGTCCTGCACGGCGATGAATGCCTTCTGCGCGGGGTGAGACGATCCCACCCACGTATCGTATGCGGCGTAACGCAGGTTCGCATGCGATCCGAGCGTCTGGTGGGCGGCGATGAACTTCGCAATCGCATGTTGCGAGGATGCGACCAGGGCGAGAGGCGTGTTTCCCGCTGGCGGCTCAAAAGGCTGCGGCATCTCGAACGGCAGAACGCATTCGCATTTCAAGCGGGCTACCTCATCCACCGCCGCGTCATGCCGTTCCCGCTCGGAAGAGTTGCGTCGCTGCAAAAGAATGATGAACTCACGGCACCCCTCTTTGTGACAGCGTCGGACGAGTTCAACGGTGGACTCCGCATTCTGGTTGGTGACGGTGGGGGCCCGCAGTCCGTCAACGGCGCGGTCGACGCAGACCAGAGGGAAACCGCGCTCCATGAGCCGCTGGAAGAGCGCGGCGTCCGCGCCACCGTGCGGAATGAGAAACGCCCCGTCGGCCGCGCCTTGTCCCATCCGCTCGGCGAGGCGGGAAAGCACGGCCTCGTCGCCATGGTACAGGGCGCAGAGCAGGTCGACGCCCTGCTCCGACAGGTAGCGGCTGGCGACTTGCGTCGGCCACTGCTCGATGGGATTGCCAAGACTCGAGATCACGAACCACAGCGTGTCCGCGCGGCCGCTGACAAGGTGCCGGGCGGCGATGTTGGGACGGTAGTGGAGTTCGCGGGCCGCCGTCAGCACACGCTCCCGCGTCTGCGGCTTCACGCACGGGTCCCCGCGCAGTCCGCGGGAGACGGTCGAGATGTCGACCCCGCACCGCTCTGCGATGTCCCGTATCGTCGTTCCCATGTCGTTTCACCTCATGTGCGCACATAATGCAAACGTTTGGATAAGTATAGCGAATTCCCGCTTTGGCGTCAAGAGGTGGATCATGCAAACGCTTGGATTATTGAAAGGGATTGACGCTGCAAGGTGCCCTCCCTCCTTTACGGTCGGGGTTCGATACACGGCGTTTGGACAGAGGCACGAGCGTGAGCGAGTGGTGGTAGCCGTGGCGTCAATCGCGACCGGAAGCGGCGCTGCGGAGTTCGGTGGCGGCATCGAGATGCTCTCTAATAAGGTAATGCTGCTGGCGTAGGCTGTTGATCTGTTCCGCCCAGAACGACTCGCCGCCCCAGTGGGGGAAGTTCCGTTCGAAGCAGGGGTCGTCGCGCTGCCTGCTGATCCAGTCGAGGAAGTAAAGCATGCGCATGGCTCGGAGCGGCTCGATGAGCACGACGCTGTGGGCGTCGAATTCGCGGAACTCGCGGTACCCCTTCAGAATCAGTTTCAACTCATGATTGGAGGTGAGCAGATGCTCGGGCAGAAGCATCCACAGATCCTGGACGGGAGGCCCCATAGCCATGTCGTCGAAGTCGAAAAGCAGAAGTCCTTCGCCTGGACGGTCGAAGATATTCCCCGCGTGGCAGTCGCCATGGATGCGGATATACTCGATGTCGTCGAAAAGATGCTCAATATCGTCGAGGATCGCGTCGGCGACATTGGCGAACGCGTGGCAGTGCCGCGGGGAGACGTGTCCGCCGTCAAGCAGTTGCGCGACATCGGCGTCGGTGGTGAATCCGGGATGGAGGCTGACCCGGTGTGGAGCTGGAGCGGAGGCCCCGACCATATGAGCGCGGGCGAGTAGCCTGCCAAGTCGCCGCCATCCGTCGTCGTCGCACGCTTCCCATTGCCGTCCAAGCCGCTTCGGATAGACGGCGAAAAAGACGCCATCAGTCTCTCCCAAGGTCGAACCGTCACGCAGAGGGAGCGGGGCAACCACCGGGATCTCTTCCGCGGCGCACCCGAGCACGAAGTCATGCTCATCGAGGATCGCCTCGCGGCTCCAACGGCCTGGGCGGTAGAATTTGGCGATGAACCGCTCGCGGTCGACGGTTTGCAGTTCGTACACCCGGTTGATGTAGCTGTTTAGCGGGTTGGAGAAGCCGAGGAGGCACAGACCGGTCGCCTCCTCGACGGCGGCGATGATTGCGTCGGGCGTCAATGCGGCGAAGTCGCCGCAGAGTTGCGGTGTTGGCTCGTCGTTTATACTGTCATGATGGTGCATGTCTGCCGCTGTAGATAGGGTCTGGTGTTAGCGACTTACAGTTCCACAACCGCTAAGAAAAAACAAGAAGTTCAAGACCACATAAGGCGGACCGTTCGCATTGTCATCGCAAAACAGATGTCCGCCGGAAAGGTTTCGGATTGGGTTGCGGGAAGGCACCGCATTATCAAAAGATCGCCAGCAGGAGCTGGCTCCCACATTGGGGTTCTTCCGAAATTGTCGCAGGGCGTAGTGTGGGAGCCACCTCCCGGTGGCGATTCAATTTTCTTGAAGCATGAACTTAGCCCCGGGCGGACGGAAACGCCACTGGAAAAGCTGATGGCGGTTTTTCGACTTATAATTTCACGAGCAACCGTGAAATTATAGCCGGAAAAACTATAGTTCGTAATGGCAACTTCTGATAAAACAGCATCCGGCGACGAACACTCCGAGGGAGTGGGCATTAGTTTTGTGGGAATCGTAGCGGGCTTCCTCGCCCTTCTGCTGGCCTTGTCGCTCTTCTCGCACGACGCGGGCGACCTCGCCATTCTGGAGGGGGGGTGTGACGGGCAGGTCGTGAACTGGATCGGCCCGATTGGGGCGGGCGTCGCCAAAACGCTGCTGTACTTCATCGGCCTCGTCGCCTATCCACTGGCCGTCTTCTCCCTGCTATGCGTCGGTTTCTCGTTCACCTCCCAACCGCTGCACAAGCGCAGGGGCTTCATTCTCTCCTGCATGGCGATGATCCTCGGCGGCTCGATGCTGATGGGGATGTACCCCGAGCACTTCGTCGACATGACCGACCTCCTCGGGATTGGCCGCAAGGGCGCGCCGACGTCCGCGTTGTCTGGCGGCGTCGTGGGGCAGGCGTTGGCGGCTCCGCCGTCGTACGAGCGTCACGCCGGTTTTCTCCGCCACTACATGGGCACAGTGGGAGCGGGTATCCTCGCCTCGCTGCTGCTCGCGGCCGGGGCGGCGTTCCTGCTTCACATCGAGTTCAAGCGCGGGTATGTCCGCCTGTTCAGCGGTGAAGAGGTGTATGAGGACGAGGTGACTACCTCTGACAAAAAGGCCGACAAAAAGACTGATAAAAAAGCTGACGAGTCCGCACCGCTGTCCGAGAAGGAGCGCAGTGCGAAGGAGCTCGAGTTGCAGCGGGAGAAACGGCAGAAGCAGGAGCGCGAGGCGCTGAAGTCCGAGGAACTCAATCTTGAGTCCCAACCGCAGGAGAAGCCTGCGCCGAAGCCCGAGCCCGTCATTCCGCAGCCGATCCTGCTGACGAAAGTCGAGGAGCCGGAGTCAGCTTCGCATGAATCCGCCATAGCGGAGCCCGTGGTCGTTTCCGCAGGAAAGTCTTCCACTGCGCCGAGGAAGGCTCCCGTCAAACTGGTTCCGAAGGATAAAGCCGCCGCCCATGACTTCGTTCTGCCGCCGCTCACGATTCTTGAGAAACTGGGTGAGGTTGGCGGCGAGTCCGCGGAGTTCGTCGAGGAGGCGAAGAAGACGCTCCAGCTCACCCTGAACAGTTTCAACGTCGACGCCAAGGTGACCGAATCCGTCACCGGGCCGCGGGTCACCCGCATCGAGGTGGTCCCCGCGCCGGGCATCAACGTCAACAAGATCACGGCCCTTGAGAACAACATCAAACTGACGCTCCGCGCGGAAAGCATTCGCATCCTGGCGCCGATACCCGGGAAGGACGCCTGCGGCATTGAGGTGCCCAACCGGAAGGCCGCCGCCATCGGGATGCGCGAGATGCTTGAGAGCAAGGCGTGGGGCAAGAACAGCTACGAGATTCCGATTGTGCTTGGGAAGAACGTCGCCGGCGAGACGATCATCACTGATCTCGCCCGCGCCCCGCACCTGCTGATCGCCGGGGCGACCGGCAGCGGCAAAAGCGTCTGCATGAATACGTTGATCATGAGCCTCCTGTTCAAATTCTCCCCATCGGACCTGCGGATGATTCTGGTCGACCCGAAGGTGGTGGAGTTCGAGATGTACAAGACGCTGCCGCATCTTATCACGCCGATCGTCAACGAGCCGAAGAAGGTCCCGCTGGCCTTGCGCTGGGGCATCATCGAGATGGAGAAGCGGTATAAGCTCCTCGCCAAGGCGCGGGTGAAGAACCTCGAGTCCTATAACAACCGCCCGAAGACGTCCGAGCCAGTCCTCGACGACGACGGCGAGCCAATACCAGCTCGACTGCCGTTCATCGTGATCATCATCGACGAGCTCGCCGACATCATCATGGTAAGCAAGAAGGAGGTCGAGACCTCCATCGCCCGGATCGCCCAGAAGGCGAGGGCGGTCGGCATTCACCTCGTGCTCGCCACCCAGCGTCCGAGCGTCCAGGTCATCACCGGCGTGATCAAGGCGAACCTGCCCACCCGCATCGCCTTCAAAGTCGCGTCGATCACCGACAGCCGCGTCATCCTTGACTCGAAAGGCGCCGAGGCTCTGCTGAACAAGGGTGACATGCTTTTCATTCCCCCCGGCGCCTCGAAGCTGGAGCGCATCCAAGGGGCCTACGCATCCGACCCCGACATCGAGAAGGTCGTGGCGTTTGTCTCCAATCAGGCGGGACAGGAGTTTGACGACACCGTCCTCTCCGGCGGAGCCGTCGAGCTTCCCGAGGGTGAGGGGGAGGAAGGTGGCGGCGAAGAGGGTGACTATGTTCCCAGTGACGCCGGCGGCGCGATTGGCGAAGGCGACCTCATGAAAAAAGCCGTCGAGATCGTCAGGAAGGAGCGGAAGGCCAGCACCAGCTATCTGCAGCGTCGGCTCGGCATCGGCTACAACCGCGCCGCCGATCTCATGGACAAGCTTGAGGACATGGGGGTCATCGGGCCGCAGATCGGCAGTACCCCGCGTGAGATTCTCGTCTCTCCGGACGATCCCAATCCCGCATGATCCAACTCCGCACGTCGCCACGCGCGTGGTACAAACGTTGGGGTAGATGCGGAGGTATCGGAAAAATTCACGGCAAAACGCCTGCTGTCCGCTTGCCATATCGCTGAACTCAGATATAATTTTCCAACCCTTAGTTTTCGGGAATAACGATGAGCGATGCGGCAAAAAACGACTCGGAGCGGACGGATCCATCACAGGATCCATCCGAGCAGGGTAGTTTGCCGCTTTTCTCTACCGAACCAGAGCCGGAACAAGGCAAGCTGCTGGACTTGTTTGACCGCGAGCCGAAGGCAAGCGCTACGCCACAGGTCGATGAGCCTCTCGCTTCGGCGCCTCCCCCTTCACCCCAGCCGGTCCGTGAGACGAAAATGGAAGTATCCGAGCTTGAACCATCGAAGACCGAGGTGAAGGTTGAGCAGAAATCAGAAAGCAAGCCTGAGCGAAAAGTGCTCAAGCTCACGCCGAACACCGGGCAGTCTCAGCAAAAAGAATCCAAAGCCCCTGCGGCAGACGATATAAAAGAGAAGAAAGAGGAGAAGGATTTCAAAGAGGTGGATGAGGCGCAGAAATCCCCCGAACGCAAATCCAACGCTCCCGTCTCCTTGAAGGGACTGTCCGCGGCGCCCACCGTCGCTCCTG
>CAYTFM010000088.1:23743-29001 GCA_964436735.1 uncultured Victivallales bacterium | reverse complement strand
GCCGATGGCGATCACTACCGGTTGGCCTTTGATCAGGAAGGCACGTGGAGCCAAAAGTACAATCTGGTGTGGGACCGGCTCCTCGGACTCGACCTGTTTCCGCCGGAGGTCGCCGCCGCGGAGGTCGCATGGTATGGCAAGACGCAGAACAAATATGGCGTCCCGCTCGACAACCGCAAAAGCTACACGAAGCTGGACTGGATCTACTGGTGTGCCACACTCTCCGACGATGCCGCCAACTTCGCCGCCCTGACCGATCCCGTGTACGACTGGCTCAACGAGACGCCGTCCCGGGTTCCGATGTGTGACTGGTATGACACCATCAGCGGGACGCAGATCGGCTTCCAGGCGCGTTCGGTCGTCGGAGGCGTCTTCCTCAAACTGCTGGGCGACACTTTTGCAGGCCGTTGCCCGCAAAAGTGATAGGTCGCTCTCAGGCCGTCGGAACGGTGACCGTCAGGACTCCTTTGTCGTAGTCGATCTTCATCTTCTTCGGGTCGACTTGCTGTGGCAGCATGAACGAGCTTTGGAACTGGCTGCTTTCGTGACTCCTGCGCAGCGCGTTCTTGGACGTGTTCTTGACCGTGGCGTTCTTCTTGGCCGAGATCACGAGCGTGTCGTCGTTGATCATCGCCTTGATGTCGGACTTGTCGTATCCGGGAAGGTCAAGCTTGACCACGTAGTTGCCGTCCTTGTCGAGGAACGACTCGGTTGACCCCATGAGGTCGTCGGTCGTCATGCCGCCAAATCCCATCTGGGAGCTTGGTCCGACGCCGGAGCTGAAGAATCCCTGCGACATCTGATCCATCATCTGCCGCAGCCGCGCCATGTCCTCGAACGGGTCGTTTTGGCCGAACATCTGGATCAGAGGCGATCCGCCGTTGATCGAGATGCCGCCCATCTGAGATCTTCCGAGCCCTTTTTGAGGATTGGCGCTGGGTGCCTTCAAGGCGTCGATGGCGCTGCTCCTTAACGTCTTGTCATCTGCCACGCTGTCGTCCGCGTCTTTATCCTGAGGCTGAGCCTGGGCGACAAGCGGCATGCTATTCTGCGGGGTGGCTCTGGCGTCAGCTGGTTGTGTTGTCGTCACGCCTTGCGCCTGGCGCATGTTCGCCGTGTACATCCGGTAGGTGACGTATGTCTGCGCGCAGAGCGCGGCCGCAAGCAAGACCGTGACAGTTCCCCACAGATAGGTCGAGCGATTCCCGCGTGTGGTGTTGTTTTCCGTATCCATACTCATCCCTCCTTCAGCTTTCTTCTTGAGCATTCACCGTTACGTGTTCCACAAGGATTCGACAACAAATTCGTCGAAAAGTTCCCGTGGAAATAGGTCTGAACACCTTTCGCGTTCGGTCGTTGCTCCCGCCTCGAATCACTCCTCGCGTGTCGTCCCATTCAGAAGCCCCATCCGCCAGAGATAATAGAGCAGGGTGAGGATTGAGGTGACGGCGGCGGCCACGTATGTCATGAAGGCGGCGTTGAGCACGCGTCCCGACATCGACAGTTCCTCCCTGTCATACACGATTCCCGCGCGGACGAGCATTGACTTCGCTCTCGCGCTGGCGTCCCACTCGACTGGCAGGGTGACAAGTGAGAAGAGCACGGTGGCGCTGAAGAGTATGACGCCGAGAAGCGCGAGCTGCATGGCCGACACGGCGACACCGGCGATGATGATCCATGGCGCGAAGGTGGCGCAGAAATTGGTCGCCGGCACCAACGCGGAGCGCAGCTCCAGCGGGGCGTAGGACTCGGCGTGCTGGATGGCATGCCCCGCCTCATGGCATGCCACCCCCACCGAGGATAAGTTTGCCTTGTGGTACACGTCCGGCGACAAGCGCAATGTTTTCGTCGAGGGGTCGTAGTGGTCGCTGAGGAAGCCGTCGACCTCCTCGATCGACACGTCGTAGATGCCCGCCGTCTCGAGCATGCGCCGCGCGGCCTGCGCTCCCGTCAAACCGCTGGATGACGGAATCTCGGCGTATCTGCTGAACATGCTTCTTGTGTAAAGGGCGGCGAATCCCGCCAGCACAAGACCGGGAATGATGAACACGAAATACATCGGATCAAACATAGTCGCACACCTCCTTCCGTCAGGCGGCGTTTCCCGAATGTGACTCTTCAGCTTTCTCGATAACGCTCATCTCTCCGCACAGCGTGCAGCGCACGA
This sequence comes from uncultured Victivallales bacterium, assembly GCA_964436735.1. Taxonomy (GTDB): domain Bacteria; phylum Verrucomicrobiota; class Lentisphaeria; order Victivallales; family GWF2-38-69; genus CAYTFM01. The sequence continues at coordinate 26,834 of CAYTFM010000088.1, read as the reverse complement.
CCTCAGAGACTTCGCCGGAACCGCTGAAGCGCAGCAGTTTCACCGGAGACCACTTGTGATCGCATCGCTTGCCGAGCAGAGAATCCACCAAATGTTTGAACGCGTTTCTCATGACAAACCTCACCATCTCTCAATGAGTCTTCATCTCACAGGTAATGCGAGACGACTTCTTGTGTCTGTTCGCATAGCATTGAGAATGCCAAACCTCTTTGAATTTTCGCGCATGGCGAGGCACGTGCCGCATTGTCCGTCAGGATGGAAATAGCGATGCGCCAGAATGTCGCGGTGGAATGGCTTGGGCGGATAAAAATGACGCGATAATGAAAGAGGAAGCGATTGTGGCGACAAATTTGTTTTCGGTGTCAAGTGCCTCTTTACTTCACATAGCCATTCACTTATACTAGACGAGTCATGTTTTCGAATGGAGGAACAGTATGGACATTACCGGGAAGCCACATGATTCCCTTTTGCGTTGGGTGGGTGGTGCTCTTGTCGCCTGGTTGGTTTTGTCTCATCTCTGCCCCGCAATGGCGGACAACGGCGTGCCCAACCTTCAGCCGGTGGAGAAATCCCATCTTGACGAGCTCAAAGGCAAGGCGGAATCCGTCCGGCAGCTGCAGGAGTTGGCCGAGGTGTATTTCGAGGACTACACCCGCTTAAAGACGGCGCGCCTCAGGCAGCTCACAGAAAGGGCGGACGCCAAGTTCCATCAGATGAACTTCACGATGCTGACCTCGATCTTGAGTTATAACGAGTTCAGGCTGTCGCAGAATCAGATTAGTTCTCTTGTGGAGACCTTCCGCGAGGAGACCCAGCAGGTCAGAGTGCTGAGCGACGAGCTGGACAAGCTTGCCGGATTGGTGGCGGGGATGCGGGCGGAACTCGCCGCGCTGGCGTCAAAAAGCCTCGAACTTGGCGAGAGGCGCATGATGGACGAGCTGTCCGTCGAAGTTGAGTCCCTTGGCGTGAAGGTGAAGGCGTGTCAGGATGACGCCACCGCCGCGCTTGATCCTGCGGACAAGGTGCTCGAAAGCTGGGATGCTCCCCTTGCATCAATGGAAGTGCTGGACGCCGAGCTGAACGCCGCTATTATCCGTCCGTCCGACAGCCCTTTTTTCGGCGGCACGCGGGCTCTTCTCGTTCCCTTGTTGCGGCACTGGGTGGCCTCGCTTCCGGACATCACCCTGTCCAAGCTTCCCGCCTCGCTCAAGACATGGGGGGCTCTCGTGGTCGGCATGTGCGTCACGATTCCCGTCCTGCGTTTCATTCTCCTTCTCCTTCTTGTCCGCATCGCGCGATGGCTTCCGCCGATCAGTCCCTTCGCCAGGCGCGGGCTTTCCAAGGCATTCCTTGCGTTATCCGCCGGCATCGTGCTTCTTGTCGGTTCAAGGTTGATCGAGTTTCCCCAATCGATTCTGATTGACGCTCTCGCGCTGCTGCTTCTCGCACGCTGGGGGCTGGATTTCTCCTGGGCGTTGAACAACTACAATCGAGAAGGGGAGCCTGGTCCCTCGCCTATCTCGCATCTGTTCTGGGTCTACACCGCCGCGACGATATTCCAGTTTCTCAGCATGCCGTCAACGATTATCGCCTTCGCGTGGCCCGTGACGCTTGTGGCCGCCGCCATTCTCGCCCGTCCCGTCAGGAACGACGCCACCACGACGGCTTTCCGTCGCATTCACGGCCTGTCCATCTGCCTGCTTCTCGTCTTCGCCGCCCTGTCACTCTTCGGGCTTTCGGATTTGTCCATGATCATCACGGGCGCCTGGTTCATGCTGGCGGTCGCCATCCAATTCGGGATCGTCTTCAGCGCCTTCTTCCGCCGACTTGTCGAGAGTCGACTCGCCGCCAGTACCGAACTGGTGCGGTCGCTGGTGATCGGGCTTGGCGTGCCGACGATCTGGACGGCCATGCTGGCCAGCGTCGTCTTGTGGGTGGGCGACCAGTACTTCAGCATCAAAAAGATCATCGTGCTTCTTTCCTCGGTGAAGTCGATTCATGGCTGCCGTTTCAGCCTGCTCGACCTGTCCATCGCCGTTTTCCTCTTTTTCGCCTTCAAGACCTGCCTTGATGTGGTGACCGCCGCATTCGAGCGGAAATACGGAGCGAACGGAGGCACCGGGGTTCCCGCGCTCAACGGTGTCCTTTCGTATGCGATATGGGCGGTGTACGCCGGTATTCTCCTCCTGCTGCTCGGCGTCGATTTCAGCAGCCTGGCTATCGCCGCCGGTGGCCTCGGTGTCGGTATCGGCCTCGGCCTTCAAAGCGTCATCACCAATTTCGTCAACGGTCTGTCGATGCTCTTCTCGCGCACGATCAGGGAGGGGGACGTCATCCTTTTCGACGGCCAGGAGGCGACTGTGCTCAAGATCGACCTGCACAACACGATGATTCGGACGTCAGACAACGCCATCACCGTGGTCCCCAACACCGACATTATCGACAAGAAGCTGACCAATCTCACGCTAAACGACCCCACGATGCGGCGTGCCATCCGGGTGCGGATCGGAAGCGGAGCCAACATCGATCGGGCGCGCGACCTGCTCATGGAGGCCGCCTTAGGCAATCCGCGCATCTTGAAGGAGCCGCCGCCGGTCGTCCTGCTCGTCGATTTCGAGAATGATCCTCTTTTCGAGCTGCGCGTCTGGCTCGACATCCGTTCGAAGGAAAGCGAGACGCTCTCGGAGCTCCGCTTTGAAATCAGCAGGGCCCTCAGCCGCCATGGCATCCAGGGACCGTGCACCACCGTCGAGGTTCGTTCCACCCAAATGGCCGAGGCGAAGCCGTAGCCTTACGCGGAAAGGAAGCATGCGGGACACACCAGACACACGGAATGACGGGCGCCTTTACTTCTGCTCGCCGGTCAACGCCTTGGTGGAGGGCGTTTACGAACAGCACATCCCCCTCGAGGAGATCCGGAGGCATGGCGATTTCGGGCTGGGCACCTTCGACAAGCTTGACGGGGAGATGGTCTTGCTCGATGGCGTGTTCTATCAGATCGATTCCACGGGCACTGTCCGGATCATCGCGCCAGACAAAGCGATGACGCCCTTTGCGTGCGTCACGTTTTTCAAGCAGGCCAGCGAAGACA
>CAYTFM010000088.1:10112-23733 GCA_964436735.1 uncultured Victivallales bacterium | reverse complement strand
GTGGCTTGAGGGGCTGTTTCCTTCGACAAATATCTTCTACGGCAGTCGCGTGGAGGGGGAGTTCAGTCGGGTGAAGGTGCGGTCGGTTCCCAAGCAGGAAAGCTACCGGCCGCTGGTGGAGGTGGCCAAGGATCAACCCGTGTTCGAGTTCGAGAACATCCGGGGTACGTTGGCGGGGTTTTACACGCCCAGTTTTATGTCATCGTTGAGCGTTCCGGGGATACATCTGCATTTCCTGTCTTCGGACTTTCGACACGGCGGGCATCTTCTGTCATGCTCCCCCGTGCATGTCAAAGCGGGCGTCCAGTTTCTCAGCGGTATTGAACTCTCATTGCCGATGCGGCTCGACTATCTGACGCTGGACTTCCAGCGCGACACGGTCAAGGATTTGCACAAAGCGGAGAAATAAGAATACGCGGCTGCGCTCACGCTCGCCGTCACGGACGCGCGTCCGTGGCGATGCTGTTCTACTCAAGGCGTGGTGGTCGATTTGATCAGCTCCTCGACCCCCTTCCACCCCTCCGCCGTGTATGCTTTTTCGAAGAGCCTGTAGCCATCCCCGTATACTGGATCGGGTGAGCTTCGAAGCCTTTGATTCATCTCTTGCCTTCCAAGCTCGAGGTTGACTCTCGACGCCATGAATTGCGCGAATCCCTCTGAGATGACAGGGGTCTTGACAAGATGTGGCCATTTGACGCAGGCCGCCTCGTGGGCGATCTCGTGCGCCGCGACCTCCATGAATTTCGCCTCGGAGAGGCCGAAAAGAATGTAAATGGAGTTTTTGTCTTCTGTGCTACTATTTTTTTTGCTGTTGGTGGTGACCCCGCGCCAGTTTTTCTTCGATGTGGTGGTGGTGGTGGTGGTCTGCTCATGCCTGAAGAGTCCCATCTCCATTTCAGTGGCGGCATTTCCGGATAGTTTGTTGAGTTCATTTAGGTCCACCAACTCGAAACAAATGCTGGAGTCTGTTCCCATACCCAGCTTGTCTTTCAGCAGCGTCCGCGTTTTTTCGAAGAGGGATTCCGCTGTTTTCCAGTCCATGACCGCTGTCTTCGCGCAGTCCGCGCATAGTTTCCTACCGTCCTGAAGGGGCGAGCATTCGGCCGGCATGCCGCAACTGCAGCATTTGGGTTTCGTCGTGAAGCACTTCTCGCACACGAATTTTGACTCAACCAGCATTCCCTTCTCCGCCTTCGCGCCACAGACAGAGCACGAGGGGAAGATCGTTTCGAGACATTTTCTTGAGCAGAAATTCTTGTCGTTGGACTGGAGTCCTTTTTGGAATTTCTTCCCGCATGCCGAACAGGTGAGAAGGACGGCCTTGTCAAGACAGGATTTGGAGCAGTAGGTGGTGTGGTTTGCCGTCGTGTAGTATTTGGTACCGGTTTTGATCGTGGCACCGCATGTGGCGCAGGTCGCCGCGCTCGCCACCGCGCTCGTGGTCAGCAGGAGGGCGAGCGTGGCAAGAGCCACCGCTTTCAACGCTGTGGCGTGTGCCGTCTCTGATAGCCTTGGCGTCAACCGTGTCATTTTTCCTGTTTGGCGCGGAGGTCGTCCTCTCGGACGTCCGCTTTGATAATTTCGGGGAGGCGCTTGTCTCTGAAAACCTCCATATGGGTGGGGGTGATGGGATCGCCGTAGTCCGTATCGTCGTTGTACGGCTCGAGGACGAAAAAGGAGAAGCGGAGCGCACCGACGTGGACGAGCACGCCGTCCCGCAGGTCGTTCGCCGTTAGTGCGGCGTCCTCATACTTGTTCATGAAGTAATGGCGGGTCTGAGGTTGCCACAGGGCATACGTTTGATTGTCGGGAAGTCCTTTGAAGGAAAGGCGGACGAAGGCCTCGCCCTTCTGCCAGAAGTTGCCGATGGCGATCATGCGTTTGCCGCCGAGTTCGTAGCCGACCGCCTGGACGATCGGCGGATTGTTCTTCAGCGCCGGGAGCTTTTCGACGAAGTTGCCCCCCTCGTCCCAACGGTCGGGGAAGGCGGCGGGGGGGGCGATGCTTTCCATCTTGATTGAGAAGCCACGGAACTCCGTTCCTTTAAAGACGAAGTCCTCATAGTCCGCGATCAACGTGTTCGTCACGGCGAGGGCGTTCCAGTAGCGGGCGTCGTAGCCTCGTGGGAAGTAATAGACGAGTGAGCCGTTCCAGCGTCGCAGGAAGAAGCAGAGGGTGTCGAAGGCGATGGCTTCGGGCTCCGTGACCCATTCGTCGCACTGCAGTCCGTGCGGGAAGGCGATGATCCGCGGCCGTTGCGACGGCTCTTTGACGCGTCTGGCGATGAAGTCCTGGTTCTCCTTGGCGGCGGCGAAGGTGATGAGGTGGATGCCGGGGAAGTATTCGTACGGTTTCGAGTAGGAGGAGAAGAGGTACGGGCCCCACGGCTCGACGACGGGGAGTTTGTCGAGGTAGTCGACGGGATTGCTCTGGGCGAAGTCGATGTTGTCCTTCTCGGTGAGGGAGCTCCAGGCGATCTCGGGGACGAAATGGGCGTCGACCTTGGCCTCCTTGCCGAGCGCGTTGACGGTCCGCTCGAGGGTTGTCATGAGTTTGCCATGCTGCCAGCTTCTGAAGGCGATCAATTTGTCGCGGCGCTCCGTGGCCACCTTGGCGGGCCACATTGCGCGGACTTCATTCTCCGTCATGCCGGCGTATGTGGCGAACTCCTTTTCGCACTTCGCGCAGAAACAACCTTTCCCGTTGAACATGTACGGTTCCCAGTTCGGCATGATGGCGTCGGCCGTCCTGTCCTCCACAAGGATCTTGCGAAGTGGTTTGACGACGTGTTTTTTGAAGTACTCCCCCTCGGTGTAGACCTCGACGGGGCAGACAGCCTCAATTCCGCCGTCCTTGAAACTTGATCCATCGGCCATCAGGAACTTCGCGCCGTCGGGTTTCGGCTCCTGGCCGATACGGTAGCCGTTGCACAGCCAGAATGGCTGGCAGTAGCGCCGCACCCCCTTCTCGGCGAGAGCTTTCAGGAGTTTCGGAGCGGTTCCACCCATGTGGACGGCGTTGAAGCCGAGTCTTGTGTAGAAGGAGGCGAAGACATCGGCGGTCTCCTTCTCCGCGTAGTCCGCCTCCCGCGCGAACACCGCGCCCGTCTCGAACAGTTTCGGCGTCTTGGCCTTCACGGGCGTTATGACGCGGATGGTGAACGGCGTCGGCTCACTCTTGTTGTCGCCGTCCTCGTACCAGTAGGAGGCGGCGAATTCGCCGCCCGGCGGAAGGCTCGTCCTCAGCAGGAAGGCCAGGGAATTCCATGTGCCGTAGCCTTTCTTGTCGAAGCAGTCTTTCAGGCTCCCCACCTCGATGATGTGGTCGACATAGGGTTTGCCGTCTTTCAGCGCCTCGGTCTTCCTCTTGAGCTTCATCGGCATTTTCGGCTCAAGCAGCTTCACATGCTCGGGAAGTTCAAGATGGATGACCGGCGCGGTGGGCGTGACGCCTTTCTCGTTGCGGCATGACAAGGTGAGGATCCCAGGATCGCCAGTGGAAAGGCAGAAGACATTGTCGATGAAGGAAAAGGGAATGAGACGCACGGAGACGCCGCCGTCTCCCACCGCCTTGTGGAGCTGGAGGTCGTCGAATGCCGCCTCGCCGCAGCCGTAGAGCCGCGGAAGGATGCGCAACGCGCTGGTTTCCTTGGGGGCGAGGAAGGTGATCGAGCCCTCCTTCCATGCGGAAGAGGCGGGGAAGCTCTGTAGCACAAGGTCGCAGGTCGCCTTCGGTGGCGTGCCGCCATCAAGGCACTCCACCCCCATCGTGATGCTGTTGAGTCCGTCGAGCTCGACGGCGGTCTTGCCCTTGTATTTGAAGCTCAGCAGGAACTTCGTCGGTTCCGCGAGTTGAGGAAGCGGTTGGTTGATGGAGTAGTAGTTGGACATGAGCGGCTCCTTGCCGCCGCGGATGATGTTTGCTTCGACGGGGGTAGACAACCAGATGTAGTTCTTGCCTTGGGCAGGGGAGGTGGAAAGGACGGCGCGCTTCGCGACCGGGCCGATGGCGGTGATGAGCTTTTTCTGGAGGACCGCATCGGGGGTGTGGACATGGAACCCGCCGTGCCAGCCTTTCGGGTCGCCGGTCTTCTCGTCAAGTTCCTCGAAGCCGCCATTGCGCATCAAATCCTCGCCGACGATTTGAACCGTTTCCCTGCCGATCTTCGAGAGGTCGACGCTCACGCCGCCTTGGTCGAGGACGGGTGGCTCGGCCTGCTGCCGGTACGAGCAGGAGCAGAGTGTCGTCAGGCACAGCGCGAGCGACAACGGAAGCGCACGACTCCGGGTCATTATTTCACCACCTTCCATGCGCTGCGGGCGGACCATGACGCGCCCGGAGCGAGCTTCACTTTTTTAAATACGGGTTCAAAAGTGGCGCAGAGTTGCTTGCCCCCATCCCACAGGACATAACAGTGCAGGTCATCCTTGTTGACGATAGTCTCCGAAAGTTTGAACGGAAACGCCTTCGATTCGAAGAGCACCTCGGGCGAGGAGATGATGCCAATATTATCCATTTTGAACGCACCCTCAAGATCCTTGTCGGCCGGAACTTGGCAGCGGAACAACCTGATCATGAAAAGCCGTTCGAATAGAAACGGCTTCCCCTCGCTTTGGAATACCGCCGTGCCATTCTTGCCGTCGACGGTTTGGAGGTAGGCGCACAGGTTGTGGTAGCGGAAAGAGAACTCGACCTCGTTGCCTGTTGTGTTCTTGATCTCGGTGCTCAACTCGACGTTTTTTCCCTCCGCGGAGACGGTGATGGTTTTGACGATCGTGAGTCCCGCCAGGACGTGGTTGTCCTTGTCGGTCAGCGTCCGCTTGAACGTGAAGGTGAGCGATCCGGCGTCCTTCGACTGTACGGCGAACTCGTATGGGGCGGTGATTCTCGTGGCAGCTTTCACGGGCCACCAGAAGGCGTCGACTCCGAGTCCGACGTCTTTCTCCTGGGAGACCAACTCCTTGCCGCCGACGATCCAGCTGGCGATCTTGGCGCCGGCGACCGGATCGATCGTGACGATCGCCTCCGGCCCGGACACGACGACCTTGGCGTCCGGGACGCCTCCCGCCTTCTGCAGAAAGCACGACAGCGCGCCGTCCTTATCCGCTTTCACTGCAGAGTAGTCGGGCACCCTGACGGCCTCGGCTATTCTGTTCTTAAGGCGTGCCGCGTATTCCTTTTCATAGTCCATCGCCTTGGCGATCGCGGCATTCTTCTCCGTCATCGCCTTTGCCACGGTTTGAGGAGTGATCGACGCGGTGGGGATGCTTGCGGACTTGTCCCCAGGTTCGATGACGAAGAAGGCCCAGCGCAGGGCTCCGACATGCAAGGGGACGCCTTTCGCCAGATCGCTGGCGGTGAAAGCCTTTCCGTCCTCGGCGGTGAACTGGCGGTTACGCAGCGGCTCGCGAAGGGTGTACGCACCCTCGGGGAGGCCGGCGAGCGCGAGGATGAAGAACGCCTCGCCCTTCGTCCAGAAATTTCCCACGGCGACGAGGCGGCGCCCGTCCAGTTCATAGCCGACCGCCTGCAGAAGCGCGGGATTCTCCTTGAGCCACGGAAGCTTTTTCTTGAAGTCGCCTCCCTCGTCCCAGTAGTCGGGGATGTTCAGCGTGGGCAGCGGGCTTTGAGGTTTGACGGAGATCCCGTCAAACGCTTTTCCCTTGAGCGTGAAATCCTCGAACTCGGCGATGGCGGTGTTGGCGTCTGCCAAGGCCGACCAGTAGCGGGCGTCGTAGCCCCGCGGGAAGTAGTAGACCAGCGAGCCTTCCCAGCCGTTGAGGAAGAAACAAAGGGTGTCGAAGGCGATGGCCTCGGGCTCGGTCACCCAGTCGTCGCACTGCAGTCCGTGCGGGAAGGCGATCATTTTCGGACGGAGTTTCGGCTCGGGAACTTTCGAGGCCACGAGGCGTTTCATGTCCCGCGCGGCGGCGAAGGTGATCATGTGGATGCCGGTGTAGTACTCGTACTTCTTCGAGGCCGGGTGGAAGATGTACGGGCCCCACGGCTCAAGGACCGGGAGCTTGCCGAGGTAGTCGGCAGGGCTGTATTGGGCGAACTCGACATCGCCTCCCTCGACGAGCGCGCTCCAGGCGATCTCGGGGATGAAGTGGGCGTTTTTGCCCGTCTCCTTTCCTATGGCGCTGATAGACTTTTCGAGCGTCTCCATAAGGCGTCCATGCTGCCAACTGCGGAACTTCACCCATATCTCCCGATGGGTGGTCATCACGGAGCTTGGCCACGAGGCGGCGACCTCCTCCTTCGGCAGTTTGGCGAAAGATGCGAACTCATCACGGCACTTCTCGCAGAAGCACCCCTTGAAGTCGTAGTAATATGGTTCCCAGTTGGGCATGATCGAGTCCGCGGTGTCGTTATCGCCGAGCATCTTGCGCAGATCTCCAACAATTTTGCCGCGGTAGTGCTCCCCCTCCTTGTAGACCTCGAGCGGGCAGATGCTGTCGAGCCCCGCGTCTTCAAACGGCGCGCCGTCCGCCTTGATGAATTTCGTCCCGTCAGGTTTCTTGCCTTGCCCGATCCGGTAGCCGTTGCACAGCCAGAAGGGCTGGACGTAGCGGAATATCCCGCGCTCCTTCGCCATGCGGTAGAAGGCGCTTTGGCCGTTGCCGTGGACCGCGTTGAAACCGCAGCCGGCGTAGAAGTCGGCGAAGATCTTGGCCGACTCGCCCTCGAAGTCGCCCTCCCGCGCGAACATGGTGCCCGTCTCGAACGTCTTCGGTTTTTTACCTTTCGCCGGTGAGACGATCTTGATGGCGAGGCGGAGCGGTTCCGTTTTGCCGATGGTATCCTCGTACCAGTAGGAGGCTTCGAGAATGGTGTCGCTGGCCGGAGCTGTGGCGGTGACCAGTACTCCCAACGAGTTCCACGTACCGTAGCCGTCCTTGGAGAACGAATCCTTCAGGCCCCCGACATCGATCCTGGTGACGCTGCCACCGTCAGGCTCCGCCCGTGTGTCACTTACTTTCGAGGGCGCAGAGGCGGCGAGGCTCTTTGTGCCGGGCGGGAGCTTGAGGCAGACGAAAGGGGCCTCCACCTTCCGCCCCTTTTCATTCTTGAAGGCGAACAGCATGATGCCCGGCTGTCCCGACGCAAGACAGAACGTGTTGTCCACGCGTGAAAGCGGAACGAGAGCGACTGAGACGCCGTCCACCGCGGAGAGCGCGGTGGCCTTTGCCGTCTCGCTTCCGCACAGGGACAGGTCGACGCTCACGCCTCCCGATATGAAAGTCTGCGGGATGGTCTCGGCGGCTGACAGGGCTGACGTCGTGGTCAGCAGCGCGGCGGCGCACAGCACATTTCGGAAAGCTGCGTTCATGCGTATCCTCATATATGTTGGAGTTCACACTTCAGTGTGTCGAAAACGCCTGGTACGCACGCTGAAGCGTGAACTCCAACAGCGTATCAAATCCGAAATCCGAATATCGAAAGCTCAATATTTGTCGTACGGGTCGTACAGCCCTTTCGCAGCCACGGAGCCGGTTGACGGTGACATGACGTCGGTGAAGGGCAGCCAGGAGGCGTGCCCATCGAAGAAGAGGACATTGCCGCTCCGGTTGTGGCGTGAGCCGAAGCAGTTGTTGTTGTGCCCAAGGACGATGTGCCCTTCGTTGATCGTGGTCGCGGGCTTCTCCTGTTCCGAGTTGGGGGGAGGGTATTGCCACTCGTTGAGCCACGCCTTGGTGGAAGGGCTTTGGATTCCCATCAGTTTGGGGCGCTGCACGCCGTTGGCGTCTAGTGGAGCCCAGGCGGCGACTCTGAGGCCTGGGGCGTAGGAGGTGGGACTTTCGTTGGGATAGGGGATCTTGTGCGAGGGACAGGTGAAGATGACGGGGCCGGTCAGCTTGGCCGTCAGTCCGAGTCGAAAGAAATCGCCTGTCCGTTGTGGCACGTTCAGATAGGGGGCCAGAAGGTAGTACCATGCGGGAGCGTTGGGCGTGGCGTAGCCGGACCAGTTGGTGAGGATGCTGTCAAAGGCGAACGGCATGTAATTCTGGTAATCATCGATGTAGTTGACCGAGGCGGTCGAACATTGCCGCAGATTCCCGACGCAGTTGATCTGCCGGGCGCGTTCCCGCGCCTGGCCCAGCGCGGGCAGGAGAAGCGCCGCGAGAATCGCGATGATCGCGATCACCACCAGCAACTCGATCAAGGTGAAGCAACTCGAAGGAGTTGCCCGACTGGCGCGTTGTTGTCTCATACCGCCAACTCCAGTGATGATGTGGTGATTGTTCTTTCCAGGCGACGTATGTTCGTGCTTTGACGGAAGACGAGGGTTGGTTTGGTGAAGAGGCATGGCACTGCCGTTCCAGGCTTGAGCGGAAACCATTTCGCCGATTCTGTCAGCAACTCGACACTCTGTTTTCCCAGTTCCTCATAGCCATAATCCATTGTCGAAAGAGGAGGACTCAGAAAGGAGCCGCCCGGATAACCGCAGCATCCCATAACCGCCACATCGTCTGGTATTCTCAGCTTGCGTGCCTTGAGCGCGTTGAACACGTGGATGGCGAAGAAATCCGAGAAGCACAAAATAGCGGTGGGTGGCACGTCCAACGCCATCCATTTGTCCACCACGGCGGCCACCGCTTCTTTCTCATAGGGGGCAGTCCCCAAAAGTGTCTTGCTGGCCTCGGCTCCGTAAGAGGAAAGGAGGTCGAGGTGTTCTGTTGGGGTGAAACCTCTGAAATTATCCGCCAAGGCGATTGTCGCGACACGTTCGTGCCCGTGGTCGCGCAAATGCCGCAGCGCCTCCCTCCATCCCTCACGTTCCGTGACGACGATCGAGGCGAATCCTGTCAGCCGCGTGTCATCCTTATGGGCGTGGGGAAGCACGACCGGGAGTCCTGTCTGCCGCAGTTTCCCTATGATGGGCTCATCGCCATTGAAGTGGCTGAGCAACGCGACAATTCCCACGATATGTTTATCCTTCAGGACGAACGAGAGCTCGTCGGATGTCAGTTGCTCAATATAACTTCTTTCACACGTTTCCGTCGGAAGTCCCTTGAGCGACGCCGTCCGCACTATTCCAGGAAGGATGTAGGAGTTTGGACTTTCGAACGTCTTCAAGTCGGTTGTTATGACGAGAAGCGTGCCTTGAGAGGAGGTTTTGCGGGATTCGGCGGGAAGTATGAACGTGCCTTTCGAGGGGATTCGCGCGACCAGCCCCTCCGCCTCAAGCCGGTCAAGCGCCGAGCGCAAGGTGACCTTGCCCACACCGAGCTGCCGCGAGAAGTCGAGTTCGCGGGGGACTTTGGAATGCGGCGGATACGTGCCGTCAAGGATATCGTTCTTGAGGCTTTCGTAGACGGAGTCTTTTTTGTATCGGAGATCAGTCATGGATTACCATTAAATACCATTCGATACCGCACGATACTGTTCAGTATAGCGTAGGAATGTGATATGTGCAACACGATTTTGCGGGAAACAAGGCATAAAGCTGCCGATGCACTTATTCAGATAGAAGACTAATTATGGCGTGCGGAAAGTCAGTCGAGGCGGCGATTTTGCTTTGTTGGAGCTCACGCTTCAGCGTGTCCGCCGGCTCCAGCAATCCGCCGCGGCGGATTGAACTCCAACAGCATTTTCCGCGCAGGCTCTAATTAGGTTAAAACCAATTGGTCGATGGAACGCGCGAAAGCATTGTGCCCTGTGGAAGAGCACAGTTCACTCTTTGGGCACTTCCTTGCTGTCAGTGCCGGAAGCGGGAGTTGGCGTGGGTGCGATGGCGGGTGCCCCTCCCGCGGGCATCGGACCGCCAAGAAAACCTTCAAGTTTAATCCCGTTTTTCTTCAAACTATCGAGGGATTCGGAAAGTTGCTTGCTGGCATCGTCGGATGGACGCTTATTGTTTTTCAGCGCATCGGCGATTTTCGCGCAGGCGTCGGAAATTCCTTGATAGGCTTTCGCCTCCTCGGTTTTTCCTTCCTCTTTCGCCTTTGCGGCCTTCTCGGCGAATTCCTTTGTCTTCGACTCGTAGGCGGGAGCTATGGCTGACAGCGGTGTTCCAGGCCGTGGTGGAGCAGGCGTGGCACCGGGGGGCGTTCTCGATTTCTCGCCCGCGGAAATTGATCCTGCGCACACCATACCGACCAGTATGAACATGATACTCTTCCTCATCTGCCACCTCATGTGAGTTTTCCGAACAGACGCATTGCAGACAATAATCGTGCGGCATCCTTTTGGCAAGCGTGTTTACATATACCAAGAGGAATGGTAATTTACACATGAGGGGTGTTCGGTGTTCGGGAAACCGGTGTTTGGGAAAACCTTCAAGCCTCTTTGAAACTGGTTTCAGGTGTCAGGTTTCTTCCTGACACCTGACACCATTCATTTCCGTACCTAACCTACGGATCAAGCACTGCTTGCGACATGAAATTTTCCAAACGATGTAATAGTAGAATGCGAGAAGGAAATGACATAATTAAGGAGTTATGCGTATGCCCACACTGGTGCTTGGAATTCCAAAGGGGAGCCTGGAGAACAGCACGGTCGAAATGTTTGCGAAGGCCGGCTACAAGATCGCGATCAGCTCGCGCTCGTACTATCCCACGATTGATGATCCGGAAATAGAATGCATGCTGATCCGGGCGCAGGAGATGGCGCGCTACGTCGAGGAGGGCATCCTCGACTGCGGACTCACGGGCAAGGACTGGATCCTCGAGACGAACGCCGATGTCGCCGAGGTCTCCGAGCTTGTCTATGGCAAGGTTGGCAGGAAGCCCGTCCGCTGGGTCCTGGCCGTTCCCGAGGACTCCCCGGTGAAAAAGGCCGAGGATTTGCAGGGCATGCGTGTGGCCACCGAGGCCGTCGGTCTGACACAACGCTATCTCGATTCGAAAGGGGTCAAAGCCTCCGTCGAGTTCAGTTGGGGAGCCACCGAGGTCAAACCGCCGCGGCTCGCCGACGCCATTGTCGAGATCACCGAGACAGGTTCCTCGCTTAAAGCCAACAAACTCAGGATCATCGACACCGTCTGTGTCACCACCACCCGTTTCATCGCCAACAAGAGCTCCATGACCGACGCGTGGAAGAAGGATAAGATCCAGAAGATCGCCCTCCTGCTCGAGTCGGTCCTCAGGGCTGAGGGGAAGGTCGGGCTGATGCTCAATGTCCTTGAGAAGGACCTCAAAACCGTCCTGGCCAAACTGCCGGCGCTCCAGAAGCCCACGATCTCAAACCTCAGCGAGGATGGCTGGTTCGCCTTGAACACGATCATCGACGAGAGCATTGTCAGGGATCTTGTGCCCGAACTGCTGAAGGTCGGAGCGCACGGCATTGTCGAATACCCGCTCAACAAACTGTTCTATTAATTTCCCCGGCGACGGGGAAATTATATGAGGCGGATTCTCTATCTCTCGGCGGCATCATCGTATTCACACAGCCTTCCGGCATATGGGTGTCTTCGGGCTTTGGCGGAGCGACGATGTCCCGGATGGGAGTGGGCGCTGCTTGAGCGGCTGACCGCCGACAACCCGTCCCAGACGGCTGTGGCGGCGGCCGCGGCGAATCCTGACCTGCTTATTGCGACGACCTATCTCTTCAACCGCAATTGGCTTCTCGAGGTGATTGGACGCCTCGTCCTGCTTGCGCCCGCCTGCCGGATCATCCTCGGCGGACCAGAATTCCTCGGCGACAACAAAGCCTTTCTCGCCGCCCATCCTGAGGTCGATGCCGTCGTCAGAGGGGACGAGAGCGCCTTGCCACGGCTTCTCGAGCAGTTTGACCAGAAGGCGTCATGGACGTCGATTGCGGGCGTCTGCATGATCGACGGCAATGGCGTGTATGCCGATGGTGGTATCGCACGGATAGAGGGACTGCTCGACGAGCTTCCATCTCCCTATCAGCTGGGCTATTTCTCCCCTCAAAAACCATTTCAGCACTACGAGACCTCGCGGGGGTGTGCGTCACGCTGCGCGTTCTGCGCCAGTGCGATGTCCGCAGGAACGGCCTTTCACAGTCTGGAGCGTGTCGCCTCCGATATGGCGGTTCTCGCCGCGGCTGGCTGTGCCGAGATTCGGATTCTCGACCGCACCTTCAACGAACTGCCATCGCGGGCGGCGGATTTGATCACGCTCTTCGCGACACGGTTTTCCCATATCGCCTTTCATCTTGAGATCGACCCCGCGCGGGTGACGTCCGAGCTTGTCGACGCCTTTGCGGCGGCACAGGGGACGAGATTCCATCTTGAGGCCGGCGTGCAGTCTTTGAGCGTCGACACGCTGAAGGCGGTGGGACGCCCGGTTGATCCGTCAAAAATCGAGACGGGGCTGCGGCAACTAACCGCCCTCCCCAACGTCGAGGTTCATGCCGATCTGATCGCGGGGCTGCCAGGGCAGACGGAGGAGCAGGTGAGACGGGATGCGGCGACCTTGACGCTGCTCGGGGTCGAGGAAATTCAATTGGAGCTACTGAAGGTTCTTCCGGGAACGCCGCTGGCGGAGAGGCCGCCTCCGGAATTGAAATGGTCGCCAACACCCCCCTACGAGGTTTTGTCCACGGCCACAATGGATCCCATGGCGTTGATGAGGAGCTGCATGATTTCTAAAATGTTGGACGCATTCCATAATTTCATAGGAATGCGGCAGGCTTTTCGTTTTGCCACTTTTCGCAATCAGTATTTTTTTGAGGAATTTACCTCGTTTATTTTCGAATCCTTTTCCGCACGGGAAAGACCATCGCCGATGGTTCGTTTCAAACTGCTCAAGAAATATGCGGAGGAAAGAGGCGACGAGGCACTACGGGCGGTCGTTGATTTTTCAGCTTTGATGCACGGTTATCGCACGGTCACGGGAGTGGATCCCGTGAATTCGGCAGTCGCAGGCGAGTTGTTGTGGAGGAGGGAACACCCCGGTTCCGCACGCACGGTGAGCAGGATGGTCGTGGAGTTTCCGTGTGAGGCATATGACGCCTGGCTGAATCCAGCCGCGCCGCCGCGGCTCGGAGCCTGCGCCTACCTATTCGAATACCCGCGTCATTCTGACGGCGCGGGGGCGTCGGCCGTTTATCTTCAGACGGCACGGTGACAGCCGGGGAGATCCCAAATTCCTGATCTGTGGTCTCGCATGCCGATCTCCTATGACGAGACCTTGATGGCTTTAGGATGGATGCGGGGGATTCCGTTGGAGTTCACGCTTCAGCGTGTTTCCCCCCCCGTTGAAAAAGAGGAGCACGACACGCTGAAGCGTGAACTCCAACGGGTGGCGAAACAGGGGAAACCATGCGTGGGCTGATCCGTCACGAACTAAAGAAAAAGCCCGCTTCCTTGCGGAAACGGGCTTTTGAAGAACAAAACTTCAGATGAAGTTATTATTTCTTCTCTTCTTTTTTGGCCGGGGCGGCAGCAGCAGCGGCAGCAGCCTCTTTCACGGCGCTGGCGTCGATCTTGCCATCTTTCTCGGCGCCGGTGACTTCGACGTCTTTGCCGTCGAGTTTCTTGGCGGCTTCAACGGCGGCGCCGGTGAGCTCAGCGCTCTTGCCATCAGCCTTCACGAGCATGACTTTGGCGCCGTCAACTTTGATCTTGCCTTTGACAGCAGCGTCAGCAGCATAGACGTTCGAGGCAACAAAAACAGCAACAACCATCGCGGCCAAAACAACCATGATCTTT
>CAYTFM010000088.1:4411-10102 GCA_964436735.1 uncultured Victivallales bacterium | reverse complement strand
TTGAATTTCCAATATTTTTAAAAAAAGTAATTAGAAATGGACAATGAAACAAATACTGCTCCACCTTTCCGCCATCCCCATTCCCTCGCTCTTAGCGACTCTCGTCTGCGCCTTCGGTTTGACGGCATATAAAAAATATTCACTGCCAAAACTTTTCAACCGCGCAAGGATCGCTTGAATTCGAGTTCTGAAAAATGGCTTTCTCCACCTCCTTTCTTAAAAATGCCGAACCTCTAATAAACTGCAGCAATTAGTCTTTAATTATACTACAAATTAAACTCTTTACAATCATGAAACGTCTATAATCTTCGTAACATGTTTATTTGCAGTATAATATAAATAACACACATCTGGGATTATTTTTGAAGTTTGTCCCTTTTCAGGTAATCTAACCGCAGGTTGTCACTCAAAAAAAAACGGCGGGAAAATCCCGCCGTTTTATTGTCCGATCTACAGAAAAGCGCCTTACTTGGCGGCCTTCTCTTTGATCTCTTTGACTTCGGCGAGGCCATCAGCGTCGGCGTCGGCGAGTTTCGCGTCAACCTGTTTGCCATCCATCTTCTCAACCATCTTCACGGTGGCTTCGTCGATTTCCATGGCGACAGGCTTGCCGTCGACAGTGATGATGGTGATGGCGGCGATCTTCGCACCGTCTTTCTTGATCTCAAGCTTGCCGGCGGCGGCTTCGGGGACTTTGGCGACTGCCTTGGCATCGGCCTTGACGTCGGCTTTAGCGGCGGCGGGCTTGGCATCGGCTTTGGCGTCCGCCTTCTTCACTTCCTCAGCCTGGACCACGAACACGGCGACTAACATGGCGGCGACGGCGACTAAGATCTTGCTCATCTTCTTCTCCTTGGACAGTTGTTGTTTTGGGCCGAAAACGCTTATAAAAGCGATTAGGGCCTTTAAAATAGCAGTGTTTCAGGAATTTGCAAATATCCATCACCAGATAATTTTCATTTCCATGCCCTGGATGCCGAGACGCAGTTCCACGCATTTTTTTATCCGTAGAAGTTGTTTTTCTTTTCATGCCCCGTAGTGTTCAGAATACCGCGTCAGCTGTCGCTTCCACTGAAATTCAAAAAGGCGAGACAAAGAATGAGCCAGGGGAAATCCACCACGGTGAACGTGAACGTGCCGCCAGACGAGCATATGAAGGTTCTTGGCGGCCAAGGATGGGTCGGCGTCGTCGACCACATGGGGACTGAGGCCACGATCGTCAATGCCGCCCGCGTCTCGTTCGGCAGGATGAAGAAGGAGATGGACGAAAGGGACATCGTCCTTCTGAAGTTCCTGATCGATAACAGGCACACCAGTCCTCTCGAGCATGTCGTGTTCACGTTCAGCGTGCACTGCCCGCTGTTCGTCCGCGGCCAATGGCACCGGCATCGCACATGGTCCTACAATGAGATCTCGCGGCGCTACACGGAGTTCGACCTCGAATTCTATGTGCCGCCGCATCTGCGGCGGCAGGCCGAGACCAACCGGCAGGCGTCTGTTGACGAGTCATGTGCCGGCGAGGAGGAGTTGATCCGGCTGATCGGGGAGCATCACCGCCTCTCACTCGGGCTCTATGATCGGCTTCTTGCGGCGGGAGCCTGCCGCGAGCAGGCGCGTGGTGTGCTGCCGCAGAACATGATGGTCACGTTCTGGGGGACGGTCGATCTGAGCAATCTGATCCATTTCCTCGACCTCCGCGACCATCCCCACGCCCAGTGGGAGATACGGGAGTACGCCGCCGCCATCAAAAAACTGGTCAAACCGTACGTGCCGCACGTCGCCGAGCATCTGGGATGGTGATACAATTGTGTGTCCTTGCTCACAATTGTAATCGTGAACTGTACGAATAAAAAGGTGCAAAAGACAGCCCATGCCATCTCGAATACTCAACTTCGGCTCCTTGAACATCGACCATGTCTACTCGGTGGAGAGGTTCGTCCGTCCGGGAGAGACCCTCGCCGCCGCGAAGTACGCGAAATACTGCGGGGGAAAGGGGTTCAACCAGTCGGTCGCCTTGGCGCATGCGGGGGCGCGGGTCACCCATGCGGGGAAGATCGGAGAGGACGGGATTTTCCTGCGGAAGCGGCTTGAGGCGGCGGGAGTCGACGCCTCCTTGGTCGAGATCGTCGACGTCCCCACGGGGCATGCGATCATTCAAGTCACCGCCGAGGGGGAGAACTCGATCATCCTCCATGGCGGGGCGAACAGGACGATCACCAGGGGCGACGCTGAGAAAGCCCTGCGGCATTTCTCCCCCGGCGATCTCGTCCTCCTCCAGAACGAGATCAGTTCGGTGCCGGACATCATGGAGATGGCGTCGAAGAAGGAGCTGCGGATCGCCTTCAACCCGTCTCCCATCGACGCCACCATAAAAGACTATCCACTCCATCTCGTCGACCTTTTCGTCCTCAACGAGATCGAGGGTGGCGAGTTGACCGGCGCCAAGAAGCCCGAGACGGTTCTGACCGCGCTGCGGGCGGATTATCCGAAGGCGGCGTTCGTGCTGACGCTGGGCGGCAAGGGGGCGGTGTGCGCCTCGGGTTCCGTGAGGGCGTCTGTCCCCGCCTTGAAGGTGACGGCGGTTGACACCACCGCCGCCGGCGACACGTTCACCGGTTTCTTTCTCGCCGAGTGGGCGGCGGGAGTCGAGGTGGAGCACGCCTTGAAGACGGCCTGCCGGGCGGCGGCGATCTGCGTCACTCGGCCCGGAGCCGCCGACTCGATCCCGACCCGCGCCGAGTTGCTCCAGTGGACACCATAGAAAAGCTGAAAATCCTCTCGCACGACTCGCAGTACGATCTGGCCTGCGCCTGCGCGCCTCGCAAGGACGAGCACAGGCACCGCAGTAGCGACGGCAAATGGCTGTATCCCGTCACGCTTCCCAGCGGCGGCAAGTCGATGATGCTCAAGACGCTTTTCTCGAACGCCTGCGTCAACGACTGCAAATACTGTCCTCTCCGGAGCGGGTCGAACATCCGCCGCTGCACGCTGGGAACCGACGAGACGGCGAAAGCGTTCATGGAGTATCTGCGGACATCCGACGTCTTCGGACTCTTTCTCAGTTCTGGCGTGACGGGAACGCCTGACCAGTCGATGGAGCGGATCGTCGCCGTCGCCGAGATCCTGCGCCGCCGGCATGCGTTCAGGGGGTATATCCATCTCAAAGTGCTGCCGGGGGTGTCGGACGCGGCGGTCGAGCGGGCTATGTCCGTGGCCAGCGCCGTGTCGCTCAACATAGAGACGCCCGGTGAGCGGCACTTCGCGAAGCTTTCGTCCACCAAACGGTACCTCGATGACATCATACGCCCCTTGAAGCTCATCTCGAAACTCACCGAGAAGGGGCAGCCCCACGCGAAGGTGAAATGCACCACGCAGTTCGTCGTGGGGGCCTCGGACGAGACGGATGCGGAGATCGTCAAATACCTGTACGGGATATATGACCGCCTCAAATTCGACCGGGTCTACTTCTCCGCCTACCAGCAGGGGCTCGGAGCTCCCGACATTCCGGGAGAGGGCGTTTTCTCGCCGACGTCGGCCGATAGGCTCAACCGCGAACACCGCCTCTACCAGGTGGACTTTCTCGTCCGGAAATATGGGTTCGCCGAGGGCGACATCTTGTTCTCTCCCGACGGCAATTTAAGCCTCGACCAGGATCCCAAGGAGGTCTGGGCGGCCTCGCATCCCGAGTTCTTTCCCGTCAACGTGAACACGGCCGACCGGGAGACGCTGCTCAGAGCTCCCGGCATCGGACTCACGACGGCTGACCGCATCATCGAGCGGCGCCGACTCTCCCGCCTACATAGTCTTGCCGACGTAGGGGTCAAAGGCAAACGGCTCGAAAAGGCGGCGACCTACCTCGCCTACCGCTGAAAAGTGGGGTAATTCAAAGTAGTGGCAGGCGCGGTCTTCTTCACCCACGGCGCGAGGCCGTGGGGGCCGAAGAGGGGGAGGCTGGGCGTTAGGTGGCTTGTGATCGTCTTCACCCATGGGACAAGCCCATGGGGGTCGAAAGGTACGGGCTTGCCCCGTGTGAATCTGAGGGGGCGGCGTTGGTGGACGGTCGGGAAAGATCCCAACGGGCTTGTCCCGTTGGTGAATCAAATCAGTCGGCTACTTGCGCGGGCAATGAAAATTCTCGACCCCCGCGGCCTTGCGCCGTGGGTGAGCGAGATCACGTAGCGCAGGTGCTCCGTTTCTCACGGATAGACCATCGTGCCGTCGCTCCAGGCGCGGACGGAGATGCCAGGCAGTTCGTGCGCGCCGGTGTCCACCCACGCGCCGGTGACGGGGTCGCGGAAGCTGACCCGCGCGGTCATCGGGGCGGTGAGCAGGTTCAGCAGGAAGAGCATCGACCTGCGGCCGTCACTGCGCAGAACCGTCCACACGTTGGGGTTGTCGCAACGCACGCGTGGTGCGAGCCCAAGGCTGGTAAGCGCCCGGGTCAGCATCGCCTCATGCTCACGTTTCGCCTGTTTCCAGTGGAAGCCGAGCACGCTCACCGCGCCGCCCGAGGGAAGGTCGAGACGCCAGCCGATCTCCACGGGAGCGCCGCCGCGGGTCTCCACCGCGGTGGTCACCGCTTTCGCAGGCCGCGCGAGGGTGGCGAAGAGTCCGCCGTTGACGTAGACGTTTGGAACGTCGAACGCGGTCAGCAGCGGAGCCATCGCCTTATGTGGCTTTTGCTCGACCCCGCCGAGATAGTCGGCCAGCGCCGCACAGGGCGAGAAGTTCTCGTCCAACGTGGGAACGACTGGCGCCAGAAGCACTTTGCCCCCCGCCTCGAGGAAGCGCACGATCCGTTCTTGGACGTCCCGCGCCATTGAAACCGAGGTGGCCAGCATGAGCGGAAGATCCAGGCGGTCGAGCAACGCTTCGGACGCGAGGTCGGCGAGGCTGGGAGAGAGGCTTGCGCAGAAGGAGGTCATCATCGGCCCCTTGCGCATGAACTTCCAGGCGTCGTTGCTGGAGAATTCGATGCCATTGGTGTCGCCGCAGTAGCGTCCGGAGCGGCTGTATTCCCGCGAGAGCCCCAACTGGCAGTCGGCGATCTGCTCCGCGCCGGCCAGCCAGGAGTGATCGGCGAGGAACCGTGCCAGCCGCTGTTGCGTTTTGTAGAGAGGCCGCACTTCCCCCGTCGAGGAGACCGCCGCGCCGTAGTCGTACACCTCGCCCGTCGTCCCCGCCCCGGGAGGGTTGAGCCCGCCGGTGAAGATGTAATAGTTGTAGCCCTTCATGCCATAGGCGATGTTCGTCAGATAGCAGCAGTCGGCGTCGTGGGGCGTGATCGGGGGATAGTCGGCGGCGCTGCCCCCGGGCAGTTCGAAGACGGTCGGCGGCGTGCCGTAGTGGCGGAGCATCTCGTTGGATGAAAAACACTTTGTCGCATATTTCGGCGTCGGATTGTTCTGATCCCAATCCATGTCGAGGTTGTAGTAGTGGTCCGAGCCCAGCAGAAAGTCCGCGCCCATCGCCGCGACGGTCGCTTCGAAATAGCCGTTCATATAGGGGTTGGCCGAGTTGTGGACGATCGGCACCCGCACGCCTTCCGCGCGCATCCAGCCGGCCAGCGTCACGGCGTAGTCGGCGATGCTGGCGAAGTAGCAGTCCTGATAGTCCTTGACCCGCCGCCGTTCGCCTGGCGCGCCTGTCGTCACCGTACGGATCGGCGTCACTTCCGCCGCCGTGCCGGTG
>CAYTFM010000088.1:302-4401 GCA_964436735.1 uncultured Victivallales bacterium | reverse complement strand
AGCGCCCGCCAGATGGTCCCAAACAGGCGAGTGATCGGCGTCACTTCCGCCCAGGAACTCGCCTTGATGTCATAGGCGGTGTTGACGGCATTCAAGCCGCCGTAGCGTGCGGCGAGGAAGTCTGGCCACCGCCCCTCGTTCCGCCCGACGCCATAGCTGTCCGGATGGTAGTCCCAGGAGCCGAACCACTCATGGATACCCATCAGTTCGTTGTCGATCTGCATGGCCGCCACCGCTCCGCCATTGGTGACTTGATGCTTCGCGAGGAGGGGTATCACCTGGGTGAACCAGCGGCGCGCCTTCTCCAGGAAGAGCGGATGCAGATAGGAAACGGAGGAGACGCGGAAGTCCTTGCCCTCCAGATTTCTGGCGCGCAGTTCCGGGTAGTCCTCGCACAGCCACCCCGGCAGGCCGTCATACGCCAGCTCGGAATACTGATACGGCCCCGGACGCACCAGGGCCCACAAGCCGATCTCATTGCATAGGCTAAGGAAGGCATCAACATCCAACTGCGGGCTGGAGAAGTCGAACACTCCCTCATGCGGTTCGTGCAGCAGCCAGGGCACATAGGTCGCCACGCAGGTGCCGCCGGATTCCTTGAAAAGCTCGAGCCGCCGCCGCCAGTCGCCGCGCGGGACGCGGAAATAGTGGATCTCGCCGCTGATGAGGAAGACGCGTTTCCCCTCCGAAAGATAGCTGAGACGGTCGAACGACAATGGACGCATGGAAAACCTCTTCTTCTATTATAAATGATGGATGAGCTGTGAGGTAGTTGGGCGTAAAACGTGAAACGAAAAACGTAAAGGGAAAGAAACTATGCCTGGGGTGAGCACTCCTTACGTTTTACTATTTACGCCTCTATTTCGCATACCAGGATTTCCCGTTCGGGTAGGCGAGTGCGCCGCTTCCTCCCAGATAGTTGCCTCTGTACTCCAGCGGCCCTTTCAACCATGACGCATGTCCTTCGGCGTAGAGCATGTTGACTCCGAGGCCGTGGCGGTAGACCGCCTGGGGCACGCCGATGGCAAAGGGGGTAGAGTAGACGCTGCCCGTGTTGTTCCACGGTTCGGTGCGGTAGTAGGAGCCGTCGAACATCGCGCTCAGCATGCTCGGATACGCCATCTGATCGACTTTACTGTTGAGGTAGAGGTTGTCGGGGGCGGTTTCATCGTTCCAGCCGTTCGCGGCATAGCTGCCTTGCGTCGGGCTTCCCGAACGTCCCAAAGGCGTTGTCTGCCCCTTGTCGTTCGAGGGGCATTGCCAGACGCCGAAGTTGGTGCCGGCTCCGATTTTGTAGGAGCTGTGCGTGGGCGACATGGTGTCGCCGATCATGTCGAACCAGGCAGGATAGGCGAGGGCATTACTGGTGAGCGCGTATGGCGTCAGTCCATTGTAGTCGTTCGCGTAGTTCGCGAAGACGAGTCCGAATTGTTTGAGGTTGCTCATGCAGCCAAGCCGCTTCGCTGTCTGCTTGGCCGAGCTCAGCGCCGGCAGCAGCAGCGACGCCAGGATCGCGATGATCGCGATCACGACCAAAAGCTCGATGAGCGTGAACCGAGACCGTCGGGTCACGCATAGGTGAGTTTTCATTTTGCCCTTCTCCTTGATAGCATCACATTCGTTTTCATAGTGCGCGCTCTTTCCAGCTCATGGTCCGCTCGGGCCGGTGAAGGTGAGGCGCGCCTCCTCGTGTCCCTTCGTTTCGACATGGGCGTCCATATAGAGGAGGTTGATCAAACCCTTGTGGCGGTTGTCCGCCCTTGTCCTGAGTCCATGCTCAGGGGCGGCGGGGATCAAACTGCCGATGGCGTACCATTCTCCGACGGTCCCGCGGGCGTGGTAGGTGCCGTAGGCGTCGGCGACCAACCCTGTGGACGAAGGTTTCATAACAGAGCCGAGCATGACGGGCGTTTCCGTCAGGAAGGTGTTGTACAAATAGCAGTATTGCTGGTAGCCCGACAGGGTCGTTATTCGGCTGTCGGCGACGCTCGGATGCGACGGACAGGTCATTTTCGGTAGATTGACGTATTCGTTCAAATGAAGCATTCCCAGGCCTGTGACCCATGTGAAGCCCATGTAGGGGCCGTTCATGTCTGGAAAAGTCTTGCCGGCGTCGCTGAAATACATCTGCGTCCCGATGCCTAGTTGCCTGAGGCTGCTGAGGCAGCTCTTCGATTTCACCTGCTCCTTCGCCGAACTCAACGCCGGCAGCAGAAGCGCCGCCAGGATCGCTATGATCGCGATCACCACTAATACTTCTATGAGGGTGAAGGCATCCGCCTTCACCCGCATAGAATTATTATATGTCCGGCTCTGCCGCACAAGAGAATAGTTGATGCACATGTAACTCCTCCTCCTTTAAAAAACAATCTGTCCGACGCGCCTGCCTGCCGAAGCCTCTTCACTGGCGGACACGTCGCCTTTTGCCAGCCGACCTCAGAGTGTTTCCTCAGAGTGTTTTCACGCTTATTTCGTGCCGATGCGGTCTAATTTCGCCGTGAGAGACGTCCCCGCCTTGACCACCGCAGTTCCCTTTGCCTGAATTCTATCACGAACCTGGTCGGTCGTCCACAATTTCGCCTCGATATCGGCGGTGGTCGGATTGTTGAGCTCCACCTCGCAGGCGTCGGTGGTCCAGCGCAGGAGGCCGACGCGCAGGTTCGGGGCGTCTGACAGGATCACGTTGCCGACGTAGAAACTCCCGGCTTTCGTCGCATCGATTCGGGCGTACGCCTTTCCTTCGAAGACGGGAACATCTTCGATCACCGAGCCATCACGAACGAGCGCGGCGGGCCAGTTGTAGTTGACGCCGGCGACCGTCATCGGGAGACGGTATTCGTTGAGTGCCTTACCCAGTCCCTCCTTGTCGCGGTTGACCAACCCCATTGTGAAATTCTCAAAGAGCGTGGGATCCATCGCCTTGTCCATGCTCCCCTCGACGCCGTAGTTGTCCGCCTCGCAGAGGGCGGCGTAAGCGAGGGAGGCGAGTGTGCCGCGCTTCACGCTCAGCGCAAAGGGCGGCTCGCCGCGGAGTCCCATCAAGTTCAGCCAGCGGTCGGCCTCGGCGGGTTGCACCGTCACGAACGTCGCGCGCCACGTTGTTCCCACCGGCAGCGCGCCGTTTCGCACTACGGGGGGAGCGAAGCCCACCTGACCATTGGCGGCGACGCGGATGCCGTCGGACAAGGCGATGAGCCCGCCGACGCGTCCGCCTTTCGGCAGATCGACGAATCCTTTTTCCAATTTACCCGCAACTTCCTTGCCAGAAGCTGGATCGATATAGGAGTAGCTCATGTCGCCCCGGACCTGGGCGTGCTTGGTGTCGAGCGTGGTGAAGATGGGAAAGACATCGCCAACCGGCTCCATCGGTTTTCGCAGGGAGATTTCCACCTCCTTGCGGTAGGGGAGGTAGTCGGTTTTGTCGTGCGGCTTCACCGGCCAATAGAGGTGATAGCGGATCTTGGCCTCGAAGACGCGGGAGCGGACGGTGGTGTTCGCGGGCTTGGCGTCATAGGCGGCGTCATCGAAGAGCGCACGGGGATAGCGTTGGTCGACGTACACGTCCTGCACATACGCCGCGGGGC
This sequence comes from uncultured Victivallales bacterium, assembly GCA_964436735.1. GTDB lineage: Bacteria > Verrucomicrobiota > Lentisphaeria > Victivallales > GWF2-38-69 > CAYTFM01. Next base: position 817 of record CAYTFM010000088.1, on the reverse strand, counting down.
CCGCGAGGGAGAAATCGAGCAGCGCGGCGAGATTGTCGCCGCGCTGGGGGCCATGCATTTCGGGGAAGATGCCGGAGCCTTCCAGCGTGCCGTCGGAGGAGGGGACGCGGAGGTCGATCTGGCTGATGTCCGTCCCTGTGTAGATGCAGGGAAAGCTCCACCAGTTCTGGCGGTCGCCGCAGCGCCAGGTGTGCGTGATCTGTCTGCCGAAGATCATTCCCGGCGAGACAACCATGCGCCCTTTGGCGTCGACCGCCGTGAGCAATATCCAGTTGGCGTTGGCCTCGGGTAGTTTCACGTTGTTGATGGTGAACTCCTTGCTGTTGGGCGTCCAGCGGCGGTACAAGTTGAAGTTCTCCCACAGCGTCACTTCCTTGAGCGGTTCGTCGCTTTGGATGGTGAAGCTCATCGCCCCCTTGACCGACGGTTCGCCCGGGTTGGGGGTGGAGCCGCCCAACGCGGTGATCATCGGTCCCGCCGAAACTTGGAGGCGCACGGGCGACTCCCAGAAGTGC
>CAYTFM010000088.1:0-292 GCA_964436735.1 uncultured Victivallales bacterium | reverse complement strand
TCGGCGGGATTGTCGGCCGAACCGTACATTTGCTGTCCTGTCGTCGCTTCCTTCGCCAGCTCTTCGGGGGCGTAGGTCTCATGGACGGCGAACGGCAGCGGGTTGGAAAAGCGGAACAGCTGCCACTCGTAGGCGGGGAGGCTGTTGTCCTCCAGCGCGCCGTTGCGGTAGGTGAACACGCTCACGCCCTGGAAATGCTTGTGCAGTTCGTGCGGAACCGGCGAGGTGGTCGCGCGGTGCTGCACGGTGATCGCCTTGGGGAAGCAGAGGCAGAGGTATTGCGGTTTGGCCA
>CAYTFM010000087.1:13311-29033 GCA_964436735.1 uncultured Victivallales bacterium | reverse complement strand
CTTCGATAAGCGCTTCGTGGGGATTTTCCATTTCCACTACTTCCGAGGCAGAAGGCATAATAGCCGCTGGTTGAACGCCTTGGCTTCGCGTATTAGTGAATCACCCCCCGACATGGTCGTCTGCACGGGCGACCTCACCACCACGGGTGAGCCCTCCGAGTTCAACGACGTACTGCGGCGGCTGCTTCCCCTTTTTAACGGATCAGGGCCTCGTTTTCTTTTCGTCCCAGGCAATCATGACATCTATGTCGACGATCCCATCTGCTCAAAGGCGGTCGCCGACGCGTTTTCGATCCTGAATGGACCCGAGTTTACGCTTGACGGACTTCCCGCCGCATTCGCATGGGGGGGGCTGGATTTCTGCATCGTCAACGAATGTCGTCCCACCAGCCTCTTCTCGTCGTGCGGCTACATGGACAAGAAGACCAGTGATTTCATACTTGAATGGGCGTCACGTCCGAAAAACGTGCCACGGGTGCTTGTGGGGCATTATCCCATCAGGGAGTGGAGCCCTCTCATGGGCGCCCGACATCGCCTGTGGGGGCAGGAGGAGGTCGCGCACGCCATGGAGAAGGGGCTCATCGACTTGTCCCTCTGTGGCCATTCACACGAATCGTTCGCTCGAGTTGACGCAACGGGGCGAGGCGAGGTTTGTGCAGGCTCGCTGACTCGTAACGCTCGCGCCGCCGAAATCATCTATAACCCCGGCACCGACATGTTTACGCACACGGTCTTTGACTTAAGGAGTTCGTCATGAGCGACAGCTACGATTTTGCAAGAAGCGGTCGGGTGGGGATGGCCTTGGTCGTCTCAGGTCCCAGCGGCACAGGTAAGTCGACTATCTGTGCCGCCGTTCTAAAGGATGATCCTCGGCTTTGTTTCTCCGTATCTTGCACCACGCGGCAGCCGCGAGTTGGCGAGGTGCATGGGAAAGACTACTATTTCCTTTCCATGGACGAATTCATGAGAATCGTCGAGAAAGGCGAGATGCTTGAGCACGCCGAGGTGCACGGCAACTTCTACGGCACGCCTCGGCACGAGGTCATTGGCAGAATCGCGAAGGGTGAGGACGTGTTGCTCGACATTGACGTGCAGGGGGCGTTGAACGTGAAGCGGTTGACCGGCACCGATCCCGAACTTGCCGCCGCCGCCGAGTTTGTGTTCGTCGCACCGCCGAGTCTTGACGAGCTTGAACGGCGTTTGCGGGGGCGCGGCACCGAGACGGAAGAGTCGATCCAGCGCCGTCTTCATAACGCCAGTGGAGAGCTTGCCAAATGGAGGGAGTACGAGTACCTTCTTGTCAACAATTGCTCGGTTGACACGGGTGTCGAGATGAAGGCGCTCGTTACCGCCTTGCGGCACAAGACCAGACGGATTACGCTATGAAATCACAATCAAAGGCAACAAGGACGCCGATTCCGAGGAAGATCGTCCTGGGAGTCACCGGTTCCATCGCCGCCTACAAAGCGGCGGACCTCGTCAGCACATTGGTGAAGGCGGGGCACGACGTGACGGTTATCATGACTGAGTGTTCGAAGCGTTTCGTCGGAGAGCAGACCTTCTTGACGCTTTCACGGAATCCGGTTGTCACCTCGCTGTGGGAGTTGCCAGAGTGGAAGCCGGGGCATGTAGCTTTGGCGGACATGGCGTCGCTGCTCATCGTCGCTCCCTGCACCGCCAACTTCATGGGCAAATACGCCGCGGGGATCGCGGACGACGCCTTGACCACCTTCGCCATCTCATTCGACGGGAAGGTGCTGCTCGCTCCGGCGATGAACACGCGGATGTGGCGACATCCGGCCACCCGTTGCAACAGGGAAACACTCGAGTCGCGCGGGGTCGTCTTTGTCGGACCTGACGCTGGCCTGCTGGCTTGCGGCGACGAAGGGGAGGGGCGGATGTGCGAAGTGAAGGTCATTCTTGATTCGGTCGCATCCATTCTTTAGCGTTCTTGCGAGAGTTGTCATATGAGAATCCTTATCACCGCCGGCCCGACTCGGGAGAAGATCGATCCTGTCCGCTTCCTCAGCAACTACTCCAGCGGCAAGATGGGGTATGCGCTCGCCGCCGCCGCCCTTGCTGAGGGACATGAAGTGGTGTTGGTGAGCGGTCCCGTCTCTATCGCTCCGCCTGACGGAGCGGAATTCTATTCGGTCGAGAGCGCCGAGGAGATGCTGCGCGTCGTCCTTTCATGTTTCCCCTTGTGCGGCATGGCCATCATGGCGGCGGCCGTCGCCGACTACCGCCCGAGGATCGCGCATCCTGTGAAGCTGAAGAAACGCTCCGAGACGCTCACCCTCGAACTCGAGCGCACGCCTGATATTTTGGCAAAACTTGGCGTTATGAAGTGTCCGGAGCAGATTCTGGTGGGGTTCGCCGCCGAGACCGACCATCTGCTCGAGAACGCCACCGTTAAACTGAGGAGCAAGAACCTCGACTGGATTGCCGCCAACGAGGTCGGCGGCAGGGACGGGGGGTTTGGCTCCGACGTGAACGCTGTCACGCTGATCTCCAAGGACGCCCGCAAGATCGACATCCCGCTCCAGCCGAAACTGCTCGTCGCCAAGGCGATCCTCTCGGCGATCCTCAACTCGGCCTTGTAGTCTTTCCTGATTGCCCCCCCCTTTTTTTTACTAAGCTGAATGGGTTGATTTCCGTTTCAGATACTTGCTTGTGCGGTTTGTTGCGTGTATAATTAGTATTAAATTACATTATGTTGCATGTTTGTTACATGTGGAGAGGTTGCGCGGCATGAAGTTTGAGGTTAATAACGAGAATGTGACCATCCGCGACATCGCCAAATTCGCAGGGGTCTCCACCGCGACTGTCAGCAGGTTCCTGAACGGGAAGATCCTGAAGGAAAGGTGCAGTCACAGGCGTCTTCAGAAGATCATCAATGAGAGCGGTTACCAACTGCCCCGCCGGAAGATTCCACGGATTCTATTCGTCAAATACACCGAAAACATCGTGGGCAACTACGACGCCTCGCACGATGCGCATCTGGAGCACTACCTGCAGGGCAACAGCCAGAAACTTGGCGTCGAGAGCTTCTCCCTCTGCGGAAGGGATAAAGAGAAAGTCGTCCGGCGGGTACGAGAGTTGAAGTGCTCCGGCGTCATCTCGCTGAGCTGTCTCGGCGAGTTGCCGACGCCCTACGTCCTGTTGAATGGTTATTTTTATAACGGTGGGCACTCCTGCGTGAACTGCGACAATTTCTCGGGGATGGTGAAGGGGCTTGCTTATCTGCGGGAGATGGGGCACGAGAGAGTCGCCTATTTCTGCGATCGGGAGATATGTCCGTCACATGGCGATCCCCGGCATTATTTCATGCCGCAGTCCTACTACAACGCGGGACTTGTCTTCAGTCCGGAGCTTGTGTGGAGCAAGTACTTCAAGAGCGGCGAGCATCAACCGGTGGTCGACGAGGCGGTGGATTATTTCCTGTCGCTCAAACCGCGCCCCACCGCCATATTCTCGTCGGGGGACTGCTATGGCATCTCGTTCTATGACGCGCTGCGGAGGCGCGGGAAGAGCGTGCCCGAGGACATGAGCGTAATCGGTTTTGATGGCAGTCCGATGTGCGAGGTGTGGAATCCGCCGCTCACGGTTGTGGCGAAACCGTTGGAGAAGATGGCGGTCGAAGCTCTGCGCTTGCTGAGAAGGCTCATCGCCTCTCCCGAGGACACGGCATATAAGCTGCTGATCGAGCCTGAGGTCATCGAGAGAAGGTCGGTAAACACTCCGAGGGCGCGGTGATGAGGACGGCGTGTTGCAAGGGATGGTCGGAGCATAGGCATATGCCGTCGGACGGATTGTTTATGTTTTAAAGGAGAGTGAAAATGCGCATCAATTATTCTCATGTGCGGCGGAGCGGGACGAGTAATAATTCTATGAGGGCGAAGGCGATCGCCTTCACCCTCATAGAATTATTAGTGGTGATCGCGATCATCGCGATTCTCGCCGCCCTTCTGCTGCCCGCCCTGAGGAACGCGCGGGAGACGGCGCGCCGCGCGGTGTGCATGAGCAACCAGCGACAGGTTCACACGCTACATTTGAACTATGCCAGCGACTACAACGGTGCACTGCCGCAAGTCTATGATGGAGCTTGCGCGTGGTTTGACATGTTGAAGGACTATCACTCGATGAGCCCCGTTCCGCCGGGCAGACGCGGTATCATGTTCTGTCCCTCCAATACGCGAGGCATGTATGGCGACGATAATGCGATAACCAACTTCGGGTTGAGTCAATATTTCGGCTGGGGAGGTGAGTTCACTGGCGGCACAATCCGTCCACTCAAAATTGAAGCGGTGCCGTATCCTAGCGTTTCGATCATTGTGGCGGATCTGAATCCACGTCTCAGTGATGGCTATCTGGCCTACATGCTCTCACCCTGGTACCCCGCCGAAATGAGCCAGGCGCGGTGGCACGGCAACGGGGCGAACTTCACCATGGTGGACGGTTCGGGGCGTCTGCTCATGTGGAACGCCGACAAGAATCTGTATTGCGGCAATCCAGCTCCCAGTGGTTGGTGACCTGATTATGGAGAGAGGCAGCCTATTCCGATGAATCCTTTGTGGCGTATCAAAGCGATAATTTGTTTCCTCGCATGTTGCCGTCTTGCCGCCGACACGACGCCTCTGCCGTTGGAGGCACCGTTCACGCTTGGCCCATATAAGGGGGAGACTCTTCCGACTCCGGTCGAGATCCATTTCAGCCACAAACGTAATGGGCAGCATGACGAGGAGAGACCATCGCATGTCGCAGTCGAGCTTGATGTGGAAGGTGCGGAAGTCGCTGTCTTTCCCTGCGCGTTGCTGCCTTCCGCAAGCCCGCTCGGGGGGACGCTCGCCATTTTCACGCCGTTCCCGCTGTCGGAAGGCGTTGGGACGTGGCGGGCGGGGCAGTGCCGGCGCTTCAGAATCCGTCAAGCCACCCAGGATGAGTGCGAGGGACGGTCGAGGCTGGAAGTCGTAAACGGCGCGGAGGAATTGACCGTCGGCAACGCCTTCTACCGCATCCACCTCGCCCCCGTTCTCGCTCCGCTCGCGGGCTCGGCGAACAAATTGATCCGCAAGATCACGCTGTCAGGGGACGACCGCGGATTCGTGCCACTGCAGACCACCTCCGACCTCACCACTGCTGTCGACGGCAAGCAGGTTATCCATCAATGGCACTTCTCCCCCGATCAGCCGCCGAAGATGAAACGCTATGGCGGAGGTGTCGTCACGGTGACCTATGGCGGATTTTATCAACAGAGCTCTGAAAACCGGCTTGCCGGGGTCACTTGGCGGATGATTATTGTCTTCTACGCCGATCTTCCTGTGGTGAAAATCCACTTCACTCGTCAGCAGGAACAAAATCGATCCTATCCGTTTGGACGAACCATGCAACTGCATTTCGTCCCCTCCAATCCCAGATGGCCTATCGCCAAGGAGCAGCTGTCGATGGACGAGCAACGGGAATGGATGGGAGTCTCCGACCAGAAAAGCCAGATCGCCTTTCTCCTTCCCGATAACAAAACACGCGGACTGGCGCATTGGTCACCCGACTGGGGCTATCTGTGCGCTTCATGGGAGGCTGAAGGTATGGCGTTCTCAAATTCGTTGGATGTGCGGGAATTCTATCTTCTGCTTTCTCCCACTCCTGACGGGAGGGAATTGATGGGGCGGCGCCTTGCGGGGATGCGGGCGGTGTCCGAGACGGACTGGTGGCTCAGAACCCGTCAGCTGTTCGAGGAGAAGGTCGGACGGGAGTGATCGTGGGCGTATACTGCAGGGCGTGGCTGCACGTCTCGTCTATTGCTAAACACAGCACATGTTGTGTCACATAAACAGGCAAAGGGGTGACTATGAAACTGCCGCAGGTGGGATTGGTCGTCGCTGCGTTGGGATGGGCTCTGTGCGTGTCGGCTGACTCGCCGGGGATCAGGGATGGCCGATTCGTCGTGCCGCACATCCCGTGGGCCAAACCGCTGGCCGGAGGGCCGATCAAGGCTCTTGTGGTTGTTCCTGCGAATGGCGCCCGCGATGTCTGGGACTTGGCCGAGTGTCTCAGTATCGAACCGACCGTCTTCAATGTGCAGGACGCCAGCGGGCAGTTTGGCACCCGCAATGTGTTCGGAACCGCTTCCATAGCCTATTGGGGATTCCAGTACCAAGAGCAGCTCAAGAAAGTCCGCTCTCTGTTCGACCGGCGCTACGACCTGATTATCCTCGCCAACGTCTGTTTGTCTTCGATGCCTCCTGAGATAGCCTACCAGATTTCCGAGCAGGTGACCGCTGGCGCAGGATTGGTGATGACCAACGCCAACCTCGGCGACCCGTTGCTGGAGGCTCTCTATACCAAGGAGTCGCTCTCCGCTGACGCGATGGAGTTACTGCAACCGCTGCCATTCGGCGGGCTCGAGGCGGCCGTGCCGTGGAAGGAGGGGCAGAGCTCAGCCGCCGCCCTGACGCCCGTCAAACCTTACGACCTGCGAGGCAAGTTCAAGGCGTACTCGGTCAAGAAGGGACGGTTCATCTCGCTACAATTTCCGTTCGAAGGCGTCAGTTTGGGAGCATACGCCGCGGTTCCGTCCCTGATTCCTGGCGTTTGTGTCAACATGGGCAACCGCTGGCAGGAGGACTACCATTACGCAACTGTCGCCAAGGCCTGCCTGTGGGCGGCGAAGCGAGAGCCGTTCGTCAAAATCGCATCTATCAGCCCTCAAGGCGAGGAACTGGCATTGGGGCAGGCACTTGCGATCTCGGTGAAACTGGCGAATAACGGCCCCGTCTTTACCGGCAGTTTGGTCTGCGAACTCCGCGACGCCGTGACCAATGAGGTGCTTGCGTCAACACCCCAAGAGGTGAAGACTGTAGGGCCGGAAACAACCATCACCGTCAACAGCGAGGCCGTCCCGGTCGCCAAAACGTTCATCATCGTCCGGCTTCTCGACGCCAAGAGCGGGGTGGTCGACTTCGGTTGCGGCTACGTCCGGTTCAAGTCGGAGACAGCGCTTTGGCTAAAACTCGACAAGGAGAGCTTTGACTCTCCCGAGCAGATCAAAGGGACGATCGAATTGCAGCCAGAGGCGAAACCGTGCGCGGTTCGTCTTGAGGCGCGGGACTCGCAAGGGCGGATGTGGGAAAAGGCGATAGTCGAGGCTAAAGCCGGCGCAACGCCGTTCGCTTTGCCGTCATCACGCATCCCTCTGATCGTGAACGGGATACGGGCGGTGGCGCAGCGCGATGGAAAACCGGTGGGATCGGCTGACGCCTTCTTCACCATCAGACAACCGCGGGAACCGTATTACGTGACCGTCTCCGACGAGCCGTGGCCGACGTGGCACACCATGCGTCGCTTCGAACGCGTCTACGAGTGGGGTGGTGATGGCATCCGCAACCACAAGCCCAGCGTGAACGAGGCGATCGTCACCGCGCTCGCGGGGTGCGACATGAATCCGGGGCGGCCGCATGTGCCGGGACCAGAGTCGCTCGATCCGAAATTTGTCAGCGGTCTTGAGGAGACAGGCCGCAAGAACAGCGAGTTGTACCGCCCGTACAACCAGGCGATGTATAACACGACTGACGATTGCGGCCCGAATGCCGGGTTCGTGCCGACGGCGTTTCCTTTGTTCGTCGAATTCCTGAAGAAGATGTATCCCGACGCGCAGGCGCTGAACGCCGAGTGGAGCACGGAGTACAAAGATTTCGCTGACATTCCTCAGGACTTCGTCAAGGAATCGATCGGAAAGGCGCGGACTCCGGTCTGGTCGGACTACTTGCGTTTTGTCAGCCAATCCTATCTGTCGGCGCAGGCCAAATACCGCGGCGCGATCCAAAGCGTTGATCACGCGGCGACCTCCGGTTGCGACGCCGTGTATTATGCCTGCTCACTGACCAGTCTCTACCGCCAACTTGGCTATATCATGCCGTATTACAGTCCGTTGACGGTGGAGGTCGCCCGCTCTCTCTCCAAGGCGAAGCCTCCCGTCTACACCGGCATCTGCACGGGCGTCTATGCCTACGCAAGCGGCACCCAGCCGTACTGCCGCATGATGCCGTGGCACATCCTGCTTTCCGGCAACAACTCCATTCTTTTCTGGGCGCTGCTCTGTGGGTTCGAGGGCGACTTGTCGCAAGGCAACCCCCAATTAATCGGCTGGATGATGGACGAGATCTCCCGGATCAAACTTTCGGGAGCGGCGCAGTGGATTCTGAGCGCGAAGCGCGCCCCCGTCAACGTCGCCATCCTGTACTCCGAGGCGACGAAGCGCGCGGAGGCCTGCGGTTCCGTTTTCTCTCAGACCGAGTCCGCGGCGCTTGCATTCCAGGAGATGCTCGAGGACCAGGGGATGCAGTATGACTATGTGTCGACCGAGAGTATTGTCGAGGACAAGGCGCTGGACGCTCCAGGTCTCAAACTGTTGATCCTCCCGCGGGTGGTGGCGATGTCCGCCGCCGAGGCCGAGGCGGTCAGAAAGTTCGTCAGTGGCGGGGGGAGTGTCTGGGCCGATACCGAACCGGCGGTGAGGGATGACCATGGCAAGCGGTTGCCGCAGGGGCAGCTTGACGACGTGTTTGGGGTGAGTCAGGTAAAACCGGCTGCGAAACAGGAGGTGAAGCTTGCGTTCCCCGGGCAGGAGCCGTTGTCCGCCTCGACTGACGCCAGTCTCGTGCTGGCTGGCGGCGAGGCGATGATGACTGTCGACAAGACGCCGCTCTTTATCCGCGGAAAATTCGGGAAAGGCAAGGCGTTGCTCTGCAACATCGATCCCACCTTCTACGGCGTGAGCATCGGAGGCAACAAGGAGGTCGGCTCGGTTGGAAGGTCGCGGGCCGGCGCCAGCGCCGCCTATGCCTTCCTCGGCGAGCGTCTGAGCGAGGTGGGCGTGGTTCCCGCGCGGCGCATCTCCTTGGAGGGTGGTTTGCCTTTGGGGCTCGAGATGACGGAATATTCTCATGGTGATGGCGTGCTGCTGTCCTTGGAGGTAAAGCCGGTCGACGGACAGAAATATCCCGCGACCATCCGTGTGCCGCTTGGCGGATCCTATCATGTCTACGAGTTGAGGTCGGGGAAGGGGTGGCTGGCGTCGGAGACTCTTGACCTTTCGGTGTCTCCCAACGACGTGTATGTCTTCTCTTTGCTGAAGGCCGCGCCCACTGCGCTTCAGGTCGAAGCCCCCGCGAAGGTTGCCCCCGGTGCCAATGTGGCCGCGAAGGCACGGAACGGAAGTTCCCCCAGGTCGACAGTGCTCGTGTTCGCCATGATCGACCCGCAGGGCGTTGTTCGGCGCGATTATCAACGCCGCGTCTCCACCGAGAGCGGAGAGGCGGCGTGCGAGATTCCGCTTCCATGGAACGCCGACACAGGCACGTGGACTTTGGAGGTAAAGGATCTGCTCACCGGCCAGGCTGCCCGGCGCGATGTTGAAGTGGGAGGGAAATGAGCATGAGGCATATGTCATATTGCTTGATAGGATTGGTGGTTGCGACGATGGCCCAGTGGACCGCTGGTGCGGCGGCGGAGCAAATTATGCCATGCTGCAAGACGGATACTCCACCGGCGATCGACGGCGATCTGTCGGATTCCGCATGGGTGAAAGGAGAGCCGGTGACCTCTTTCTTCCAATACAACTCCAATGATCCCGCCCCGTTCGAGACGATGGCTGTCATGCTCTACGACGACCAGAAACTTTATCTTGGCGTGCTGATGCGCAAGAACCCCGGGGAGAAACTCTCTGACGGCAGCATGTGGAGCGGCGACGCCGTCGAGCTATTCCTCGACCCCGGCCGCACTATGACGCATTATTTCCAGGTGGCCGCCAACCACAAGGAGAAGTTCATGGCCGCCTGCGAGCTGGGGAAAAGTGGGAATCCCGAGTGGAAGGGAGGCTTGGAGGCCGCCGCCAGGCAGGTGCCGGGAGGGTGGACTCTTGAGATGTCCGTGCCATTTGCTCCGCTTGGCGTCACGCCGAAACCTGGCGATGCCTGGGGGGCGAATCTCTGTCGGGACGACAGCGCGCATGGCCTTTCCACATTCGCCTGCCTGCGGGGCGGATTCCACCAGCCGTCCGCCTTCGCCATCCTGCGCTTCATGGAGAAAGCGGCATCATCCGGCAAGCTGGCGGAGGAGGCTGCACGCGCGGCCGCTACCGCCGAAAAACGGTATGCCGAACTGATCGGCGAGCTGCGGCAGGCCGCTGCTGCGCTGGGCGCGGGAACTCCCGCTGCTGAGTTGGTGAATAAGAAGCTTGCGGAATGCGAGACGTTAGCAGGGACGTTGTCAAAGACGGAAGCGGGGAAAGGCTTGTTAGTCGCAAAGCAGAAAAGCTGGCTACTCACGTCGCTGGCCGATGATCTGGCTGACAATCTGGCGTGGCGCATCAAGACGGCGCAGCTCTTCAATAAAGAATAGGTCTCAGATCGTTCAGGGTGGAGCAACCCGCAAAAGCTATACCCGTGTTTGTGTGACCTCCGTTGTAGTTCACGCTTCAGCGTGTCCTCCTTGATGCGAATGGGGCGGAAGACATGCTTAAGCATGAACTCCAACAACCTTTGGGTAATGGTTGAAGCTGAGTAGATCGCAGTACTCGACTGCGGGCTTTACCGCGCGCCTAATTCGAGACGATCGTCGCCGAACTGGTGTCGCCGCAGAGGACTTTGACGAGCGTCTCCTGGTCGGAGAAGTTGAAGACGATGATCGGCAGATTGTTGTCCTTGCAGAGCGAGAACGCCGTGGAGTCCATCACCTTCAAGTTGTTTCTGAGCGCCTCGTCGAAGCTCAGCCGTTCGTAGCGCTTCGCCGCTAAATTCTTCATGGGGTCGTCGGTGTAGACGCCGTCTACTTTCGTGGCTTTCAGTACCGCCTCCGCCCCAAGCTCCAGCGCGCGCAGCGCGGCGGTGGTGTCCGTGGTGAAGAAGGGGTGCCCTGTGCCGCCGGCGCAAATCACCACGTGCCCCTCCTCGAGACGCTTGATGGCCTTGTTCCGTTCGAACAATTCTCCGACGGGATCCATGGCGAATGAGGTGAGCACATCACAGGGAACACCACTCGATTCAAAGGCGTCGCGCAGGATGATGGCGTTCATCACGGTGCCCAGCATGCCCATGTAGTCGGCGGATACGCCGTCCATGCCGATCGCCTTGCCGACGGCACCGCGCCAGAGGTTGCCTGCGCCGACAACAACGGCGAGTTCGACGCCGCTGTCGAGGGCGGCGGAGAGGTTTTTCACGACCTGCCGGACCGCCTCGGCGTCGTAGCCGAGAGGCTCTTTGCCTTTCAACGACTCACCGCTGATCTTCACCAAAACCCTGTGATAGACGACGTCGGAACTCATCGGCTCACTTCCCCGTGTTATGATTGTGATGGTGGTTGTGTGTTGCAAAACTACTTGAGGCTTCGCTCTGAATCAAGCGGCGCAGCTGGTCTTTGAGTAGGAAAATGGATGCGTTCAGGTGGTTATAAAACGGCCGGAGCGGCGGCCAGTGGGCGAGCCGGACACATGGCTGAGTGTGCCGTTCACCCACACCTTGAGGATGCCGGCCGAGATCTCGTGTGGCGCGGCGAAGGTGGCGTTGTCCTTCACATTGTTGGGGTCGATGAGGACCATGTCGGCGAAGAACCCTTGGCGCAGAAGCCCCCGTTGGCCAATCTTGAAGATCTTCGCGGGGAACGAGGTGACACGTGCGATCGCCTTTTCCCAGCCGATAGAGGGCGTGGTTAGGTTGAGAAACTTCGGGAACGAGCCGAAGCCGCGGGGATGGCTGCGCCCGATCGAGAAGTCGATGGGGCGTGCGCTTTCGTCGGAGCCGCAGCAGACGAAATCCTGCGAGAGGATGGCTCGCATGTTCTCTTCGCACATGCCGCCAAAGGCGGCCTGCGTGCCCACGGCGTCAAGTCGGAGCGCTTCGGCGCATATGACATGCGGAGGGATTCCTGTGAGCTCCGAGATGCGGGGAATCTTTTCGCCGAGATGGGGCCTTACCGGTTCGAATTTTGTCTCCAAGATGCGGATGCCGTTCCAGCGCTCGGAGGGAAACTCTTTGAGCTTTGTCGTGATTTCGGCGAACGCCGCGGGATTCGCGAGCCGGTGCTGGAGCGTGGCGTCGTCCAGTTCGTCGAAGGGGGGGGGCGCGATAACGCTGAGGGTGGTCTGTCCCTCTGTGTAGGGATAGCGGTCGGCGGTCGCCTCGATGCCGCCTGCGCGGGCCGAGCGGATCAGGGCGAGTGCGGGCTCGAGCTTGTCCCAGTTATTCTTGTGTGATGTCTTCAGGTGGCTGATATGCAGCGACTTCTGGTTGGCCTTTGTGCAGGCGCCGATCACCTCCTCAATGGATTCAAGCAGGCGCTCGCCCTCGCTGCGCAGATGTGTGGTGTGGACGCTGCCGGAGTTCGAGAGTTCCCGTAAAAGCTCGATAATCTCCGCTGTCTCCGCGAATTTCCCTGGAATATAGATCAGACCTGTCGAGAAGCCGCAGGCGCCTTGCGAGAGGGAGACGGCGAGTAGGTGTCGCATGGCGGCGAGAGCCTCGGCGTTGGGTGTCTGTCTTTCGTATCCCACGACGGCCGCCCGCAGCGTGTTGTGGCCGCAGAGCGAGCGCAGGTTGATCGCGGGGGCCGTGCGGTTGTAGAAAGCGGCGTAGCCGGAGACGTCCGTCCATGAGATGGGCACGCCGTAGGAGCGGTATATCTCCTCGAGATGGCTTTTGTTCCTGTCGGTCACGGGGAACAGCGAAAGTCCGCAGTTGCCGGCGATCTCCGTGGTGATCCCTTGGCTGAGCTTGCCGTCCGCGGAGGGACGGGCCAGCAGTGACATCTCCGAGTGGCCATGGGCGTCGATGAATCCCGGAGCGAGGATCATGCCACTGGCGTCGACCACTTCGGCGGCGAGATGGCTGGGAATTTCACGCTCGACGGCGGCGATGCGGTCGCCTGTGACCGCCACCGTGCCTTCGAAGGCGGGTGCGCCGGAGCCGTCAATGATCCGGGCATTCTTCACAATTAGATCATAATGTGGCATGTGTGTGTTCTTGGGGTTACTCAATGCCCAGTTTCGTTATGACGGTGGCGCGGTCGACGCCGGCGCAGGCGACGATCTTGTCGCGGCCCTTGTCGCCGTGGACGATCGAGACGGCGGACTTCGGTATATCGAGTTTGTCCGAGAGGAAATCACGCAACTCCTCATTGGCGCGGCCATCGACGGGCGGAGCCGCGAGCGCGATGCGCACGCTACCGCCCTGGACGTCTTTGACCTTGCTTCTGCCGGCGCGCGGTTGGATGCGGCAGGTGATCCGCACCTCGCCATCCCGCTGAGTCACGATATCTTCAATTCCGCTTTTGGATGTGTCTCGCTGCTTGTTCAATTTCCGCCGCTTTCTTCCCGCGCAGGCTTCTCACACTCCGTCCAAGGTCGACTTGTAGTTCTTGAGCAGGTCGTCGATGTGGATGTCGTCTATGCCGGATACGCGCAGGACAGGCTTTTTGATGACCGTCCCGACTTTGGCGCATGCGAACGTCTTGAGCTTTTTCGCCAACGCCTCGGCGTGTTCGGGAGCGACGGCGATCACGAACCGGCTGGCGCTTTCGGAGAAGAGGATCTCGTGCGGCGTGAGCGCGCCTTCCGCGGGGATCGCTTTGAGGTCGATCTCCGCGCCAAGGCGGCCGGCCATGGCCATCTTGGCGAAGGACACGGCGAGTCCGCCGGAACCTGGCGCATGGATCGAGCGGGCGATTTTCTTCGCCGTGATGCCCGCGATGGCCGCGAGGAGTTTGCGGGAGGATTCGGCGTCGACCCGCGGGACGGTGTTGCCAATCTCGCCGAGCATCGCGAAGAACTCACCGCCGCCGAGTTCCGCCTTGGTCAGTCCGACGACGTAGATGAGGTCGCCGGGCTCCTTGAGGTCGAAGGTGACGGCCGTGCGGATGTCATCGATCTTGCCGATCGCGCTGAAGAGGACGGTCGGAGGGATCGATATCTTTCTGCCGCCGCGGGTGCTGTCGTTCTTCATGCTGTCCTTGCCGGAGACCAAGGGAATCTTGAAGGCCTTGCAGTAGTCGTAGAGGCCTTGGTTGGCGCGGACGAGTTGCGCCGCCTTGTATTCGCCGTCGGGGGTCTTCTCGCTTTGGACGGGATCGGGCCAGCAGAAGTTGTCGAGGCCGGCGATCCGGTCGTGGCGGGCGCCGGCGGCGACGGCGCGGCGGGCGGCGAGATCGATGGACGCCGCCATCATGTGGTAGGTGTCGATGTCGCTGTAGCGGGGAAGGACGGCGGCCGAGAGGACGATGCCCTCTTTGCCGAGTGGTTCGGCCATAAAGACGGACGACTCGTTCATCACGTCGCGCTCGAGGCCGATGATCGGTTTGATCACGCTGAGCCCCTTGACCTCGTGGTCGTACTGCCGCGCCTTGAACTCGTTGGAGCAGAGGTTCAGACGGCCCATCATCTCGACGAGGTCGGCGGCGGGGTTGCGGCCGGACAGTTTCGGCTCGGGCCAGTGCGGAGGACGCCATTTCGCCTTGATCCTCATCCGCGGCAGGCCGTTGTGCAGGAAGTCGAAGTCGAGGCAGGCCACGGTCTTGCCGTCGTAGAGGATATGGAACTTCCCGGCGTCGGTGAACTCGCCGAGGACGGTCGCCGCCACGTCGCGCTCGGCGGCGAGCTCCAGGAAGCGGTCGATCTTGTCCGGCGGCACGGCGAACGACATGCGCTCCTGCGCCTCGGAGACGAGGATCTCCCATGGAGCGAGGCCGGCGTATTTGAGCGGAGCCTTGGCCAGATCCATGCGGCAGCCGCCGGAGACTTGGGCCATCTCGCCGACCGACGAGGAGAGCCCCCCCGCGCCGTTGTCGGTGATAAAGCGGTAGAGGCGTTCGTCGCGGGCCTGGTAGACGAAGTCGCCGAGCATCTTCTGGGTGATCGGATCGCCGATTTGGACGGCCTGCGCGGGGCTGTCCTTGTGGAGCTCCTCGCTGGAGAAGGTCGCGCCGTGGATGCCGTCCTTGCCGATGCGCCCGCCCGCCATGACGATGAGGTCGCCAGGCTTGATCGTCTTGCTGTGGCCAGGCGTGCGGCCGATCTTCTTTGGAAGCGTGCCGACGGTGCCGCAGAAGACCAGCGGTTTGCCGAGGAAGCGGTCGTCGAAGTACTCCCAGCCGAGACCGTACGGAATACCGCTTTGGTTGCCGCCGTCGATGACTCCTTTGTGGATGCCGTTGCGGAGGCGTCGGGGATGGAGCAACCCCTCGGGGACTTCCGAGGCGTCGGTGAACGGCGAGCCGAGGCAGTATCCCCAGACGTTGATGAGCAGCTCCGCCCCTTGGCCGGTGCCCATGGGATCGCGGTTGACGCCCACGATGCCGGTCATCGCGCCGCCGTAGGGATCGAGCGCCGAAGGGCTGTTGTGGGTCTCGACTTTGTAGACGAGGTCGATCTTGTCGTTGAACGCCACAACGCCGGCATTGTCATGGAAGACCGAGACGAGCCAGTCAAGTTCTTTTGAAAGCTCTTCGGTCGAACGCTTTATGAAAGACTTGAAGCAGGAGACTATTTTTTGTTTCCCGCCATTTTCGTCCTCGTAATCGATCTCGGCGTCGAAAATCTTGTGTTTGCAGTGCTCGGACCATGTCTGCGCGATCGCCTCGAGCTCGACGTCGGTGGGCATCTTCTGCAGACCAAGTTTTCCCCGGCCTTTGGCGGCGCGGTAGTAACCTTGGATGGCCTTCATCTCATCGAGGGTGAG
>CAYTFM010000087.1:0-13176 GCA_964436735.1 uncultured Victivallales bacterium | reverse complement strand
ACCTGGCCGCCACCCTTGCCGGTGACGATTGGCAGATTGGCGGGGATGCCGTCGTGGGTCATCTCTTTCCGGGAGAGGACTATGGCGGTCTGGATGAGCTTGTTGGCGAGGAGCTCCCAGGCGATCCGCTCGCAGTCGTGCTTCGTAAGACCCTTGGCGTGTAAGAGATACTCGATCGAGCTGAAAACCTTCTCGTCGTGGCTGAGCTTGCGCCCGATGATGTCGCCGATGGCCAGATAGGCGGTGTGCCCGACGTTGTCGGTGACGCCGGGACGGTAGCCGACGATGATCGCCCAGTCGCAATCCACGGGGGTCGGCTTGCCGACCTTCCAAAGCTGCGTGACGTCGCAGCGGAACTCTTTGGCGATGGTCTCCGCCTGGGCGGCGGTGATCTTCGCCGAGACCGTATAGACGTCGCGCGTGGCGACCGTGTCCACCTCAAGGCCGAGGATGCTGGCAAGCTGTCCCTTAACGGTCTCGCCGCGGGGGTCGCGCCATTTGTCGGCGCGCGAAAGTTCGATTCTATGAATCATGAGTTATACATTTCCGTTTCAAGTTAATATGCGTTAAGCGTCTGCGAATTTGATGCTTCTCGTTTCACGAGGGACACAAAAGGAAACTATAGTTTTTCCGGCTTATGATTTCACGGGCGTCCATGAAATTATAAGCCGGAAAAACTACAGATGGAACAGCCCCAGGACGTTCACCAGGCGCTCCTGCGGGCCGTCTTCGATTTTCAGCAAAGGAGAGAAGGCGGTGGTATGCCGTCCGGCGCGATCATCTCCCTCGTCCTCGAACAGCAGGCCATAGAGGATTCTGAAATGGTGGGCTCCAAGCTCGGACGTCGTTTCGGAATTCAATGTCAGATCCATTAGCAGGGGGATTCCCCAGGAGCGCGTCTCGGCGGAGCCGCTTTTCTGCTGCCACCAGTACCAGGGGCCGCAGATGCCGCCGAAAACGGTGTCGCACTTGTTCAGGTCGCCCATTTCAAGCATCACGGTTAAGAGGGGGAGGGACCCCAGGGCGCTGAACTGTCTGCTGCCTTCCTGCCCTTTTCCCCAGCACGTCAACAGGGGCAGGCTCACGAGACCTATCATTTCTGATGCCTTGGATTTGTCATGAAGGCGGGTGACTGCCGTCAACAAAGGAAGTGAGCACCAGGTGTTGGAGGATGCCGTGTTTGTCCGTCTTTCGGACAAAATGGTGAAAAACAGCATCATGTCGTTGCAGGAGAAGTTGTCCACCGGCGCATATTCCTCTTCGCAACTGGTGCCGAGGAGCGGGCAGGAGAACGAGAAGGAATGGAAGTCTCCCGCGTCCTGGAGCCGCCATGCGCTGAGCAGGGGGAGGATTTCGACGGCGCATGAGTTCTCCCCACTGGTGAGGGAGGAGAGTAGCGGCAGGACGAAGGTGGAGGTTTCCCGCGTGTTGGCATTGCGGTGGCGCAGGTAGAACGGAAATACGCAGGAGCGATGCGTGTAACTGCCGTTTTCCCAGGAATAGAAGAGGGGGACGCCTCCGACGTTTTGCGCACGGATCTTCTCGTCTTCATTTTGGGCCGCTCGCATGCCGCATTCATAGGCGTCCTTGAGGAAGTGGAGGAAGTCCTTCGGCGCGGTGCCTTTGCCCTCCTCAAGAGTGGGGGTGGGTGCCGTGAGCGGTGGCCAGTCGAACGCTTCAGGGGGTGGTGCGGCGGCGATCTGGGTGTTTGAGAATACCACGGAGAATCGTTGTGTGTCGGTCCTGTCGCGGAACTCCATGCGGGTGATGAGGTGGGTGCCAAGATCGATATGCGCCAGCAGTTGCTCCCATGGTTGATCCGGTTGCGGGGGGGAGAACAGGGCGGCCAGTCCGACATCGCGCTGCAGTCCGAGTCGGATGGTGGCAATCCCCTCGGTGATGCCGACGAGGCTTGCGCTTTTCTCGTCATATCCCGTGACGCCCGGCAGAAAGCGGGCGGCACTTTTTTCGTGCGCGGCGTCGAATGGGGAGCTGAGCACGCGGTTGCGTGTCTGCTCAAACCACCATTGGCGTGAGCCGTTCGCCGCCTGCAGAGCGACGAGCTCTTGGGTTGCATCAGTCTTCCGCCACAACTCCAGCCGCCATTTGTCGGATTCGCCGGTCGACAGCAGCAGCTTGCCTGTGAAGGTGATGCGGAAGTCGTCAACCACATGCGTCACGCATTCCAGGTCGGACGAGAATGAGGTCAGTGAGACATAGCGCTCTTGGACTTTGTCAAGCACGTCCATTGCGGATGGTGGTTTCCCGTCAGACGCGGCGACGCCGTATGGCGCCAGGAGCAGCGCGGCGACGAAAGTGAAAAGGCGCCAGCTGTTCAGATGTCGTGACTGCGTGGGCATCAGACTTCGTATTTTGACGTGCAGGCTGCGGAATTGCTTTCTCACCTGTGCCCACCGCCTCCTCCGTGTCCGCCCCCTCCGCCTCTATGCCCCCCCCCTGAATGATAGCCGCCCGAGTGGTAGCCGCTGGTGTAATGCGCGAAGTTGCCGTAGTTGGAGTATCGCTGGGAACCCCACTGGCGGGCGTTGTACTCCCGTTCAAGCTGGTTGCGCATGCCCGTGGCATCTTGAAGCGTGGGGAAGGCAGCTTGGGCATTCCTCGTGTCAGCCCATTGATTCTGGGGGGCGGCGGGTTGCGGTTTTGTCCAGTTCCCCTGTTGCCGCGTTTGCCATCCCTCGGTGTTGCGGCGCATGACGTTGCCCTCGCGGTCGACAAAAAGGTCGTTCGCCCTGTTCGTCGAAGAGGTGGTTGGGAGTCTGTTTGCGATCGCCGCCGCTTGCCGCGCGGCGGCTTGCTGGTGTGATGGATGGTTGGCGTACAGGTTTTGCGTGCGTGGTTGGTGGGACTGCTGCCATTGATTGCCGGAGTTCCGCCATGCGTTCCGGTCGGTGTTGTTATAGAGGCGGTTGGGGTGATAGGGATAGCCGCCCGGCCCCCACCAGTTGTGCCAGTAGTTGCCGCCCCACCGTCCCCAGGCCGCCCATCCTCCGGGGCCCCAGCCTGCGCCGCCATGCCAGCCGGTCACGGGATTATAGCCGAAGCCATAGCCCCAGGTGCAGGGGCGGGGATAGTAGCCGCCCGGCCCCCACCATCCATGATACCAGTAGCCGGTGCCGTACACCACCGCGCCGCCGTAACAGTAGGAGCCGAGGTAACCGGGCGTGTAGCCGACGAACACGTCATCGGGTGTGGAGTCGTAGATCTCGGCGTATTTCGTATTGTAAAGCGGATTGCTCGCCGGGATTGCTTGGACTTCGCCTGGCACCTTGTCGGCGAGCACCCATGGCCCTTCAGGTGAGGCTGAGGTATACCAGAGGCCTTCGTGGCAGCAATAGTACTTGCCGTTAATCAAAATGACGCTATAGGGGCTGTTCGTCGCCCATTTCATGGTGGTGTTTTCGATGGGCTCGAATTTCGGAGCCCCATCGTACGTCACCTTTATTGTCGTTCCGGCGCGGCTGACCGCTCCTGTTTGTGGAAGTTCGGCGTCGGCGAGCGCGTCGGCGGCCTCGGGAGTGCCCGCCACGTTCGAGAGCACGGCTGCTTTCGACGAGTCGGGTGGAATCTGGGCGAACACGGCGGGAAGCTTGTCGGAGGGGACGTGCGTCCAGAGGCCTTTGACGGAGTCTGCCGAGTACCAGCGTCCCGATATGAGCGTGAACAACTTCTTGGTGGCGTTTTCCATGAACACGTCGCTTTGGGTGTTGTCCGCGAAGAGCAGCCCCTCGTCCCCGATGACGGGCACGAAGTTCAGCGCCCCGGTCGAGGTGATCAGTTCGACCGGTTCGGCCGCGGTGATGATCTTCGGCGGTGTGGCCCCGTCGGGAGCGCTGTATGCGTTGCCATTGGCGTCGGAGAAGGCGGCCGATATCTGAGGAGGCGGATTCTGCTCGGATCTCCAGCCGCCTTTCAGGTTGTCGGAGGAGACGATGCCGGCCTCCGTCGCGAGGTAGTAGCGCTTCGACTCCGGGTTGAAAAAGAGCGCGCAGGGAGTGTTGACCGCCTTCGTCACGTTGTTGATCGAACCAGGAAACGCATGGAATTTCGGCTCCCCGTCGAACTGGACGAGCATGGCGGGAACGTCGCTGAACATGATGATGGGGGGGGTCGACGAGATGCCCTCGGCTGCTTTGCGTTCCCGCGCGGCGACGGCGAGGGCCGAGCGGAGGTTGTCGAGCGGAATAGTCATGTGCCAGGTGGGGATCTCTTTCTCGAGGTGGGCGCGGAGGTCGGCCTCCTGCTCGGGCGTGGCGTCATGGAAGCGCATGCGCGGGACCTTCACGTCCAGCACCTCCGCCACGCGGGCGTCGCGGTCGGTGCGGATCCGCGCCTCGAGCCAGACGGCCCCGTAGATCGGGTCGGTCTTGTCCTTCAAGGTGACGGCGACGGCGGCGCGCGACGCGAGCTTGTCGCCGTTGAGCGAGTCCACCTGCGGTTGGTACAGCACGATGGATCCCTTGTCGGTGTCGATCTCCCGCGGCCACTTGTTCGGATTCGCCTCCTTCTTAGCCTCTTGCGCAAAGCCCGCGGCGGCGGCGAGGAGCATGACTGCGGTGGTTAGGTTCCATGCATGAGAATGAGGCATATCTCTTTTCATACCCATACCTCCTATGAGTAGTTGAACGTCTCTTTGCTATAGTATAGGAGTATGGATGAGGTTTCAAACGAAAACGCCGTTCCGCATGGCTACGGGCACAAGCACGTTCTCCTGTTTTTTAGTGCTGCGGCTCGACGCCGCTTTGGATTGCCGCCGTAGTTACGCAAAGCTCAGTCGCTTCGCCTACGGCGGTTTGCCTGAGCGCTCCACGGCGGCTTCGCCGCGAGTGTGCGTGAGTGGCAATGAAGTGGGGCGCGGCACCCTCCGCGCCAACTGCCTTTGCGATCTTGGGGAGAATGGCGCGAAAGGAGTCGCACCCCCACTATGGAAGAGGATTCCACGCGATTGCGATGGAGGACGGCGGCGGCCTATGGCTTCAGTGGCGCGCCACGGAGTTTCTCCGCTTGCTCCTTGTTGAGCATGGAGAGGAAGGCGAGGAGGCCGGTGAGTTTTGCCATGCGGGACGGATCTGCGAAGCCGTCCGCGGTTTGCTTTTTTAGTTGATGGGCCATGGCGCGGAGGCGGCGGCGGTCTTGACGCGAGAGTCCCAGCGTCTTGTTCACCACGATGCCGGTGACCGTCTGCCGTCCGCATTGGCTCATGATGCGGGTCTTCTTCCTGTTCACGACAAAACCCTCGTCGGCGACGACGCGTTCGGTGGCTTGCCGCAGTTTTCTGACGGCGTCCTTGTCGCCGTCGCCGGAGAAGGTCAGGTCGTCGGCGTAGCGCGTGTAGGCGAAGCCGTGCTGCTTGGCGAGTCCGGCGAGGCGTCGGTCGAGGCGCAGGGTGATGGCGTTGCAGATGCCGGGGCTGGTCGGCGCGCCCTGGACGCAGTGCCTCCATCCGACTGGCACGTGGTAGACTGTGTCGTCCACTTGCACGGGCTGCCGTTCGGCTTCGGTCATGAGCGCGGCGAGCGTGGTGGCCACCGGAAAGCCGTAGCCGTAGGCGATGAGCAGCCCCCGGACGCGGGCGAAGGTGACCGACGGGAAGAAGTCCTTGAGGTCGAGGCGCAGCACGACGCGTTTGCCGACATGCGGTTCGGCTCCCGTCCGGATCGAACGGCCTTTGTGGAAGGCGTGGGCGTGGGCGCTGACGGGGAGTTTCTCCACAAGTAGCGGCAGCAACCTTCGCTGAATCGCCTTGAGCCGGCGCTTGGGGGCCATGATGAGGCGTCTGCCGCCCGTGCGCTTGGGGATCGAAAAGGTGATGTAATGCGGCTGCCGCTCCTTCTCGCGGTGGATCGAGAAATACCACAACTCTTTGAGGGAGACGCCCAACGCCCGTGCGAGATCATCCTCTGTTTTCCACACGGGAAGTCCATACCGCGCCAGCTGTTCTTCGTCAGGCAGCAGGTCGCGGATGCCGCGGTTGCGCGTCCGCATGGTGCCGCCGAAGAGCCGTCCGGCCTCCTGCGCGGTCATGATCTTTTTCCGTTTTGTCAACCCGAGTTGGCGGGTGATAGAAGTTTTCTTAGGCAGCAGTCGCCTGTCGCGTAGTGCCCGCCGCCGATGCGCCTCCTTCAGCGGGCCGCCGGAGACATCCACCGTCTCGAAGGTGTCGTCCAATGCCGCGCCGTCTCCGCCCAACCGCGAGACGTCGCGGCGAGGCGCCCCGAGAACGAGTGCCGAGAGCCATTTGATGAAACCCATGGTGCCGACTTTCCTCCGGCAGGCGTAAGGCCCAGCGGCCGCATACTTCCGAGGCTCTGGACTCAGGGATTCCCGTCGTTGCGTACGATGGGAACCTTGGCGATGTAATGGCTGCAAGCAACCACCGCGGCGAAACACCGCGGTATCATTCGCTAATCCTTGGCCGCCGGGCCTTACGCGTGCTGGACACCTCTCTAATAAAAACGCTTAACGCTCAACTTCCAAATAGTTATTTTTCGTTGCCTTCCTCGTTCTCGTCTTCCTCGTCGTGCTCTTCGGCGGAGCGTGGCGACGGCGGAGGAACCGCCTCGGCCGGCGCGGGCTCGGACGACGGCATGTCCCGCCGCAGTTCCGCGCTGGACTTGTGCAGGGCGATCATATGCTCGCACGGCCCTTGGTTCAAGAGGTTCTCTTGAAAGTAGGCGCACCCGCACGTGCCGAAAATAATCTGTCCGGAATCGCCCACCACGATTTCCGTGGAAGTCTGGTCCCCCGCCGCCCCCTTGACGCGCCAGTCGCAGACGATCTCCCGCGTGATGTGGCCGTCAGGCGTTTTCAATTTCTTTACTTTGCGCGTCTCCTGCGGTTCGCAGGATGCGACCGTGACGGCGTTGGCGCGCATGATCGTGGCGGCGCGCTCCAGTCGCGGATCGGGAGGGAACAGGTGCGCCTCGTCGATCGGTTTCTCGAACAGTTCCCGGTGCCTGAAGCCGCGCGATTCGACGTCGAAGATGGCGCGGCCGCCGCGGCAGAGGCGCTGGCAGGCGCGCCAGACGTCCTCCCGCGGCGCGCCCAGTTCGTCCGAAAGTTCTTGGGGAGTTGTCGAGTGCCGCCGCACCAGAACTTCGAGCGCGCGGTTCGTCAGCGGCTCGTCCGGCGCAGAGGATTCGGAGAGAAGATCGAAGCTCCCTGTTCCGGTCCATTGCTGGTCGGTCCACCCCGACAATCCCAGCACGAAGGTGATGTCCGGGAGCTTGACGGCATAGAAGCTGGGCATCGCCCGCCCTTTGAGGTAGATGTCGACACTGGTGGCGAAGGGCAATAGTGGCTCGACGAGGGAAAGTCGGCGGCGGCCCCAAGTGCGGATCACGCGGGGCTCGGTGTAGTTGTGCGTGGCGCCGCGCAGCGGGACGATCTGCTCCCACGGTTCCAGCGCGATCCGGGCCTCCTCGCCGGGCGCGAACTCGTACCGAAGGGCGCGGGGCGAGACCTTCGCCTTGGTGTAGCGCAGGAAACGGATGGCGGAAAGCAGATCGACAGGGTGGACCGTCAGCCGCGTCCCGGGCATGGCCATCGCTCCGGTCACTTGCAGGAAGCCACGCACCCACGAGTCGGGCAATTCGACCTTTTGCTCGAAGCGTCCGCCCGCCTTGACCGTCTTGACCTCGAAACCGCCGGGGTCGATACGGAGCCACGTTTCGCGGCTTGAGCGCAGTTCGCTCAACGCCGCCCAGAGCCAGGCGGTGAAATCGATGTTGGTGGTGCCCGGACGCGTTTCCCCCTCGGTGGCGAACATCGCCGGATCGAGGATCACGGAGGCGTAGACGCTCTGATCGCGGCTGAACGCCTCGAAGAATATCCTGTCGGGATGGACGGTGATGACCGGATCCAGGATGCCGGCGTAGACGTCGTTGTCGCTGGCCCAGGAGTCGCTTGACCAGATCAGTTCGCCCAAGGCCCGCAGAGCGAAGCGCAGGAGCGGAACGTTGCGCGTTACGCGGCCATGGAAGCGCACCGGCCGCCGGGCGTTCGCCGAGATGCCGAGTGTCGCGCGCGCCGCGTCCGACTCGAACACGCTTGGTGTGGCGTAATCAAAGGCGACGGGGATCATGCGGGCCTCTCGAATATGACGCGTTTTTCAGAATCCTCCCGCAATTCCGGCCAGCGATGAAGGATCCGAGCGATGAGCCCCAGAAGCTTCTCCTTGGGATAGCGGACGTCGGGCAGTCGGAGGGCGTCGCGGGCCCGCTCGAGGATCGTCCGGGCTGTGTCCGCATCGGCTGCGGCGGCGTTGGACAGCGCCTCGAAGGCTAGCGTCCGCGTGTGGCGCTGCAGCGGGCGCAGCAGCGTGCCCAGCAGCAACGGCAGGTTCGCGTGGGCAAACTCCCGCGCCCTCGGATCGTCCAGCCCCATGGCGCGGTAGGCGAGGGCCATGACATGGATCTCGGAGCCCTCCACCAAATCGGCCATGCAGGCGGCGTCAGTTAGATAAGCTTCCGCGGAACGTTCGAAGAGGAGCCGCGCGAGGCGGTTCTCCCGTACGAGTTGGTGGTAGTTCCAGATCGAATAGGCGGGGATTTGGCTAAGCACGCGGCAGGCGCGGCGTGGGAAACCCGCCTCGTTCTCCTGCTTCAACGCCGCGTAATGATTTGCCAGTTTGTCCGCCTCGGCGAGCATCTTCGGCGCGTTGCCCCAGCGGTCGCAGCGGGTGGCGAGGCGGCTGGCGAGATAGTCGACCATCTCCTCGTCGCCCGCCTTCATGAACCTCTCAAGCAGTTTGGGATAGCTTGGCCCCCAAAGGGTCGACTGGATATGAAGTTTGAATGGGCCACGCAGCAGATCGGGGAAGCGCTCGTAAAGGGCGAGGGCCACCGGTTCGTCGAGTTGATGCACGGACGCCGCGCCGAAGCCCGCCCAGTTCCACTCCCGCGAGACCCCGGCCAGCATCAGGAGCCGCTTGGTGGTGGTCGTGCCGCCAAGTCCCGAGTCGCCCAGCAGAGAGCGCACGACGGCGTTGAACTCCTTCTGTCCGGCGCACGTCCGCAGGAGAGCGGCCCACCGGTCCCACCATCCCCGTTCGGCGGCGAGGTCGACCATCTTGCCGTAGTTGCCGCGGCCGAGCCAGCCGCCCCACACCTGGCGCAGATGCCGCATGAGATAAGGGAACACGTCGCGGCCCCGCTGCCGCGCCAGTTGGAGGAACGGTTCGGCCAGATTCAGCCCCCAGCCCACCGGGTGGCGCCGCTCCAACTCCGTGTTTAGTTCGGCGGTGTCGCGGATCCGCTCGCACAGCTCCAGCACATCCTTCTTCCA
Organism: uncultured Victivallales bacterium; assembly: GCA_964436735.1. Taxonomy (GTDB): domain Bacteria; phylum Verrucomicrobiota; class Lentisphaeria; order Victivallales; family GWF2-38-69; genus CAYTFM01. The sequence goes on along the minus strand of CAYTFM010000087.1, from coordinate 3,873 downwards.
AGCCGCCAGCGGGATTTGAACGCGGTAGAGTTTCCAGCGGAAGTCGTCGTCCTTCTCCTTGTCGGCCATGTCGAGCAGCCGCCGCCACAGCGCGCGTTTGGCCTCGCCGCCGAACCACGAGGACTTGAGGTGGCGCAGGATGAACGGCGCGGAGGCGCGGGCGTCCTTCTCGTACAATGCGCAGGCCGCGGCTTCGTCAAGCTCGAACCAAAGGTCGAATTTGCGCAGCGTGAGCTGCCGCCCCGCCGGACTGGCGTCGCCGCCGCACCGGCGCTGTAGCTCGTCAATGACCTCGCGGGAGCGCTTGTCCCGGGCGCGCCAGCCATGCCGGTCGTTCAGTTTCCATTCGTATAGCCTGCGGAACAGTTCGATGTCGTCGTTGCGGTCCACCTCGCCGAGCCATGCTTCAAGCGCGCGTCCCGCGTCGCCTTTCCAGCGGATGACCTCCACCTTCCATTTGGGCAGGATCATATAGCTGCTGAAACGGGAGAGGATGAACGGACGGAAGACGATGCGGTCGCGGCGGTACAGTTCGGGCCCCCAGAGCCAAGTGAATCCGGAGAACGCCCGCTCGGCGAGGGCCAACCGCTCCAGTTCGGCCCGCAACTCCGCAGCGGGGAGGGGGCCCTTCAGGAGTTCTTTGATTGAGCACTCCAGTTCCTTGGGGTTCATCGCGGGGAAATGCTCCTCTTTACAAACCACTCGGCCTATGGATGCGGGACAATAACAGATACTCCGCCGCAAGTCAAACGCCCTGCGGGTTCTAAAACCCGAAGGTCAGCTGCTGTTTGTCCGGGGAGTCGGGCTCGGGGGGAGGTTCGGGCGTAACCGGAGCGGGGGCGGTTGGCTTCACGGGAGATGGCGCCGCGGCGGTTGGGGGAGGCGTGGCGAGCCAGTCGTCGAGGTTCATGACCGTGACGCCCGATTTGCGCGCCTTCTCCAGTTTCGAGCTTTTGCCGGTCACGTCGACCGCAACGAGGATTGAAAGGTTGCTTTTCACTGTGTCGACGGGGAGGTAGCCGCGGCTTTTCGCCTGCTCCTCGTAGTGCGAGCGGGGCAGGGGCATCTTGCCGGTGAAGCAGATGGTTGGGCGTCCATCCTCGACGACCTCGCCTTTCGTTTGGACAACTTCGACACACGTGAGAAGCTCGTCGATGAGCGCGGATTGCGCGGCGAGTTCCTGCGTCACCGCGGTGGCACGTTCGGGGCCGATGCCGTCCACGTCCGACAGTTGATCAACGGTGAGGGCGCGCAACTCCTGCAAGCTGAATTGCCGGAGGATGGACTTGGCGACCGTGGGGCCGATACCTTGGATGTTCAACGCGGCAAGCAGTTGGTAGTCAAAAGGTTTTCTGGCCACTTTTATTTTTTCAAAAAGATTTCCCGCCGCCTTCTCTTGGACTCCTTTGGGGATGATCCGCGTGAGATCCTCGATGGTGAGGGCGAAGGCGTCGGAGAGGGTTTTGACGCCGCTTTCTTTCATCTTCTTGAGCATTGGCTTGCCGAGAGTTTCGGAGAGTTCGTCGATGGAGGCGAGGGCGGGATCGATCATTGCGCCCGCCATGGCGCTCCGCGCCTCCTGGATTTTCTCAAGGAGGTTTTCAGCGGACCTCTCCTGGAAGACTAATTGGAAGAAGCCTACAAGATCGTCGTAGGAGAGTTCGAAGATGTCTTTCAGGGTTTTGACGCCGCGCGACTTCATAAGGCGTCGGAGGTTTGGCTCGCCCAGTTCCTCGATGCCGATGTTGCGGATGGCGGCGAGGAGCCGCTGGAGCCGCGTCTCGAAGCAGTCGGCGTTGGGGCAACGGAGTTCGGGGCCGTCGCGCAGGAGGTCCGAGCCACAGCAGGGGCAGGCGGTGATGAGGCCTTGACGTCGCTCGGTGCCGGGCTGGCGTTCGACGATGTGCGGGATGACGTCGCCGGCGCGCTCGACGGTGACGGTGTCGCCGATCTGGATGTCCTTGTCGATGAGGAGTTGGGCGTTGTGAAGCGTGGCGTTTTTGATGGTGATGCCGCCGATGTCGACGGGGGCGAGTTTGGCGTTGGGGGTGAGGCAGTTTTTGCCGAAGCTCCACTCGATGTCGAGCAGTTGTGTCTGGCGTCGGATGCCGCTGAACTTGAAGGCGATCTGGCCGCGTGGATGATGGGCGGTGGAGCCAAGCGAGTCACGATAGGCCTCGTCGGCGATCTTTACGACCAGGCCGTCCATGGGGTAGGGCAGGGTCTCCACCTCCTCGAGAATCGATGGCCATTCGGGCCGCAGCTGCGCGAAGGTGACGGTCCGCGAGATCATCTCGTAGTCGACCAGCGTGAGCTTCGCTCCCTGTTCCTGCATGTCGGAGATGTCCTTGAGCCCCATGAGGCCGGCGACGGCGTTGCGGGAGTTCTTGTACGGCTTGCCATCCTTCTTCTTGATAGTTCGGTAGAGGGTGGCGAAGTCGTCGGTGCGGATGACGATCTCGCCACGGGCGTCGCGGTCGGGCGCGCCCCGGTAGTTTTTGGCCTCAAGTTCGATAACCGGACGCTTGTCGGTGACGTCCTCGCCGGTCGTTCCGTCGCCGCGCGTCGCCAGGACGCCGTCCACCAGATTGGCGGAGATGCCGTCGTATTTCGGTTGGATGACGAACAGTTCATCGGCGCTCCGCGCGTGTTTCGTCGCCCACTCCATGAGTTCGTCGATCGAATACGCCTTGTCCAGCGAGAGCATCGGTTTGGCATGGCGGACCTTCCCCGTGCTGGCGACGATCGGAGCGGCGACAAGATCGAGAAGCGGATGGTTCGGATTGAGCTCCTTGAGCCGGCGCACAAGGACGTCGTAGTCGACATCGGAGATTTCCGGCGCGCCCTCCTCCCAGTAGAGGCGGTTGTGCCGCTCGATCTCGGCGGCGAGCTGCGGCTCGGTGGCGGCTGTGATGTCGAAAGGGATGGGCATGGAAGGGTTCAGGGTTCAGGGTTCAGGTGCAGTACGCTACACTGGGGATAGAGCGTTTTCCATAACAGAATACCGCAGGCTGCCTGCCGGTCAACTGCCATAGAACTTTTTCGAGGCCAGCCAGTGTGCCGGCCTGAGCGCGGCCACGAGGAGCGCTAGCCGCCAGTGGCCGGCGAAGGCGCAGCCTGACGCCTGCAGAAGAATCAACCCGCCGATCAGAACGCCCACCCCCTTTTGTACCACGTGCGGATCAGGGGACTTGCCCCATAGCACGAACTGGCGGGCTGTCGCGAAAACAACAAATGCTGTTAGAAGGTAGCCAAGTGCGGTGGCGGCGGCTGGAAGCGGAGATGGTTTTCCCAAGGCGAGGTGGGTTCCTATGAGCGAACCCCACAGCAGCAGGGAGAAAACCACTAATGTTTGACCGCTGGTGGAGCGTGCGGTTTTCGTCTCTTGCGCGGCGATCAAAGAAAGTCCGGTGACGTAGAGAAACCAAATGGCAAGATAGTAGCCCACATACGGGAAACGTACGTCAGAATCTGTGGCGGCGGCGAATCCGAGCAGGACGCTGCCGCATCTGCAGAGCCCAAGGGCGACGGGACCTGCCACAGGGCTTTTCTTCAAGATGAAATTATAGAGGCAGACGACGAGGGCGAGTCCGCCTGCGCAGAGGAGTGCGGGGGTGCCCGCCGTCCATGCGAGGAGGAGTCCTATGGTGATGGCTGTCCCCGCGGCGAGCCAGGCGTGGTATGCCGCGATGGCCCCCGAGGGCAGCGGTCTGTAGGGGCGGTCCCGTTTGTCCTCTGCGATGTCGGCCACGTCATTGGTGATCAAGCCGAAGATATAGATTGACAGCACTGAGCCGATGGCGCAGGCGAGGCTGGAAATGGCGGGGATGTGCAAAAGTCCGCCGGCTGCCAGATACCCGACGAGTGGATCAC
>CAYTFM010000086.1:17096-29160 GCA_964436735.1 uncultured Victivallales bacterium | reverse complement strand
GTCCCTGCGCTACACCTGTAAAAATCTGACGTCGCATACGATTTAGGCAATGCGTGTCCAGTGGAAAACCTGCCATGCGCTTCATACCATATCTCCCAGATTTTTAATGGTTTTGAGTTGTTCATCCACAACTATAAACAATTTGTCCGTTGGGACTTCCTTCCCGCTGCCCCCAACCTGGTAAAGACACAGCGGCTCTCATCTCGCCCTCAAAGTGTTTTCCCAGATTTTTAATGGTTTTGAGTTGTTCATCCACATAATAAACAATTTGTCCGACGGGACACGCCAGCAGGTCGGTTGTTCCTGGCAGGCACGTAGCGGCTTTCATCTCTCGCTCAAAGTGTTTAACAACAATACTCCAAACCCCTCGGGTTTTCCCCAGAACATGCCGCCGTACGCCTCCATGGCCTTGCGCTTCGGGTTGGCAGCGATCGTGGAGGCCGTCACGTCGGTCTCGGCCTGTTGGCTGCCTGCCGCGTTCTTGCCGCGCTGAGCGGCGGTCGACGCGTCGACGTCGTTAACCATGATGCCGACGCCCAGTTTCCCCTGGGAAGGAATTCCCGTCAGCTTGGGATCGATAACGCTCCAGGGGAACGCCAGTTCGTAGCAGGTCTCGCCATCGATCCGTTTGATGGCGCACGGGATAGATGTCGGCGGAACGTCTTCGGAGGAAAGAGGCGAGCCGCTGTTGCGACGGACCATGGGCGCTCCGTCCTTGCCAAGGCCGACGCACAGCTTCTGCCACACATTCCATTTCGTTCCATTCCAGTCGGCGGCGAGGCCGAGCTGAACGGAGTCCTCCTGCCAACTGTCGCCGCTTGGCCGCGTCTGCCGATGACTTTGATCGCGGACTTTCAGGGCCAGATAGAGAGCCTTCTCGTCGTATTGCCATGCGAAGCTGAAGCTCAGGTCGTCATCGCCACGCAGCGGAGCCTCGGGATTTTTAATCACCACCGCATCCTCTCCGCGGACCGCATGGAAGGGTATCTTTGACCAGTCGTCGAGGTCGCCGTCGATTATCGGAGCGGATGACGCTTGGGCGGCGGAGGTCATGGCGCACTCCATGGCGGGACTTTTCGAGACAATCTTGTTCTGATCCTCGAACTCCACCGAGATGAGGCGGCGGGTGGGCGAGGCGAGATTCAACCCGGCAAGATCAATCCGCATGTTCCGCTTCTCGCCTGCCTTGAGGGTGATGGCACCCACGTCCTTGTCGAGTTCTTTGTCGCGGATCTGAAGCTGTCCGGACATTTCAACGTCCATTTTGTTTTCGATGGTCAGATCGATGGAGTTGTCCAGAATCCTGGCGCAGGTAGGCTGAATGTCGACGGGCGGCTTGACTGTGACGAGCCAGCTTCCCTTCAGTTCGCCTGCGGCGACGCATTGCAGAAGCCATGTCCCCGGCTGGGCGGTGGCGGGAACGACAGGCGCAGGGCCATCTTGGGCGGCGGGCAGTTTCGAGCCGCCCTGGAAGAGAAAGTATGACGCGTTGGGGATGGCCGGGCATTCTTTTGTCAGCACAATATTCATTCCTGCATAGCCGGTGACGTTGGCGTCGGCGGGGAGAGCCTCTTTCGCCACGCCAAGCAGATAGACGGGGTTGCCGTCGATCTTCACCCGCGCCATGCCATCGGTTGGCTGCAGGTCGCTTTTATTTCCCATGGGATCATAGATGGCGAGCCGCTTGGTGCCGACGGGCAGTGAGATCTCCCGCTCCTTGTCGTCGGTCGACCACAAAGCGACGAGATTCTGTCCGTTTCGGTCGAAGCAGTAGCCGAGGACATTCTCGCCGAGATACTCGAGAGGGCAGATGGCTTTTGTTCCTTCGAGGAGTCGTGTCGCGGCGGCGGTTGCCGAGAACACCGGCTTGGGCGCCAGTTGCGGTGAGTTGTAGGGATGTTGCGGAATGCGCAGATTGTAGAGCATGCCATAGCCGCTGTAGACGTCATTGTCGCCGAGAAGGAAGAACCATGTGCTGGTGAATCCCTCACCAAGGCAGATGAGGTGGTTGCGGAGGAACCATGCGGCCTGCCGACGGAGCACCCAGGGGGTCGCCGCCGGGTCGACGCCGTTGATCCGGCTGGAGCCTTCAGTGTTGATGACGGGCGCGCCGGGGGGAAGGAACTCATGAACCATTGCCATCAACCGTCGCGCGTCACCAACCAGTCCGCCTTCCTCCGGGGCGGTGCCGTTCTCGCCGTTGGGGGCGAGGAAGTAGCTGTGGATCACGATGCCGTCGAGATACTTCCCCAACCCCTTCGAGAAAAGACGTTCGAGATTTTTATTGCCCGCCGCCAGAACTCCATAATTCGGCCCGAGGAGGAACGCCCCCTGGTCGGCTTTCTTGATGGCGCCGGCGGCCGTCTCGTACATGCGGACGAACTCCTCGTCAGAGCCTTTCCAGTACCAGTCGGGCTCCCAATGGATCTGGTAGTAGCTGCGTCGCATGTTCGGGAAGCAGGCCGCATGCCGGACCGTCTTCTCCGACGCGAAGCGCGCCAGGAGGTTGCCGTAATACTCCCAGTCCTTGGGCGGATAGTCTTGGCAGTTGTGCGCGGGGACGATTTTGTCCGGCGGGATGGTTTTTCCCGCTGGCATGTTCATCAACCAGGGGGGCACGCTGTGCAGATCGAAGATGACGCTGAGGTTGTTCTTCATGGCATACGTCTTCTTCGTCACATGAGATGCGGGGTCGAGGTTGGGCGAGTATTGATTGGGGCCGGTCTTTTCGAGCCAGGCGGGCAGGGTGGTCCACGGTTCGCCGTCGTTGTCGTACAGCCACTTGGCTCCCACAAGCTGGTAGAGCGGGCTGAACGGATCTCCTTCGCTCGTCTTTCCCGACTCCACGCTGCTGCTGCCGCAGATGCCGAAGCGGGAGTCGTCGGGATGCGCTAACGAGAGAGGTTCGATTTCTGGCAGAACGGCGAACGCCATGAACCCTGGAGGCTTCGAGCCTTGCCGCGGGATTGTGGTGCCGTTCGCTTCAAGTTTCAGGTGGACTTCGAAATAACCGGCTCCGTTGTCAGTGAGGGTGAGCTTCCCCTCCCAGTCCTGATCGCCCGCGGGGACGTCAATTGTTCCTTGGCTGACGGACTTGCCGCGGAAGTCCTTCATCGTCCATGAGACGCGGTCATCCTTCACGTGGTCGCCCGTCACTTTCAGTCGAAGCTCGACGGCTTCATGCGGATTGAACACGGCGTAGGTGGCCTTGGTTGCGAATTCGGCGGAAAGTTCGACGCGCTTCTCGTAGCGGACGCTTGTCCGCGCGGCTTTGCCGTTTTCGAATGCGTCTTTGATCTCGGCGTCTGACAGCGCGCGGTTGTAGAGTTGCAGGTCATCGAGCATCCCGTTGAACAATTGCCAGGCGCCGCCGATCATGAGCGGCGCGCCAGGGGCGTCGAGTTTCCCTTTCAGTTCGGGATTCAGTTCCCTGGTGGCGTCGAGGTTGCCGTTGAGATAGAATTTCACCTTCATGTTTTTCCTGTCTAGGACAAGTGCGAGGTGCGTCCATGTATTGTCGGAGATCGCGCCCTCCGAGAAGGTACTGGCGCTTTTGCCTGCATCGTCGGCCAACTCGAGTTGGAGCTTGCCAGAGCCGAGCAGATCGATGACCCAAAAGGACTTTGTCCCAGCGTTTTTACTCAGTATCCGCCTTCTTTTATCTTTCTGGTCGATTGTTGAGGTGTGCGGGCAGATCCAATACTCCACGGAGAAGTCGGAGGCGCCGAAATGGAGCGACTCGCTGTCGGGGACTTCGATGACATGTGCGGCGTCGCCGTTGAGTAGAAGCGCGGAGCCAAACGCGCCTTTCGCCCGCTCCGCCTCGGCTCCTGGCTTGCCATCGTTCTTGCGTGCGGAGGTGTCTGTGCCGATGGCTTCCGCATTGTCGAATGTCCAATGTCCGACCAGACCATTGTCATCGGCGCGAAGTTGTTGGCAGAAGAGGAGTGCGGCGGGAAGGACCAGGCAGGAGAGGAGGAAGAAGATGATTGTTTTGCTCATATGCAGTTATCCTTAAAATAGACTTCCTTAAAAGGTATATGCGTAAGTTGTCAGTTTCTCTGCCGACCGGAAAATCTCCTGAGGCTCACCACCGGTAATGGCGGTACGGCAGATCGCCGCCGCGCAGCGGGCATGCGTACATCGAACGGAGACGACCGCTTTCGCCGGATTGCGGATATTTGATCATCACCCGCTGGAGGCTTAGTCCCATGGAGCCGGAGACCACTTTTATGACGATGCGGTTTTTCTTTTCAAGGGGAATCTCGTACTGGTCTTTACCGAGTGACAGCATTTCCGGCGGGCCTGCCGGGGGTGCGTCGCGGTCGATGCGGAGCACCTCTTTCCCGTTGAGCCAGACCTTCGCATACCAGTCCACCTCGAGGTGGAGGACGCCTCTGCCCGGCTGGCTTGATTCGAAGAATGATTCGAAATAGGCGACCTTCGTTCCATTGTCGACGGGAAATCCCGCCGTTTGGGCGAAGAACAGTTGCGAGCCTGTGCGGTCGAACTGCCGCCATTCCAAATCATACCCCGGTTCGGCCGTCTGGACTTTTCCCCAGCAATGTGGGTGCTCCTCGAAGGTTATGTATTTGCGGTCGAGGCCGTCCATGGCGTTCTTGCTGGCGAATGGGCCGGCGGCGTACCACGTCTGAAGGGGCGAGAAATCCTCCTCGAACCAGCCGTTCAATCCCCAGGCGACGAACGCGTCGTCGAAGCGGGCCGCGAGATTGGACGCCACCTGGGACACGAGGCGTTGTTGACGCCATGTTGTGTATTCGGCGACCTTGCCTTTTTCTTTGATGAGAGGGGTGGGAAGTTGGTACTGGATGACCGTTCCCTTGCCGAGTTTTCCCGCGCCAAGAAGCCCGCTCGGAACAACCATCGCATCCGCCGACTTCGCAACCAATGCCCGCACATCGAATTTCGCGCGCCAATGGAGTTCCGACGGGCCGACACCGGCGAGGGAGGTGTGTCGCAGTTCTCCGGCATTTCGTGCTCCCGCGAATCGCGGTTCCTGCTTTGCCGAGACCTCAAAGAGCTCGGGGAGCGGGGAGCTTTCTTGAGCGAGGATGAACGCGTCGCATCCCGACTCGATCTTGCTTTTCAGGCTTCTGATGTGAGTCTGATCAAGCGGAGTGTTTTCGCCGATGAGCAAAAGTCCATCCGCGGCAACTAAATCCCAAGAGTCGATCTTCGCCGCGGTGATCCCGAGGCGGGCGAAACTCTCATATCCTTCCGGCGATCCGATATAGAAAGTCAGCCGAGTGGTATGAGCGGGTGGAGGCAGGGTCGAAAGCGCACTGAGGATTTTCGCCACCACTGGCTCTGGCGCTCCCTCGCGGTTGGAGAGGTCCAATTGGCAGAACAGCACTTCGCCTTTTCCATGCCTCATCTCAAGGAGGGGCGTGTAAGCGAGGTCGAACTCGCATTGTAAAAGAGGCTTAAACGGACCGTTGTGCGGTGTCTCTATCGAGACGGAACAGACCGTGTTGCGGTTGCCCCAATGAGGACTCCGCGGATACGATGACAGCTCCGTGCCCGTCGCTGGCAACAGCGTCGCGACTCCCTGCCAGAGCGAGAGGTCGGCGTTGTCCAGTCCCGTTACCAACGGATGTGCGCCGTCGCGGATGAACACCTCGCGCGACCTGCCGTCGATGGTTCTGAAACCGAGCTTGGCGAGGGTTTCACGAGTCTGCTCGAGGATGACAAGACGGTTGCCGGCGGCGACCCATGTCTTGAGCCCTTCAAGGCTGCCGTACTGCGCAAGCTGTTTTGATCCTATGAGCAGCGTGCCGGAGCCTGCGGGGACGGCGCCAGCGTCGACCGCGGTGGAGGTCAGACCATGTTTCACAAGCGTGTCGACGACGTCCTGTCCCAGTGAGAATGTGAAGATTTTTTCGTTTTTGCCGGCTGCTGGCGGCAGTTTCGGGAAAACCATGAAGTCAAAATGATCCTGCAGAGGAGGCGCGCCATTTCCCGATCGAGCGGTAACGAGTATGCTGCCTGCGCGTTTTTCGATGAGTGGCGGAAGTGTGGCGTGTATCGGGATGCGGTGAGTCGATCCGGGCGTCATTGTGAGTGACCCCTTGTTTGTTGCGATCTCTTCGGCACCGATTTTCACCGACCACTCATAGTCGACCGATGTGGGCGAAACTCGATCGCATAAGAAGATCATCTGTTTCTCCAATGAAGAGTCAGCGTCGAAGTTGTGCGAGCGGTCGTGGATGTCCGGCGCGCCTGCGACGAAGACGAGTAGGGGCTGAAAGCTGGACTTGATCCCTTCAATGATGGCGGGATGGAAGTCTGCCAATCGCTGGAAGTCCGATCGTCCATCCATGAAGGATGCGCATGCGTTCAGTGCTCCTGTGAAGTCGGAGTCGGAGTAGAAGAGGTTGTTGAGCGAGACCCAGTTGACAAGGCCGCCGTTGAGGCCGTCGGCGCGCCAGTGGCGGTAGGCGCGGTATGACTCGCCGGTCAGCGGCAGAAGAGCGGATCCGGTGATCGTCTCTTTGGGGAAGAGCAGGTAGTAGCTCTCCGGAGCGGAGGGGACCAGTTTCTTGTCACGCTGTTCGGCGATGCTCTTCGCGTACTGGTCCCAGCCGTCGACATAGGTGCCGGCCTTGAACGCCTCGGCGTATTTGTCGACGACGCCCGTATACTCGTCCGTCTCGAGTTCGTACGCCTTGTCTCCCATGCGCATGGCGGCGTATTCCGTGACAAGGGGATCCTTGATGATCTCGCGGCGCAGGATGTCGCCGCCGAACAGCGGCGTGCCGCATTCCGAGCCCATGATCGGGCGGCCGGGGTTTGCGGCCCATTTCGAAAGATACTCGAGATACTCCTGTTCCGGCATCCAGTTCATGAAGATGAACGGCGCGGCGATGTCGCCGGAGTCGTCGTTGTGCCCGATGTAGGCCCGCGTCGGATCCAGTTGACGGTACGCGCGCGTGGCTTTTTTCCAATAGGAGACTTTCTTCCATTCGGGAAGTTGCTCGGGTCCCTCGGAGAGACCGAGGACCTCTGGTGAGATTTGAGGGTCGCCCCAGTAGGTGTTGCTGTATTCGAGATTCCAGGCGATGATGCTGGGGGAGTTGTACTTTTTCCGGATGAAACGGTAGAAGTGGTGCTGGGCGAGTTTGTGGAGCGCGCTGCCGGGCGTGGTGAGTTCCGGTTTCGTGAATACGTAATAGATGGGTGGAGCGGATGAGAAGAGTGCCAGTCCGACTTCGTCGCAGAGCTCCTGGTAGGGGGTGTAGCCGTATTCATAGTAGGTGGGACGGCGGTACATCTGGTGCGTGTAGAAGAACTGCATCCCCTGTTCGAACATGGCGTTGTAGCCGTAGGGAAGGAGATTGCGCATAACCGAGCGTGTCGGGCGGTCGCCAGGATAGTAGATCATGCCGAGCCGCATCGGATGTCCGTTGATTCTCATCTCCTTTCCTTCTATCTCGAACTCGCGGAAGCCGAATCGCTCAAGCGGTGGCGCGGCGAGTTCTTTTCCGTCCGGAGCTCTCAGAACGAGTGAGAGATAGTAGAGGTTGGGCGCGCCGATGTCCCAAAGTTTGGGGGCGATCCAGTCCAGGGAGAAGACGTTCCATCCGTCGTTGAATGTCTGTTCGGGAAACTTCCGCGAGAAGACCATGGATCCGTCCTCCGCGTCGAAGACGGCGAACTCGAGGGCGGCGCGGCAGGCACCGTCGAGTACGGTCGTGTTGAGCTTCATGACCAACTCCTTGCGCTTGACCGAGGGCTGGATGAATATGTCCTTCACCACCAGCGGGCTGCTTTTTTTCGTTAAGATGCAATCTCTGACGCACGGCATTTCGACGGTCTTTTTGGCGGAGTCAAGGTAGGCGGCGAGAAGAGGATCGGAAGTGAGCGAGCAATCCATGAAGATGGTCAGACGGTTCGCCGCCGGATCGGTGGTGAGGAGTTTCGGCGGAAGGATGAGGCTGTCGTTCGGCCAGTCGACCTCGCCGGCCTTCTGGCTATTTATAAAGACGATTGCCTTGGCGTTGACCTCCACTTCCAGTTCGATGGCGGCGCCTTTCCACGAGGCAGGCAGGACGAAGTCTTTCCTGATCCAGATTTTCTTCGGGAATGGTTCTTTCGAGCCGGACCATTTGCTTGTCTTGTAGTCGCACGCATTCTCGAGCCACTTGGCTTCGTCAGGTGGAGTGTCAGGCGAGACTCCGGGCTGAATGAGGGCGCGGTTGTCTGCTTCGGAAAAGATCCCGATCGTGTCGTTCTGTCCCTCGATCAACCGCGCGATGAACTGTTTGTTGGCGGAAGAGACGGGGTATAGCCGCGGATCCGAGAGGGTGATATTTCCTTTGAAGCCACTGAAGAGGAAGCGGATGCTGTGCGACGCGGTTTCCTCTCCGCCTGCGGTGAAGAACGCCTTGACAAGTTTTTTCTCTCCGGCCGGCACGTTGAAGGTCTCGTCCAGTCCGCAGATGGGCCACGGCTCCGTGTCTTGAAGGTATTTGACGCTGAGACTCCCTTCCTTGTCCGTCGAGACCTTGCATGAGACGACATAGTCCTGCTGTGGCGTCAATGCGGCCTTCTGGTACAGTGCGCACTCGAACTTCTCCGGTGAATCCGGAATGCTGAGGCGCACGGCGCCTCCGGCGGCGGTAATGGAAAAGCCCTTCACACCGGCTGGTTTCTCGTAATGCTTCCAATGCTCTCCGAGCCAACCCCCGGGAGCCGAGTCGGGAAAGTTCGGCGCGAGAAAGAGATTCGACGTTCCGGCGGTCAGGCTTGTCGCCACCACAAACGCCGCGATCGATGCGCTCAGCCTCAGCATACTCGTATTCCTTATTATTCACGTCTCACGCTATTTCGCCGTTTTCCCGCGCAGGCCGTCAAGCCTTGTGAGGAAATTGAAGTTCTTCCCGACATAATAGACGGCCGTGTGCTTGGGTGGCAGCTCCACTTCAAAGGAGTCGAGGTTCCGCCCGATCGTCTCGCCGGTGAACACTTCCCGTATCTCAGGAACCTTGCTGGGAAGCGAGACGCGCTTGCGTCCGGCGTCTTTCGTGTGGATCATGACGAAGTTGCCGTCCGCGTAGAGGGCGTCGTCGGTCTCCACATAGACGTGCGCTCCGGCGAATTTGGCGATGTTTCTATAGACCATTGGATGCGTGACTGGCACTGCGGAGTAGATGATGGCTCCCTTGCCTACGCGTTTGATGCCCATGGCTGGTTTGCCGTCCGGATAGTTCGCCAGAATCTCAAGCCCGTCTTGCGGTCCGGCGTCATCAAGGTAGAACCTGTGCCAGAAGGGGACATACTGCTGGTCCATGGCGTCGCGATAGCTGCCGCCGCCGAGCGTCTCTTTGCCCGTGAACCCTTGCGAGAGCGGACTGGCTGACGGGAGCATCGATGCGGTGAGCGGTTGAGGTGTGTCGACCTTGACCTTGATTCCAAGAAGTCGTTCCATGTTGGCCAACGAGGCGCTGGTGTCGTCGACCAGTCCGGCGGGCCCCATGAGCAGACACACGGCCCCGTCCTCGGCGAGCTTCCTCACGCGTTGCCGGTCGGCGTCGTCGCAATGGAAGAGCGTGGGGAAGATGTACAGCTTGTAGCCGTTCTTCGCCGGGAAGTCCTCCTTCATGATGAAGTCCTTCGGCGTTCCCATGCGCATCATCGACTCGATGACCAGCGTGCTGTAGTTCAGCACATGCTCGACGGTGGGGAACGGCGGGTTCTCGCCGCGCGCCAGCTTTGTGACATTCACGCCGGAGTACTTCAAGGAGTGGAGGTCGAGGACTACCAGGACTTCGGAAAGGTCTTTTCTCTCCAGCCCCAAGGCGGCGTCCCCCACCTGCATCTGGCGGGACATCTCATCAAGCAGTATCGGCTCGTGGAACCAGGGGCCTGTGTAGCCCATGTCGAAGTACCACATGGCGTTATGCTCGAGCAGGACCGTGTGGGCGAACTCGCGGCGCATCGAGGCGGCGGCGTCCTCGAAGCAGCGCTCCGAGATGCCACCCTTGTTGTAGTGCGTCACCATGTCCACTTCCTGAAGCATCATCTTCCCGTGCATACGGACCGACTCCCAGGGGACGGTGGTGCAGGCCGAGACGCCTCCGGCCATGCGGTCATGGTAGGAGAAAATGCCGCCGATGAACTTCACCGCCGGATGCCGCAGGATCGGGAACGTGTCTGGCACGCAGACGCCGGGGCTGATGGTGGCCCACTCCGTGTTGAGGCTGAAGAGGTCGAAGAGGCCGAAGTACGAGGTGGGAGCCTCCTTCTGGATGCTGTCGAAAATCGCAAGAGCGACATCCTCGCCTTCATGTGGATAGAGCTCGAGGAAGTCAAGAACTCTTCGTGACTCGGGCTTGGAGGGATCCTTGAACCCGGCGAAGTCCGACACCGTTCGTTCCTCGACGTCCGGCAAAGGCGGGTTCTCGAAGTCGACATTCGGCATGCCCCAGGCTTTCCGCAAGGCCTCGACCGTGCCGTATTTCTTTTTGAGATACTCTCCGAAGAATTTGATCTGCGCGGAGCTGGCGTCGATTTTGTAGTCGGGGCGCGGGCCGGGCTGTCCCCAGTTGAGCTCATAGCCGCCGCCTGTCACAAGGACACCCAGCACGCGCCTTCCATACCCCTGGCTTTTGAAACGCGCGATGAGCCTCGTCATTTCCGCGGCGGCATATTCTTTGTAGCGGGGTGAAGTTAAAGAGGCGTCGAACGCCTCTTCTATCTTCGTGTCCTCGAAACCGCCGGAGGCCGCTTCCTGTCCCTGCGTTCTCACCATGTGGAACTTCTCCGAGGCGGGCAGATCAGGAGGGGCCGGGATAGCCAGTCTGAGAAGGAAATACCCCTCGGGCGCCGCGGCTGATAGTTGCGCCATCATATCGTCCAACAGGCGCAGATCCATGTGCCCGTCCTTGTCGAAGGTTTTGATCGTGACGATCGGCGCGAAGATCCTGACTCCCGTGTTGTAGGTGTCGCGCAGGACGTTGTAGGTGCCTTCCGCATACGGCGAGCCGCTGCTGGTGGCGATGCTGAAGATAAGCGGAACACGCTGTGTGCCGTCGACAAAGAAGTCGATGCCGTCCGCGCGCCGTTTCAATTCGATCTTCGGCAGTTCGACCGCGTCCCGCTCCTTGATGTCCACTGAGGCGAGGATGGTCTCTTCGGAAACAGGGATGCCGTTGACTATCTCCCACGATCCGCCGCAGGCGGTCCAGGCGTCACCGATGGAGACGCGCTCGAAATCGTCGCTTCGTATCGTCTTGCCACTGTCCAGATCCTTCACCACGACATCGTCGACATAGGCCGTTCCATGGTCTCCGGAGCGGAAGCCGGCGACACCCTTTGAGAACAGCGTCTTCTCGTCCTTGCAGGCGAGTTTGCGTCCGTCGATTTCCAGTTCCAGACTGTCGCCCTGGCAGCGCATCACGAGCGCGCGCCATCCGTCACGTCCGCCCGCCCCGGACGTCGCAGGCGGACAGAGGTCGCCCCACTTGCCGTCCTTGAAGTACATAAGCGACAATGCCCCAGACATGACCCCTGCGCTATAATAGAAGTTCCAGGAGCCCGACATCTGCGTCAGCCCATCCTGTCCCCTCACGAACGGCGCGACATCTCCTGCCACCCTGCAGCTCAGTTCGTAGTTCGCTCCTTTGTAGCCGCCAAGTTGGATAAGCGACCTTCCGCTGGTCGATTTCAAGACATGGTTCGACTCGTCCGCTCTGACGACGCACGTGGCGACGAGTTCGTACCGCCCGGCAGGCAGATAGGGAGCATCCAGGAAGAATGAGATCCGCCCCGAATCCGCCTCCATCATCCGTCCGGTGATCCCCTGCGCGGCGGGTGATGCCAGATACAAATTCCTGCCGTCCTTCCTCGCAAAGAAGTTTATCGATTCGACTTTCACGCCTTTCTCGCGTTTGTACCCGTACTCCACCTCCATTCCTCCCTCTTTGGTCTTCACGACCGGAGCGTCGAAATGGACAAAGGATGCGTCACCGGCAACGCATTGCGGCGCAAGGGTGATGTGTTGGAGCGAGAGAAACAAAGAGAGAAGCGTCCATGCGCCAGATGA
>CAYTFM010000086.1:9153-17086 GCA_964436735.1 uncultured Victivallales bacterium | reverse complement strand
AAACTTGTAGGAAGGTTCATGCCATAGTCTCCTGCATAAGGAATTCAACGTGATTAGTAAATGGTGAATTGTGAATTGTTGTAGCCGCCATTCACCATTCACGATTCGCTATTCACAAGCCGTCTAATGCGAAAAGCCACATCTGTTTTGCGCTCCAGCTATCGATGTCAGTTGCCGCCGTCATTGATCCGGTCCGGGTCCGTACTCCCAGCCGAACGTCCCGTATCTGCCATTCCGTTCCGAGGAGGGGATCCATTCGACATGGCAGTCCACATAGCCGAAGTTCATTCCCAGCAGTCCCGTGGGGCGGCTGGTGAAGCCTCCGCCGCGCGACCTCGCGTGTCCGTTCATGTAGTGGTTCCACCCGTTGGGCTCCGGCGATCCCCAGTCCGTCATCAGCACGCGGCGCGGGGTGTTCAGCTGCAGAGGACGATCCTTGTTCACCCCCATGGCCGCGTTGCCGGGGGTCGGCGTCATATCCTTGGGCCATAGCCAGTTGGCGTTTCCGACATTGTACCAGAGCTGAAAGCGGACGCCGAGGGGACACCACGCCCCATTCTCGGGTACGAGAGCCTTGGTGGGATTGATCAGCGAAGGATCCATCGCGGGGCAGAAGAACACCTCAAGACTGGATATGTAGCCGGGATAGAATCCGTTGTAGCTGTTGTTCCACGTGGCCGGGGCGTGCGTGCAGATGCACCATGGCATGACATTGTTCTGGTCGCCGCCCGAGGCGCTGAAGTCGTGACGGGTGGGGAAGAAGCCGTTGAAGTCACCGGCGTAGCTGACCACCGCCGTGACGATCTGTTTCTCGTTGCTGGCGCACACGATGCGTCTGGCGCTCGCGCGGGCCTGCTGCAGCGCCGGCAGCAACAGTGCCGCGAGGATCGCGATGATGGCGATCACCACTAATAATTCTATCAGAGTGAAGGCGGTCGCCTTCACGTTGATAGAATTATTATTTGTTCGGCTCCGCCGCACCTGTGAAAAGCTGAAAAGCATTTGCCTTCCTTTCATTATTTCACATTGTCAATTACACGTTCGAACAGCATGGGCACTGGCAGGTCGGTGGTCTTGCCGCGCAGCGTCGCGCCGCCTTGTCCGTCCGCGCCGCTCCCGTAGTTTATTTTCCATTCAGACGACACGGGGCGATCAAGCTCGACGCGCACGTCGTTTGCTTCTATGGTCGTTGACACCACCTGCGCATCGGTGAGGAGTTCGCCGCCGTTCACGAAGCTGAAGCCGACGGCTTTCGCGTTCTCCTTGCCATCCCACGCCGCGATGCGCAGCGGCTGGTCATAGGTCAGCGTGAACTGTTTGTCTCCGGTTTTGCGGACGCCTTGCAGGGAGGGATACGCCATTTTCTTCTCGCCGTAGACGCCCCGCTGGATCGCCGCCGTCCAGCGTCCGGCGTAGACGCGCATGTTGTCGGCCGTCTTGTAATGGACGCCGTCAGTCGGCATGATGTCGTAGGTGATGGCTCCCTGCACGGCGTGCGCATGCTCGGACCAGATCTCCTGCTGCGCACGGCGGATGTTGTCGTTCTCCTTGCGCTTTGAATCCGCTGAGGCCAGGTTCGTTATCTGTCCGACGAGGACGGGGGCGTGGAAGGCGTCCCACAAGTCGGAGACCACCGCCGTGAGATGCTCCTTGTAGGCGGCGTAATCGCCTTTGACGTTGAGTTTGTTGTGGTGTGTCATATCGTTCTCCCCCTGATGATAGAGCACCGCCTTGATCTTCATCGTGCCGCCGGTCGCGGTTGTGACGATCTCCACGGCGCGGGCGAACATCCCCCCTTCCCCCCAGGCGTTTTTCGCCGTGGCGCCTTCCACGCGGCGCCACTGCCGCGCGACGGTGCTGCCCATGGCGGCCGTGATGTAGCCGACGGGGATCTTGTGGTCCGGGATGAGGCTGTTCAAGACAATCGGCCATGGCGACGCCGTTGGTCCCTCGTTGGACGAGGGGTCGCCGCCTTTGGACCATTTCCCCTGATTGTATTTGACCCCGATATAAGGATTCTCCGGGTTCATCTCGACCATCGCCGCGCCGCGGCCATCGGCGTTTGACTGTCCGGCGATCAGGAACAGGTCGCCGACGCCGACGGTCTCCACGCGGCCCTGCGACTCGGCCCCACCCACTGTCCGCACCTCAAGCGCGCCTTGTCCCGTCTGTCCGGTGATGCCGCCAGCAAACGCGGTCCCAGCGGCGAGCGTCTTCACCTCCTGCCACTCGCCGCCGTTGAAACGCGCCTCGACCTTCTCCGCGCGCTGTCCTCCCGGAATCTTCCCTTTCACCGTGATGACGCCGGTTTTGTCCGTGTCGCGCTGAACCAGTGTGAAGGGGGTGGGATACTCGACCAGGAGATCCGCCGCGGCAAGTGGCGCGGCCATGGGGAATAGTCCGATTAAGGCGAACGGCGTTTGCCGCATGATGGTTTTTCGAACTAGCATCGCTCAGCTCCTTTTTGACGATTCGCGTGGTATGAGGATGGCTTTGACTCTCGCGTCGAGCGTGTTGCTGCCGGGTTTGAAGGAATGGCTTCTGGCGCGCGCCTCTCCGAGCAGTGCGTCGGCGATGCGGATGGCGTCGACGGACAAGACAGTGAGAGGGACGTGGCTGACGATCTCGGCTCCCTTGTTCTCTTGTGAGACCACGGCGATGTCGCGGGGGATTTTCAGTCCGGCCTCGGCGATGGCGAGAAGGACACCGGGGGTCAGGAGGTCGTTGTTCACCAGGACCGCCTCGGGACGGGCGCCGCCGCGGGCAAGAAGTTTCTTCATGACAGGATAGCCGTCCTGGGGCGTCTGTCCGCAGCGGATCAGGATGTCCGCCGGGCAGGCGAGTCCCGCCGCGGCGAACGCCTTCGCCCCCGCCTCCGCCTCCTCCTTGCGGGCGCTGTCCGCGCCGTGGGTCGAGATAATGGCGATCCGGCGCCATCCTTGGGCAAGCAGATGCGCCACCCCTTGGTGGGTGTAGTCGCGTACATCGACGATCCGGGGAAGGGTCCAAGGGCAGGAGCAGCGCTCCTCCAGCCAGCTTTTCTGCAACTTGGTGCGGGCGATGGAGATGAGGAAGGTGAGCGAGCCCGCGGCGACGTCTTGCTCCACCATGCGCATTGGCGCGAAGGGATCATCGTGGTTCACGCCGATGTAATATTTGAGGCTTAGACCGTGCCGCGGCGCGGCCTCCGCGCAGGCGGCCAGCAGCAACCGGGGAAAGGGGCTCGCCGTCTCGAAGGGGCTGAGGCCGAAGAGAAGTCCCACGACGTTGCCGCTCGCGCGGGGATTGATGAAGGTGCCTTTCTTCGGGCTGCGCCTGACCAGCCCGCGCTCCTGCAGGCGCCGCAGACAGCGCTGGATGGTGAGCGGGGCGGTCCTCAGCGTGACGGCCAGCTCCTTCGTCGAGGGGAGCCGCTCGTTCGGGGCGTAGCCCCCCGAGAGGATTTTCTCCTCGAGCATGTCGGCGAGATGGCGGTATCCACGGAGGCTCATTGATATATCCAATAGCTCTTTAAAAGTATATTATATAGTAGATTAAATAACTTGTCAAGGGAAGAATCCGGAAAATCCCCGCGGACTATCCTTGCGATACTATAAAAGTGCGATATAATTAGTATCGCAGGAGGTCGTATGAGGCAACGCGTTGACATAGTGGCTGGAGCGCGGGGACGTCCGTCGGAGAAGCGGCGCGAGGTGGTCGCCGACCTCGTCCGGCGTATCGTCAGTGGCGAGTTTCCGCCCGGCGCGTCGCTGCCGTCCCGGAAGCTGCTGATAGCGGAACACAAGACGGGGCCGGTCACGATCCAGGACGCCTTCGACGAGCTGGTGGAATTGGGTTTCGTGCGCACCATTCCCGGCCAGGGTTCGCTGGTGGCCGAGCGGCCGCCGCATCTGCACCGGATCGCCGTGATCCTGCCCAAGTCCAACTCCCTGAATGGACAGTATTTCAAAGCGTTCAAGGATGTTCCGCGGCGTGGCATAGAAGGCGTCGACGTCGACTTCGACATCTGCCTGGTGAGCGAATCCCGCGGCGAGGAGGGAAGCGACGACTCGGCCCGTCTGCTGCATGCGGCCTCGGTGGGAGCCCTCAAGGGGATCATATCCGCCTCGCAGCCCACCGGGCTTGATCCGCAACTGACTCTTCTCTCAAAGCGCATCCCCCTGGTCGCCATCACGTCGGGGGCCAACTATTACGCGGCGTCCCAGGTGAAGATTGACATCGACTCCTTCGCCGTCGAGGCGGTCGCATGCCTCAAGAAGGCGGGCGTGAGGAGCGCGGCGATCTTCTGTTACGGGCACGAGCTGTACGAGTGCCATCTTGCCACACTTTTGGCGCATGCCGCCGCGGCGGGCATCGAGACGCGCCCCGAATGGACGCATGGGTTCGAGATCATCTCGCCGCGCTGGGCGCGCAACGTCGCCACGCTGCTTTTCAACTGTTCCGTCGGCCCCCGGCCCGAGGCTCTGGTGATCTGCGACGACAACCTTGTCGCGTCGGCGACCCAGGGGCTGCTCGACGCGGGCGTTGATCGCTCTGGAGGATTGACCGTGGTGGCGCATGCGAACTTTCCCATGGTGACGCCCAGCGCGGTGTCGGCGTGGCGGATCGGATTCGACGTGCCGAAGATGCTTGCGGTGGCGGCGGATATGATTGACCGTCTCCGTCCCGCCCCGACACGGCGCCTCTCCGAGCGTGTCGTCGCTACCATACGACGCGACGGCAACAAGCCGGAAAACACTTTGATGGTGAGATGAGAAGGACGGCGTGTCTGCCGGGTGGGTGGTGGCGGGAAGAGAAGCTCAGTCGGACAAATTGTTTGTGTAAACACTTTGAGGGTGAGATGAGAAGGACGGCGTGTCTGCCGAATGGGCGACGGCGAGGAGGGAAGCTCCATCGGACAAATTGTTTGTGGTTTTGACTTCGGTTAAGAGGATATGAAAATCTGGAGAAAGAGGATATCATGCGCACGTCAATTACAACTCTGAACACATGTCGCTCGAATCGGATGTGGGGCCAGATTTTCACAAATGAAGCGCAGGGACGACGGAGTCGGACCATTAACTCAATGAGGGTGATGGCGACCGCCTTCACCCTCATTGAGTTATTAGTGGTCATCGCGATCATCGCGATACTGGCGTCGCTGCTGCTGCCGGCGTTGAAGAACGCCGCGGAGACCGCGCGGCAGGCGTACTGCGCAAGCAACAGCAAACAGCTCATCATGGGCGTCACATCCTTCGCCGCGGACCACAACGGCAGAACCCCCGGGGTGGGGACAAACTATCTGACGGGTGATGGAATCGCGCAGTTGATTCCGCTGGACGGAATCACGACGACGCCCGACTGCCTGTTGGTCGCCAACAGTTACATCCCCAGCAGAGCCGTCTACACCTGCCCCGTGGCGGTCCGGTCAAAAGGAACTTTCTATGATTACTTCAACAACTCGGTTGGCTGGAAGAAATGCTTCTACTACGCCTTCAACATTTACTACACAGGGAACACGCTTCATGCGGATGGCAGCGGCGTTGGAACATGGGATGCGGCGGGAGGGCCGGCGCGCGTGGGGAAATATCTTCCTCAGCTTTTGAACGAGGAGAATCCGTCCACGGTTCTACTCGTCGCTGACCGCATCGGCTTTGCCGGGTATTTGGAGAGCAACGGCGGCGCCCTGTTTCCGGGCTATGCGATGTCCCGCACGGTGAATGCCGTCCACGGCAACGGCAGAAGCGTCACGTGCGGGTGGTCCGACGGACATGCGACGCAGGAGGTGACCCGCCCGGGATCCAGTTTCGCCGCGCCGCTGTATTCGTCCTGGGCGCCGACGGAAAAGTAGAGGGGTGGCCAAAATCTTTTGGAGGGCGAACCCTGTGTGAGCCGTGAATGCGTCTTGGCGGCTCGGACAGGCATCGCCCTCCAACTGGGGAATGGAAAATTCGTGTTGCATATGCACCTCAATGAATAGGAGGATCTCATGAGTGGAGTTGGAGTGTCGCGGAGTTGTCTGATCGCCGCCGGGTTGCTGCTAACCGGCGTGGGCTCGCCATCGCTCGGGGCGGAGAACATGCTCGGCATGCAGAGCCAGAACGAGGGGATCAGTGTTCTACCGGCTCCCACTTCGGGCATCACGATCGACGGCGATCTCTCCGACTGGGACTGGTCCGGCCGGATACAGATCTTCGCCGACTACTCGATCCGCGACAGCTACTCCGTCGAGTTTGCCGCCGCATGGGACAAGGAGTTCCTGTATCTCGCGGCGAAATGGCGCGACACCACGCCGATGTTCAGCATGGTCGATCCGCTCATCAACCCACTCGACGGATGGAAGTCGGACGCCCTGCAGCTGCGTATCCGCACCGCTGACCAAGTCTCGTGGATCACGACCTGGTTCTTCACGGGGCGCGCCATTCCTGCGCTCACCATTGAGAAGTGGAAGGACATGCAATCCCCGAAAGACGCCGCGCGCGTCATTCTCGCGGGAAAGCCCGGCTCCTCCGAGTTGGGCGAGGGACTCGCACTGGCGTACAAGGCTGATGTCGACGGGAAGGGGTTCGCCCAGGAGTGTCGGATTCCGTGGCAGGCGATCTGCAAAAAGGCTCCGGAGGTCAAAGCCGGCATGAAGCTGAACCTTGGCATCGAGGCGCTGTGGGGCGATCCGACCGGGAAGGCGTGGCCGATCCACCGCTATGCCGACAACATGCAGAAGGGGGTGACGACGCGCGAGTTCTTTTGGACGGCCAAGGATGTCTGTGGCGATGCCATTCTGCTCGACAAGGGAGGTGTCGCGCTGCGTCGCTACGTCCCGGAGGTCGAGAGGATCACGGGGAGTGTGCGGGTGCGAGTGCCGATCCCCGCCGCCGCCACGCAGTTCACGATCGTCATTGACAGCATGGAAGGTGGGCGCGTCAGGAATCTCGCCGCCGATTGCGATCCCGAGGTGTATGGCGTCGAAACGAAGGACGGCGCGCGAACTGTGGAGGTGCTGTGGGATGGCCTTGACGACGCGGGGAAGCCCGTGGCGCCGGGAAGCTACAAGGTGCGGGGACTTTCCCGCGGCCAGTTTCGGGCCGAATACGATATGTGCTTCTACAATCCAGGCACGCCGCCATGGCGCAGCAAGGACGGCCGCGGCGGATGGGGTGCCGACCACTATCCGCCCTGCGGCGTCGCCGCCTCGGGTGATTCCGTCATAGTTTCGTGGCCCTTTGCCGAGGGAGGTTATGGCATCATCGGAATCGGGCCCGATGGCCGCAAGGCGTGGAGCCAGTACCGCGGCGCGGGAAAGATGGCAGCCGACAAAGAGTTCGTGTACGCCTGCCAGACGATGGACTGGCATTCGAACGAGTCGTACCTGTGCAGATATTCCGCGAAGGATGGATCGGAGCGGCCCTTTGAGAAGGACGGCGCGGCGCGGCCTTTCGATCTTCCTCTCAAGCAGATTCTGAAGGAGCAGTTTTCCCCGGTGAGCGCCATGGCGGTCTCGAGCGGACGGCTTGCGCTCGCCCTCGAGTCCGGCCTGATCGCCGAGCTTGACGCCGCCACGGCCGAACTGCTTCGAACCGTGAAGACGTCCGCCACCACGGCTCTCGCCTTCGCTCCCGATGGAAAACTGTACGGCGTACAGAACAATGCGGTCGTCAAAATAGATCTCGACAAGGGGGACGCTGTCACCATTCCTACGCCCGGCGCGGCCAAGATCGTCGCCCTCGCCTTC
Source organism: uncultured Victivallales bacterium (assembly GCA_964436735.1). GTDB lineage: Bacteria > Verrucomicrobiota > Lentisphaeria > Victivallales > GWF2-38-69 > CAYTFM01. Next base: position 9,378 of record CAYTFM010000086.1, on the reverse strand, counting down.
GACAAAGAGGGAAACGCCCTCGTGGTTGATATCGGGGCGGACAGCCAAGTCAAAGCTTTCAGCGTCAAGGGAGAGCAGCTTTACGCATGCGGACGGAAAGGCGGGCGGGCGATCTGCGGCGCGTTCGACGCGCAGGCGATGGTGATGATGAGTTCGGTGGCCGTCGACAAGGAAGGACGGGTGTGGGTTGTCGAAAGCTGGGACTTCCCGCGGCGCGTCTCCGTC
>CAYTFM010000086.1:0-9143 GCA_964436735.1 uncultured Victivallales bacterium | reverse complement strand
TGCGGGACTACATCGGAAACACGGGGTATGCCGGCACGAATTGCTACCTGCATGAAAGCGATCCGGCGCGGGCGTATTGCGGTCCGATGGAGTTCTCTCTCGACAAGAAATCACGCTCATGGAAGCTGGAGCGGATTTTGTGGGTTCCAGATCCTTTGAAGAGCGAGGCGTTTCCGTTGTGGACGCAGCCGCACTGGTTTGCCAGCCCATCCTTCAGGCTGTGCAAGGCGAACGGGATTGAGCGGAACTATTTATACTTTATCGGCACCTACGCCAGCTATCACGCCGTCTACATGCCAGACGGCGAGGCGTGGCGTCCCGTCGCCGCCCTCACCAGCGTGGGCGAACTTGCCAAGCAGCTGCCGGGGCTTGATCTGAAGGACAAGAATCCGAAGGACGGCGTGTTCTGGAACGATCTGAATGGCGACGGGCGGGTGAGTCTTGATGAATGCGCATTCGTGGCGGGTGGCATTCCGCTGGTAAACGGTTGGGGGGGCCGGATCGGCGACGACCTCAGCATTTACGCCAGCGACAAAGAGGGACGGACCGTCAGATGCAAGCCACTGAAGGTTTCCGCCGATGGCGTTCCCGTCTATGGCCCGGAGTCCGTCGAGACGCTGAAAATCACCGCCAACGGCGAGTTGTTCCCGCTTGAGGGCGAGGGAAAACTCGTGTGCATGAGCGGCAACAACGGCGGCGCGGCCGACACGATGCGCTGCCTGCGGCTTGCCGACGGCGTGGTGGAATGGTCGTATCCCAATCCGTTTCCCGGTGTTCATGGCTCGCACAAGGCTCCCATGCCGAAGCCCGGATTGTTGATCGGACCGTTGAAGATCTGCGGCGCCGCGAAGATGGAGGGGGGCGGCTCCGTCTTCATGATGCGGGGCAATCTCGGACAGGATTATTTCATGACCAGCGACGGCCTTTTCGCCGGCACGATTTTCCAGGACGGGCGCCTGCCGTCGGAATCGCTGCCCGACACCGAGGAGGCGCTCGTCGGCAAACCGATGAACGGTTTTTCCGAGGGCGGCGAGCCGTTCAACGGCTGGTTCGGACGGCAGCGCGACGGTGCGATCCGCCAGGTCACCGGCATCGCGCGGGAGGCCGCCATGATCATGGAGATCAAAGGCTTGGAAAGCATCCGACGCTTCGACGGTGGAACGCTTCAGATCGACGCCGCGCAGCTTGCGAAGGCGGTCGCCGACAACGAGGCGCGGGCACGGAAGAGTGCTGCTGCGGCGAAAGTCGCTGCCTGCCGCATGTCGGCCGCTCCCGCTTTTGATGGCGATCTGAAGAAATACGGTTCCGCCCTGTTCGAGATCATACGCGAGGGGCAGCCGGGGAAGGCGAAGGCCGCGCTTGGTTGGGATGACGTCAACCTCTACATCGCCTTCGATGTCGACGACGCCTCACCCTGGTTGAACGAGGGCAAGGACTTCGGCAGGCTTTTCAAAACCGGCGATTGTGTCGATCTGCAGCTGTGCGTGGATCCGGCGGCGAAGTTGGAGAGGGCGCCAGTTCCGGAAGCTAAGCGCATTGTCATTTCGCAGCTCGAGGGCAAGCCGGTCGCCGTCCTGATGGCGCCGGTGGACACGACGGCTCCCGCATCGCTGTCGAGAGTGTATACCTCGCCTGTGAAGAGCATACGGTTCGACCGGGTCGAGGTCATCAAGGACGCCACGGTCGTCGTCAAACTCCGTCCCGGTGGCTATTGCGTCGAGGCCGCGGTGCCGCTTGCCGCCATCGGTTTGAAACCCCAGGCCGGCATGCGGCTCAAGGGAGATCTCGGTTTCATCTCGTCCGACGCCGCGGGGATGAGCAACATCGCGAGAACATACCTTTTCAATAAAGACACCAATCTGGTGAACGACCTGCCCAGCGAGGCGTGGCCAGATTCGGCCGCATGGGGCGAGATCGTGTTTGAGTGAGAGTCGGTTGACGCAAGGCCAGGGAAGAGGGCGGGGATGATGATCTTCTTCACCCACGGCACAAGGCCGTGGGGGCCGTAACTGGGGAGCGAACGTATGGTAGCCAGTGATCGTCTTCACCCATGGGACGAGCCCATGGGGGCCGTTGGTGGAACTCGCGGTCTTGCGTCGTGGGCGGAGGGCGGTGGAGTTCATGTGGCGAGCCCATAAGGGCCGGTGTTGGATCCCCACGGGCTTGTCCCGTGGGTGAATGAAATCAATCGGCTACAATCAAGGCATCATATATCCCACCGACCCCCACGACCTTGCGTCGTGGGTGAGCGAGTGAAGAAACGGCGGATGTGCCGAAAATCTATTTATAGGAGGATTCGCATGAGTTGGAAACTTGCCTGCAAGGCGTTCCCCGTTCTGGCCGTTGCCGTCTTTACTGTTTTACGGCTCGCAGCCACGGAGCTCGAAGGCGGGTGGCGTTCGACCGATCCTGGTTCGAATGGCCTTTTGTGGAACGTCTCGTTCTGGGATGCCTCACATGGATGGAGCTGCGGCATCCGCACGGTGGCGAGGACAAGCGACGGGGGGAAGACGTGGAAATCATGCTGGAGCTCCAAGGACGCCTTCTGGTTCAACAGCGTCGCGCCGGTGGGGCCGGACTCGGCGGTCGCCGCTGGATTCCCGTACGGACGGCAGGCTCCTGGCGTCGTCGTCATGACCGAGAATGGCGGGCAAAGCTGGAAGGAGCTACTTGTCGGTTCGTCCCCCTCTGAGCAGTTCTCATCGGTGCGCTTTTTCCCCGGCGGTAAAATAGGCTTCGTCATCTCTTCGGCGCGGGGACTGCTGCGCAGCGAGGACGGCGGGAAGTCATGGTCGCCGAACGCGCCGGCGCTGCCGCGGCCGCCATCGTTTTGGATCGCCTCCAAATCCGTGCTCAGCTTGGTCGGCGACAGCTTCATGGCGGTGGCCGCCGGACCGTGGAGCCTCGCCCTGAGCGAGGACGCCGGGCGGACATGGCGGAAGGTGGATCTGCCGCATGTGACGGGCGATCCCAACCAGATGACGCAGTACGTGTATTTCGGTTCGAAGACGAGAGGCTGGGTGCGCTTCAACGGCGTCGACGCCCTGGAAACCGACGATGGTGGCGCCACATGGACGAAGAGCAAGGCTCCGGGACCGGTGTTCTTCAAAGACGCGTCGCATGGATGGTCGATAAATGAGACGGAGGTGTTCCGGACGGACGATGGGGGGAAGAGTTGGATCGAACCAGTGAAGGTCGGAGATTCGAATTGTCATCGCCTTACCGCCATCACCGCGTCGGAGGGCAGGGCGTTCGTGGTCGGCGGCGCCGAGGGGACGGGCAATTCGTTCCTCGCCTATTTCGATCCAGCGGCGGCGACTGACGATCAGTCCACGCGTGTGCGTCCCATAGAGTTTCAAATGCCTGCCGACGGCTATGCCACGATCCAGATTGTCGATCAGAAAGGCGAGGTCGTGCAGAACGTCGTCGCCGGGCGGCGCTTCAAGGCTGGCGCGAACACCGTGTGGTGGGATCTCGGGACGCTCGATGAGTTCTGGCCTCCATTCCGGAAAAGCAGACCGTTCCTTTGGGAGCCGCCGGCGGACGCCCGCAAGGTGGCGGAGCCTGGAGCGTACCGCTGGCGCGGCGTCTGGCATCCGGGGCTTTCACTCGAGTACCGCTATGCGTTTTGTCCGTTGCTGCGCGATGGCGTCGCGTGGCTGTCGGCGGACAAGCGCGGCGGCTGGCTCGCCGACCACGAGGCCCCGCGGACGATCATCCGCTGCGGCGACGGCATGTGGATCGGCGCCTTCAACGAGGAGGGCGACACCCTCATCCAGACCGACTTCAAGATGTGCAAGCAGTGGGGCGACCAGCGGATGCAACTCGCCTGTCCCCATGTGCTTGCGTCGGACGACGGCTTCGTCTATTTCTTCGCGCAGGGCGGCTGGCTCTCCTTCGCGAAGCAGAGCCCCGCGTTGGTGCGTGTGAATGCGAAGACCGATGCGGCGAAACGAATGTTCTCGGTGGGCGACGAGGCGATCACGCCAGCCGAGAGCGGCGAGCTCACCGGCGTTTTTTCCAAAAAGGTGACTGAAGGCAGCAAACTGGGAACCGTGGAGGGACTGGTTGTCCGCGGGCGGCTTGCCTATATAGGAGATAAGAGCGGAAACCGGATTCTCGTGGCGGATATATCAGAGAATTTGGCCGGCAAGAACGAGACAATGAAAGTGGTCGGCGAGATCCCCGTCGAGAGCCCGATGGGAATGCGGGGGTGTTCCGATGGACGGCTCGCCGTCCTCTCCGGCATGACGCTTGTCCTGATCGATCCTGCGACTGGCAAGAAAGATGTGATCGTGGAAAGCGGTCTTGAAAATCCCTTCAGTCTGGCGGTCGACGGCGAGGGCAACTTCTATGTTGGCGAGCAGGAGCCTGCGCACCACGTGAAAGTTTTCAGCCGGGATGGCAAGTTGTCGCGCGTCATTGGAAAGTCCGGCGGACACATCGCCGGGAAATTCGATCCGGACCGCATGGAGAATCCCACCGGTCTGGAGCTCGATCCCGACGGAAACTTGTGGGTTTGCGAGAACAACTACGATCTCAAGCGCGTCAGTGTCTGGGACGCCAATGGGCGGTGTGTCAAGCAGGTCATTGGTCCCACTGAGTATGGCGGTGGCGGGAGCATCGATCCCAAGGACATGCACCGCGCCTTTCTCGCAGGAAAGGAATACCGCCATGATCCGAAGAGCGGCGCGGTGTCGCTCGAGAGAATCCTATGGAAATACGGCGATCCCCGCTACGACAGCTTCGTGGAGCGGCGGCCGCACAACTTCAACGGCTGCTCGCCGGAGTATCCCTTCTGGCGAGGCGACAAGCTCTTTTTCAGTCTGTGGGGCGGCTATGCGATGGGTGAGATCACCGTGCTCTGGGCGCTGGTCGGGGACGGGCTCAAACCCGCCGCCGCGGTCGGCGCGCCGCCGAAATGGCTCAAGGAGCGGTTTGGGGAAAAGGGCGTCGCGGCGAAGTCCTTTGCCTGGACAGACCGCAACGACGACGGACGTGTTCAAGCGGAGGAAGTCACATTCAGCGAATTCGATCTGGGGGCGGCGGGATGGGGGGTGCGGATGAACCAGGATTTCTCCGTGGCCTTCTGCTCCGGCAATGGGCAGGTCGGCATCAATTTCTGCGAGGTCGCCGAGTTGACCGACAAGGGCTATCCCGTCTACAAGCTTCCGACGGCGTGCACAATGGCCGGCTTCAAGACATGGGATCCGAACCAGGTGCAGAACGTCTACATGGATCGGAAGGGAAACGCGGTCGCCATCAGTCCCTACCTCTTCAGCATGGCACCGGACGGAAAGGTCAATTGGCGCTACGTCTGCCGCTGGCCCGGACTCCATGCGGGGAGAAATTCGACGACGTACGGCGACGAGCCGGGCGTGCTCGTCTCGCCGCTGCGCTGCTATGGATCGACGTTTGTGAATAAGGAGCTGGGGGAGATACTCTGCTACGGGACAGACTACGGCGCGACCCATTTCATCACGACCGAGGGGCTCTATGTTGGCAAAGGATTCACCGACGCACGGCGTGGCGACGCATGGACGTTTCCCGCGCCACCGACCTCCGCGCAGCTCGCGGGAAGCACCCTTGACGGCGAGCATTTCGGCGGAAACTTCCAGGAGGCGGTCGACGGCGAGGGGAAACCACATTCACTCTATGTCGTCGCGCCCGGCGGTCCCACGGCGGTGGTCGTCGAGCAGTTGGGTTTGGACAAGGCGCGGCGTCTTGAGGGAGGCGAGTTCGCCGTCACTGCGGATGATGTGAAGCGGGCGCTCGAGCTGCGGATCCAGCGGGCTGTCGAAGGGAAACCGTCGGCGAAAAGTTATACCATTAAAAAAGTGCAAGGGCTGCGCCCGGACGGCATGCCGTCAAGTTGGCCGTCGGCGCGGGAGGAGGGGATCTCACTGGCCTACGACGATAAGAACCTCTACATCTCATTCGACGGCGCCGATGATCGCGCGCCATTCAAAAACGGCGCGACGGAGGACGACTGGAAAGACGCCTTCCGGAAAGGGGACGTCATTGACCTTTTCCTCGGCACGGATTCGAAAGCTCCCGCCGATCGCCAGAAAGCGGTTCCCGGAGATCTGCGGCTCTGCTTGGTTCCCGTCGGCGACGGCGTCAAGGCGATTCTGTACGACTACTGCGTCCCTGGCGCGGACAAGGCCGGCAAGGTGGAATTCGCCTCGCCGTGGTGGGTGACCACCATCGACAAGGTCGCGATCATTGCCGGCGTCAAGGCTGTGGTGCAACGGAGGAACGACGGATTCAAGCTCGAGGCGGCGATTCCGCTCGAGGCGCTTCATCTGTATCCGGCGCGGACGCCGCGGCTGTCGGGCGATTTCGGACGTTGTCTTTCGGAGCAGTCCGGCGTCCGGACGGTCGACCGCAGATATTGGAGCGACACCTCGAACCTCATGCTCAACGACATCGCCGTCGAGTCGAAGATCGTTCCGTCGATGTGGGGAACGCTTGTCTTTGAATGACACGAGGCGTCCGCTTGAAAGCCTGCGCCCTGTCTTGATTCCCCACAATCCTTTCGCTACCTTAGGAGCACACCCACCCCCGCGTGGGCAGAGGCATAATCAAGAGAGAAACGGTTGTCGCGGCGGAGTGGGCAAGAGCGGATGGCTCCCTTACGCCATCCGCTCCCGTGGGTGTGCTGTGGCCTTGAAGTGGTTGTTTCATAAGAGTGGTTGCGCCCTCCTATGTGAAAGGAATTGCGTATGGATCCGGACGACATCAGAAAATACGGCATGGGGTGCGGGTTTGTCATGCTGGCGGTTTTGTGCCTTGTCTACACGATGCCCTTCTGGTGGCACGCCGAAGTCGTGCCAAAGCCGCAGGCGGCGGTAAGCGAGCCGACTTCAACGATGGTTGCTGCCGTTCCGAAACCGGCGAACCCCGTTGAGCCCGTCAAGACTCCCGCTCAGACCCTCGAGGAATTGTCGGATAAGGATCCCGCCGAGGCCTACGAGCGCGCCGGGAAATTTTACCGGGAAGGTTCCGAGGAGGAGAAACGGGCGGCCATGAAAGTCCTTCCCGCCTTCCACATGAGGCGTTTCGAGGAGGCGCGCGGCGCGAATTCCATGGATGAGGCCGAGCGGGTGTATGGCATGGAAAAGGAGCTGTGCGACCAGTTCGCGAAATTGGCTGAGAAGGAGACGCCTCCCGGTTTGAAGGACGCTCTCCGTTATATGAAGGAGACCGTCCGAGAGATGGGGGTGCGGCGTTTCAAGGAGGCCGCCGCCTCGGGGGATGTGGAGAAGATCGAAGCCGAACTCGGGAAACGATGGGACGATCCGGAAGGCGCCTTGCCTGAGAAGGAGACGCTCGAGTTCCTTGTCGGACGTTGGAGCTCCGCGATGGACAAAGGTGATGCGGCAGCGGCGGACGCCGCTTTTGAAAAAGCGGCGGCGTTCGCCGTCCAGGATGTTCATAGCGTCACGTACTGGAGCTATCGGAATGGACCCCTTGAGGAGGCGTTGTGCAAGAGGCATCCCTACAAGGAGTTGATGGAACTGGGACGGAAAAGCCTGAACTCGGATCGGCCTGTGACCGCGCTGGCTTATCTCTCAGCGGCGATCAAAATGAGCAGCGCGGCGAACCCGAAGACGGCTGTCCGCATTGGATCGGAGGAGTGGCTTGAGCGGCAACGGCTTTTCGACGAGTCGCTGGTGGGGATTGCCCGTCTGGCGGAAGCGGGGAAGCTGCGCTGGCTGGCGCCCGACGATTCTGAAAACAAGGTCGAGATACTGCTGCTGACCGCCGCGAACTACGTCCGTGACGTCGACAGGGTGGGAAAGAAGGACGCCAAAGGCGGGGTGCCGCCGGAGACGCGGTACGCGCCCGCCGTCAAGGCCTGGGACGAACTGCTGCGGGTGTACCTTGGCAAGCTGGAGCGGGTCCGCGCCAGGCGGGAGTCGTATCAGACCCTTGCTTATTGCAATGAGATCCTCTCTCAGAAAGCGGTCATCTACGTCTCCTTCCTCAACGACTGTTTCGGGCCGGAAAAGGTTCTCCGTCAAGTGCCGGATGCGGTACGGAAAGAGGTGGAGAAGAAGGGGAAGACGCCCCAGGAGCAGGCGTTCGCCGTTCAGGAGCTGGTACGAACGGAGGCATATACGCCCGTCTTTCCTGGCAGGGAGGAGTTTTTGAAAGCCCGGCAGCAGGCGAGGCGCGAGATGGGAACGGAGCTGCTTGCGCAGGGGAAGTATGAGGAGGCCTTTGATTATTTCCGCGGGATACTGCGGGAGGCCCCCGAAAGCGGCGAGGCGGCGGACGCGCAGGAGCAGATCGCCGCCAAAATCGACGCCGCCCGCATGGGGAAGGACTTCAGTGCCATCTACCATCTGGCGTCGTTCCTCATCGGCGAGATGAAGGGGATGTCGTTTCCCGAGGAGTTGCGCGGAAAGCTTGCGGCGTGTCTCGAGGAGACGGCGTCGTTCTACGAAAACGGCTCGCCCATGAAAAGGGCCTTCATGCTGAGTCTGCTCTCCGACGTGCTCGTCGGCACAGACAAAGGCCTCAAGGCGCGCGACGAGGCCATGAGAATCGGATTCGACGCCGTCAAGCAACTCCCGCTCAAGGAGCAGGAAAAGCCGGCGCTGGAACTGCCCTCCCTCGTGAAGGGATGCTCCGTCGACGCCATCAAGAATTCCACGGCGTACCATCTCATGGCGTTCTACGACGGGCCGGAGAAGTTTTTCGTCCGGCTGAACCCCTACAGCAAAGGCTCGCTCGCCCTGCGCGACGGCGCCTACGAGATCGCCGTCATCGTCACCAGCGACAGCGTCATTCCCTACCGGTCGAAGTCCGCTTACAAGTCGCAGTTCCTCCTCAACAACTACTACATAGCTGAAAAAGGGCGTGACCTGCCTGAGGCCTCCCGCGAACGGTTCATGGGAAACTTCACCATCCTCCGGCTTCCCGGAGACGCGGGGAAGTGCGCGGTCGAGCCGGAATCCGGCGTTATACTCAATATAAGGTGAAAATTTAAAATTGGTTGCGAAGATTTTGAGGAATGGTTTGTGTTCGGAGAGGCTTTCGATACCTCGGTATCGAAAGCTCTCGAGGAACGCGAATCCAAAAGATCGCAATCCGCCGCGGCGGACGAGCCTCTTGCGGCCGTATTTCTCCGATCC